>NZ_WUBV01000002.1:0-46376 GCF_009807105.1 Natrialba sp. INN-245 | reverse complement strand
TGATTAGAGACATGTTTACTTAATGGTTTATGTCACGGGTTGTCGGCTTCAACCCCGGGGTCAAGCCCCGGGGCATTCGCCTCGACCGCCTGTAAACTTCGCCTCGCCTACGCGACGACTACGCCTCGACTACGAACGCATCCTCGTCGATCTGCAGGCCGCCGAACCAGCACTCGAGGGCACCGAAGGCGAGAATCAGTGCAACCCCCAGTGCGAAGACGGCGTTGAGCAGTCCGCCCCATCCGGACGCCTCGAGTAACTGGACGAACCCAACCGTACTCGAGCCGAGTGCGAGGATCGCCAGCCCGACGGCGCCGATGCGGGGCCAGCCGACGGCCGTCACGCCGAGCGACAGGCGCTCGAGGCGTCCGGCGAGGATCAGCATACCTCCGCCAACGGCGATCCAGACGACCGGAACCGCTTCCGCCAGCGTCGTCGGGATGCCAGCGAGTACGACGAGTACGACGACACTCCCCGCGGCGATCACGCCGCCACCGACCAGCCGTCGTCGGACGTCTTCCGTGTCGGTCATGTCCTCCGGTTTCGGCTACCGGCCGGTAATCGTTCGGGTTTCGACCCGAGAATCGACCGGTGAACGGGTCGGTGCTCGTACGGGCTGCTATCACATGTACGGGACGAACTTCTCGAGTCAGTTCCGGCGCACCCGTGACCTGGGCGGCGGTTGCAACGGTGGACTCGCTACACTCCTCCACCGAGACTCGTCTCACACGGTTCGACTCACCGCCGGTACATCGGTACGGAATCCGTATTAGTCGTTCGTCGGCGGCGTCGCCGGTTCGACGCGTTCGCTGCGCGGTCCCTCGAGGTCGACATCGGGCAAGAGATCCCGCAGGTACTGGCCGGTGTGCGACTCCTCGAGTCGGGCGACCTCTTCGGGCGTGCCAGTCGCGACGACCTCGCCGCCGTGTTCGCCGCCCTCGGGGCCGAGGTCGATAATGTGGTCGGCGTTTTTCACGAGGTCGAGTTCGTGTTCGATGACGACGACGGTGTTGCCGTCGTCGGTCAGGCGGTGGAGCACCTCGATGAGCTTTCGCTCGTCCTCGTGGTGTAAGCCGGTGGTGGGCTCGTCGAGCAGATAGAGCGTCTCCCCGGAATCTTTCTTTCCTAACTCTTCGGCGAGCTTGATTCGCTGGGCCTCGCCACCGGAGAGCGTCGTCGAGGGCTGTCCGAGGGTCATGTAGTCGAGCCCGACGTCTTTCAGCAGTTTGAGCCGCCGTCGGATCTGGGAGTTCGACTCGAAGAAGTCGTAGGCTTCGCCGACTTCCATCTCGAGGACGTCGGCGATCGTCTTCCCCTTGTAGGTGACGTCGAGCGTGGCGTCGTTGTACCGTGCGCCGTCACACTCCTCGCAGGGGACGTAGACGTCCGAGAGAAAGTTCATCTCGATTTTCACCGTACCCTGCCCGCCACACTCCTCACAGCGCCCGCCCTTGACGTTGAACGAGAAGCGCCCCTTCTCGTAACCGCGCTGTTTCGAGAGCTTCGTCTGGGCGAACAGCTCCCGGACGTAATCGAAGACGTTCGTGTACGTCGCCGGATTCGACCGTGGCGTGCGCCCGATCGGCGACTGGTCGATCAGCCTGACCGTCTCGATCTCCTCTATGCCCTCGAGGGCATCGTGGTCGCCCGGAACGACGCTCGTGTTGTCGTTCATCTCGCGGGCCAGTCCCTTGTAGAGTACCTCGTGCATGAGCGTGGATTTTCCGGATCCCGAGACGCCCGTGATCGCGGTGAAACAGCCGAGCGGGATGTCGACGTCCAGATCGTCGAGGTTGTGCTGGCGGGCACCGAGGATCGTCAGCGCACCCTCCGGATCGCGTCGCTCGTCGGGGACCGGGATCTGGCGGCGACCGGAGAGGTAATCGCCCGTGATGGAGTCCTCGCAGGCTTTGACCTCGTCGACGGGGCCGTTGACGACGACCTCGCCGCCGCGTTTGCCGGGGCCGGGTCCCATGTCGATGACGTTGTCCGCACGGCGCATCGTCTCCTCGTCGTGTTCGACCACGAGGAGCGTGTTCCCGAGGTCGCGAAGCTCCTCCAAGGTGTCGAGCAGGCGATCGTTGTCCCGCTGGTGGAGCCCGATCGAGGGCTCGTCTAACACGTAGAGGACGCCGACGAGGCCGGAGCCGATCTGCGTCGCGAGCCGGATGCGCTGGCTCTCCCCACCCGAGAGGGTGGAGGCCTCGCGGTCGAGCGTGAGGTACTCGAGGCCGACCTCGACCATGAAGCTCAGGCGAGCGCGGATCTCTTTTAGGATCTCCTCGGCGATCACCTTCTCGCGTTCGGTGAAGTTCGCCTCGAGCGACTCGAAGTGTGCCAGCGCGTCGCCGATGCTCATCGCGTTGATCTCGGTGATCGACGTACCGTCGACGAGGACGGCCCGTGAGGCGGGTTTGAGCCGAGTGCCGTCACAGGCGGGACACTCGGTCACGGACATGTAGTCCTCGATGTGTTCGCGCGTCGAGTCCGAGTCGGTCTCGAGGTAGCGCCGATCGAGATTCGGAACGATTCCCTCGAAGCGCTTGCGCTTGCGCCGGATTCCGTTCTTCGTGTTGCGCTTGAACAGCACCTGCTCGCTGGTGCCATAGAGAAACGCCTCGCGGATCCCGTCGTCGACGTCCTCGAGTGGTGTCGACAGGGAGACGTCGAAGTGTTCGGCGACCGCATCGAGTCGCGTTTGGTAGTACGATCGGTTGTAGCTCCAGGGTTCGAAGACCTCCTTCAGCGGCTTGGATTCGTCCTGGACCACCAGGTTCTCGTCGACCTCTTTCGTCTCGCCTAACCCCTCACACTCGGGGCAGGCGCCGTGAGGCGAGTTGAACGAAAAGGAGCGTGTCTCGATCTCTGGGACGTCGATCCCACAGTGGGTACACGCCAGGTCCTTCGAGAACTCGACGACGAAGCGGTCGTCCGTTTCGACCTCGTCACCCAGCGCACCCGTCCGGCGGGCCTCCTCGCCGAGATCTGTGACGGTTTCTTCCGGCGGATCGGGGAGGATGAGCTTCAGGACGCCGTCGGCCTCCTCGAGTGCGGTCTCGACGCTGTCGACGATTCGTGGGCGATCCTCAGTCGAGACGCGAATCCGGTCGACGACGACGTCGACGGTGTGATCGAAGTTCTCGTCTAAGTTGAGGTCATCGAGCGTGAGGTCGTACTCCTCCCCGTCGACCTCGACGCGGGAGTAGCCCTCGGAGACGAGTTCCTCGAAGAGGTTCTCGAAGGCTCCCTTCTGGTCGCGGACGACCGGCGCGGCGATTTTGGCACGTGTTCCCTCGGGTAACTCGAGGATGCGCTCGACCATGTTTTGGGCCGACTGCTCGCCGACCTCACGACCGCAGTCTGGACAGTGGGGTGTGCCGACGCGGGCGTAGAGCAGTCGGAGGTAGTCGTGGAGTTCCGTGACCGTCCCGACCGTCGATCGGGGGTTGTTCGCGGCGTTTTTTTGATCGATCGAGATCGCCGGGGAGAGACCCTCGACGGTCTCGACCTGCGGTTTGTCCATCTGGCCGAGGAAGTTCCGGGCGTACGCCGAGAGGCTCTCGATGTACCGGCGCTGGCCCTCCGCGTACACCGTCTCGAACGCGAGCGAGGACTTGCCCGAGCCCGAGAGTCCGGTGACGACGGTAAACGACTCGCGGGGGATAGTGACGTCGAGATCCTTCAGGTTGTGCTCTTGTGCACCCCGCACCTCGATGTACTCTTTCGTCATAGACTGGGTGTGACTGGAAACCGGCCTGTTTCGCGTCGCGGTACCCGATTCATCGTAATTGCGTCAGTGGCCGGAGGAACTTAACACGTCTGAAAGCGTAACAGTGTGTTACGTGTTAACGCTGTATCCGGGAGTGGTCGACGACGAACGCGGGTCGATACGTCCAAAGTGACTTCGGTCGGGAACCCGAACCGACGGGTATGAGCGACGACGGCCCATCGCTGTCGGTCGACGAATTCGTCGACTACTGTCGGACCCAGGCGGGGCTCCTCTCCGGACAGGTACAGACGATGGGCGACGAGGCCGACGAGTTGCTCGACGAGATCGACGAGGAGATGGCCGAGATCCGCACCCGACTCGGGGAGCGCGGCGTCGGTCCAGCGAGACCCTCCTCGACGGAGCGGCCGACCGGCGACGAGGTCGACCTCGAGGCGATCGAGGAGCTACAGCGCGATTTAGAGGAGAAACAGCTACTCGTCGAGGCGAAACAGGCGCGAATGCAGGCCTTCCAGGACCTCGCGGCGGGCTACACCGACCTCGCGACGGAGTTAGACGCCGCCGAGGACGGTCGCGACGCGATGGAACGGGTCGTCCGTTTCGAGGCCGACCACGACGCGCCGGCGTACTTCGACGAGCGCCAGACGGTGTACGAGGCGGCCGCGGAGTCCGACGACTCGAGCGGGTCGTCCCCGGAGGTCGAGTGACGTCTCGTACGGACAGCACAGCGCCTCGTACGGATTGCTGTAACTATCTACCGCCGTCGTCGCGCTCGGCGGAGTCTGATTCCCGTCGTGATAACGGCCGACTACGAACGGGCGAACCGCGGCGGCCGGTGGCGCTACTGCCACAAGAGCGATGAGGGACGTTCGAGAAGTGGGGATGTCGACCGGACATGCTCGAACAGTCACAGTCGCTGCCGGAATTTGCCTACCTCCTTCTCTTCGGTATCTCAGCACTGTGTTGTTTCGTAAGTTTACACCGGGTGGCGAGCATCGAACACGACGACACTCGACGCGGGCTCTACTGGCTGTTGCTCGCGAGTGGCGGATGGGCTGTGTCTCATGTCGGCTACCTCGCCGCTCCGACGATGGGGCTCCAGTACGCGTTTTTCGTGATAGGACTCTGCATCGGGATCGCGGCGGTCGGTCCCTGGTTGTACTTCTGTTCGGCGTACACCGGTCGATCGCTACACCGAAACGGAACGGTGCGCCGGGTCGCGATCGGCGTCTTCCTCGTGATCGTCGCGCTGAAGGTGACGAATCCGATTCACGGCTGGTACTTCTCCGCCGAACCTGCCACGTTCCCGTTCCCCTACCTCGAGATCCACCACGAGCCGTTACACTGGGTCGTGATGGCGTTCGCGTACGCGCTCTCGTTCGTCGGGTTTTTCATGCTCTTGGAGCTGTTCGTTCGCGTCAGCTTCGATACGCGTCCCCTCTTCGCCCTCGTCGCACTCACCGGAGTCCCCGTCGTGTTCGACGTATTCGGTGCCGTCTCGACGGTTCTCGTCGACATCACGTACTCCCCGGTCGGAGTCGCCGCGTTCGCCGTCGGCGTCTGCTACGTCCATTTCGATCGGCTCCAACTCGTCAGGATGGCTGGTGAGACGGACGATCCAGTCATCATTCTCGACGATCGAGACAGAGTACGGGATTACAACGCAGCGGCGCTCGAGTCGTTCCCCTCACTCGTCGATAGCATCGGGACGCCACTCGAGGAACAGCTCCCGACGGTCAGTTCGACGATCGAATCTTCGGACCCACTACTGGAGACAGTGGACGCCACGGAACCGACGTTTTACCGGGTTTCTGTAAACCCCTTCTCGGCGGATCGAACCCGGATCGGGCGGGCCATCTCGTTTACCGACGTCACGTCCCGAGAGCGGTACCGACGGAAACTGGAGGCAAAGAACGAGCGACTCGAGGAGTTCGCAGGCGTCGTCTCCCACGACCTGCGGAATCCGCTCACGATCGCACAGGGTCGGACACAACTCGCCATCGCGGAAGCGGACACCGATCACCTCGATGCCGTCGTCGACGCCCACGACCGAATGGAAGTCCTCATCGACGAGTTGCTCTCGCTCGCTCGAGAGGGGAACTCGATCGACGAGGTGGAGCGACTCGATCTCTCGACTGTCGCTCGCCGATCCTGGGAGATGATCGACGCGGGGAGGGCCGAGCTCGTTCTCGAAACCGACCGAGAGGTGGCGATCGAGGCCGACCCCGAGCGGCTCCGACAGCTGTTCGAGAACCTCTACCGGAACGCACTCGAGCACGGCGGACGAGATGTAACTGTCGTCGTCGGTGAGTTACCCGACGGCGCAGGATTCTTCGTCGAGGACGACGGTACTGGAATCGCGCCGGAGCGACGATCGGAGGTCTTCGACACCGGCTATACGACCGCATCGAACGGAACGGGGTTCGGTCTCCCGATCGTTGAAGAGATCGCCACCGGCCACGGCTGGACCGTTCGAGCGACGGCGGGACGTGACGGTGGTGCTCGGTTCGAGGTGGCGGTCCCGCCCGATTCGAGAACTGTAGCTAGATCGACGTCGCCCCCGTCCGAGGAGACGTGACGCTGTCCGACCGGGAGAGACGTCCCGACGTAGAATAGATCTGATCGGTGTAGACGTCGGGTAATCCGATCGATCGCCTGTCGGCTACCGACGCGGAACCTCGTGTCGACCGAAGCCGTACCGGAGTCGGCTGGCGAGTCGACGCGAGAAGCGGCCGTCGTCGGCTCGTGAGCCGAACCGCTCCGCGAGCGAGGTGTAGATCAGTGGTAACGGCACCTCCTGTTCTAAGGCTTCCTGGACGGTCCAGGTACCGGTCGAGCCACCCTCGATGCGGTCGGCGACGTCGCCGAGGTCGGTGCCCTCCTCGCGGAATGCCTCCTCGCAGAGTTCGAGCAGCCACGAGCGGATGACGGCCCCGTTGTTCCAGACCGACGCGACCGACTCGAGGTCGAGATCGTACCGTCCCTCGTGGAGCAACTCGAACCCCTCGCCGTAGGCCTGCATCAGCGCGTACTCGACGCCGTTGTGAACCATCTTCACGTAGTGGCCCGACCCCGCCGGCCCCATCCGTTCGTGGCCGTCGGGGCCGGTGGCGACGGCGTCGAACGCCGGCTCGAGTTCGTCGTAGGCCCACTCCGGACCGCCGACCATCAAGGAGAATCCGAGTTCCGCACCCGCCGGGCCGCCGGAGGTACCACAGTCGAGATACGCCGCAGAACAGGCCTCCGCCCGCCGAACCGAGTCCTCGAAGTAGGAGTTGCCGCCGTCGACGACCACGTCGTCACCGTCGAGGTGGGGCTCGAGTTCCTCGAGGGTCACGTCGACCGCTTCGCCGGCGGGGACCATCAACCAGATTCGCTTCGCTTCGCCGAGTCGGTCGGCCAGATCGGGGACGGAGTCGGCCGGTTCCGCGCCGGCGTCGGCCGCCGTCGCGACGGCTTCCGGCTCCAGATCGAAGGCGACGACGTCGTGACCCGCCTCGAGAACGCGGTCGACGACGATCTGCCCCATCCGTCCGAGTCCGATTACGCCAAGATGCATGTCGGTAGCTCCGGGTCGGTGGGTGGTAGTAATTGTGATTCCCGTATCTGTTCTGTCGTGGAACAAAAACGCCGACGGACGTGGCGAACGCTGTGTCTCACCGAACCGGGGTCGCTACCGAGGGTTGTGATCAGTAGAGCGGATCCTCGAGACGGGCCCAGCCGATCGCGTCGAGGACGACGAACCGGTCGTCGTAGTGGACGTAGACGCCGTTGTACGAGCTGTTGTTCCCGTCGTAGTAGGGTAGCGAGCCGCGGATCGCGTCGACGACCGACCACGCGCCGTCGCGGTCGAGAGTGACGTGTTCCCACTCCTCGCGCGCGCTGTTTCGCACGGCTCGCCTGATCGCTCGCCGAGCGCCCGGGATCTCGTCGAGGCGTCGCGACGAGGCGTCGACGACGGTTGCGTCGACCGGAATCTCGTCGGGGCCGACGAGTCGAGCCCCGAGGTCCGCCTTCGAACGGGATCGTTCATCGCGGGATCGGCTCGAGCGTAGTGCGTAGCCGACGAGTGCGGCCGTCCCGACCGCGAGCAGCGGGACCGCCAGTCGTTTCCCCCTGTTTATCATGGGAGTACGTTACAGCAACCGACTAAGTATCTTTCGCAAGAATATCCGGTTCTCGGCAGGTTTCTGACGGAAACCGCTACGTTCGTCCCAAAACGCCGGATCGTCGCCGCTACCCGGTGAACCGTCTCAGACGGTTTACTGTAGATCATTTCCGGTGAGACCGCGACCCGGACGGCGGTCTCACCGGTAAATCGCTACAGCAATCCGTATCAGACAATGTCGAGCGCTTCCCGATCGACACCGGCGAGTTCGACCAGTGCATCGGCCTCGAGGAGGTGACACTCACCGGGGATCACGAGGAGGTGCAGCGGGTCGCCGAACGACCGCTCGGCGAGTTCGGTCATCGTGGCGGCGTCGACCAGGGGGTCGGGACTGCCGGCGCGTGCGACGACGACCCCCACGAGTTCGGGGTACACCTCGGCGAGCAGGGCCGCTCCGACGTCGGCGGTCATGTACTGGTCGCCGTCGGCGCGGTCGTATCCGACCGTATCCTCAGGCCGGTTCGCGGTCTGACTGTTGGTTGGATCGTATCCAACCTTGATGTCGAGGTAGACGACCGTGTGCAGTCCGTCGGCGCGGTTGTCGTCGATCGTGTCGGTCACGCTGGCCGGCAGTCCGTCCGCGCCGTGGGCGTAGGGAAACGGGAGCGTCGTCGCCTTTCCGAACCGGTAGTTCTGGAGCCCGGTCAGCGAACTCGTCGCCGTCTGGGCGGTGACGCCGTGGATCACCTGCGTGTCGATCCCGCGCTCGTGGGCGCGAAGCCGCAGATCGACGTGGGTCGTCGAGATCATCGTATCGCCGGCGGTCAGAAAGACCACGTCCTCGTCTTCGGCCGCCTCGAGTACGTCCTCGGGATGTTGCTCGACACCGGCGCGGTCGCGTACGTCGATTTCGATGCCGTGGGCCTCCTCGAGGTCCGGGACGGACGCTCCGATCAGCTTGCTGGTATAAAACTCGGCGTACGCCCGGTCCGCGTCTCGCAGGGCTCGCTGTCCCTCGACGGTAATCGACCGCTCGTCGTAGAGGCCGAGTCCGATGAACGTGAGCATACTCGCCGTAGTCGGTAGCGCGGTTATAACGTTACGTGTCGTCACGGCCGACCGCTACAGCCCATCGCCCGTGAGTATGTTCGATCCTGGCGCTTGTGATCGTCACACAGATGCCGGCCTCGGTCGAAACTGTGGGCGTCACAGAAGACCGTCCAACTCGAGCCCGTTCGCCCCGGCGAATACGTAAGGTGAACTCGGGTGCTGGAGAGACTCGTAGTTGGGCGCGGACTCACGATGTAACTCGACGTAGACGCTAGGAAACGAGTGTAGCCGCCGAAATGAGAGACAACGCTATTTCACAAAGCCCAAACACAATTCTTTAGCCATCTCTAATCTGATTCTTACCCCCAACAAACTTATGCGGTTTCTGTAGTAAAAACAGCTGGATGGAGATTAGTTCGGTTGCACAAGACTACCTAAAGGCGATCTATTATCTCGAGCAAGAGCACGCCCGATCCGTCCGAACTGTGGAGATAGCCGACGCCGTCGGCGTTACCTCACCGTCCGTGACGAACATGGTAGAAACGCTTGACGAACACGGTCTCGTCGAGTACATCCCGTACAAGGGCGTCGAACTGACCGAAGAAGGGGAGGCACTCGTTTTAAATCTCGTCAGAAAACATCGGCTGCTCGAGACCTTCCTGACGGAGTGTCTCGATGTTCCCTGGACCGACGTCCACCGGGAGGCTGACCGCCTCGAACACCACCTCAGTGACGAACTGGCCGAACGACTCGCCGACTTTCTCGACGATCCGGTTACCGATCCTCACGGGGATCCGATCCCGGATGCAGATCTGACCGTCGCCGACGAACGATCGTACACCCCACTGACCGCGTACGACGTCGGCGAGACCGTCGTTGTCGAACGGGTCCCCGACCGCGATCACGACGTTCGTGAGTACCTGTTCGAGCACGGGCTCGAGCCGGGGACGGAACTCTCCCTCGAGGCGGTGACGCCGGTCGGGACCGTCGAAGTCGTGCCCGACGACGACAACTTGGTGGCAATTCCGACCCAGGTCGCCCAACGTGTCGGTGTTCAACCGATGTCAGGAAATGGGACGAGCTGAATTAGGCGAGGCTAATCTATAGATTAGATACCAAAAACTCAAATGGGGGTTCCCCGAATATGGGAGTGATGAAATCAGACGAAAATGGTTCACGTATCGTTTCGCGCAGAAACTTTACTGCAATCACCGCGGGCACCTTCGCAACCGGGTTAGCCGGCTGTGTCGGAGACGATCCACAGGACAACGGGGGCAACGGCAACGGCACGCAGGACGACGGGAGTGGAGGCAACGGCAACGCCGACGAAGAGTACACCGTCTTTGCGTCAATGCCTGCCGTCTGGGATTTCGTCCGCCAGGTCGCCGGCGAGCACATGGAAGCAATCGATCTCGTCCCGATCGGCGAGCACGGCCACGACTGGACGCCCGAGCCCGGGATGGTCGAGGAACTCGACGGCGCAGCTGGCTTCGTCTACCTCCGTGACTTCGCGGCCTGGCAAGACGACGCCGCAGACCAGCTCGCAGAACGCGACGATGTCGTCGTAATCGAAGCGACGGAAGGGATCGAATTCTTCGATAGCCCGGCGGAAGACGACGACGAACACTTCTGGATGGATCCCATCGCGTGCCAAGAAGGCGTCCTGAACGTCGCCGACGGTCTCGCCGACATCGACCCTGACAACGCCGACGACTACCAGGCAAACGCAGCGGTGTTCAACGACGAACTCGAGGACCTCAACGACGACATCCACGACATCGTCGACCGGGCGGAACTCGAGGACATCGTCGTCGCTACCCACGACTCCTTCCAGTGGTGGCATCGTCGGTACGACATCAACATCCACTCGCCGGTCGGAACCTCTCCCGACGACGCTGCCTCGGCGGCGGACGTCGAGGAAGTCGAGACGCTTATCGAGGACCTCGGCATCGAGCACGTCCTCTACGACGTCGGCGAACCCGCCCCACTTGCAGATTCACTCGCCGACGAAGTCGATGCGGAGATCCTGCCCCTCTCGCCGATCGAAACCCAGATCGACGGCAGTCCTGAGGTCGATCCCACCGTCGAGATGGAGCCAGACTGGGGATACATCGACCACTTCCGGGAGCTGAACCTGCCGACGCTCGAGACAGCCCTCAGAGCAGACTGAATTAGAGAAGTCGAAAGACTTGGATAGTAGGGACGAATATAGTATTCTAACTCCTCGAACAACGCTATGATGACTCACGCAATCAACGTCGAACACGTCACCTTCGCCTACGACGATCGGCCGGTGTTGAAAGACATCACGATGTCGGTCGAGGAGGGTGAATTTGTCGGACTGATCGGCCCGAACGGTTCGGGCAAGACGACGCTACTCAAGATCATGCTCGGTCTGCAAACGCCCGACACCGGACGCGTCGAGCTGTTTGGCACGCCAGCCAGGAAATTTTCCGAGGGGACGCGGCTCGGATACGTCTCACAGCAATCCACCGAGGCCGGGACGATGATGCCAGTGACCGTCCGCGAGGTTGTAACAATGGGTCGATATCCCCATGCCGGGATTCGTCGGCTGAGCGACGAGGATCGCGAGATCGTCGACGACGCACTGGAGAAAGTCGGGATCACCGATCTTGCCGACAGGCGTCTCAATCGGCTCTCGGGTGGCCAGCGACAGCGGACGTACATCGCCCGAGCGCTCGCCTCTGAGGCCGATCTACTTGCACTCGACGAGCCTACCGTGGGCGTCGACGCCGAGTCGGTCGACCAGTTCTACGACCTGCTCAACGACCTCAACGAGGACGGTATCACGATCGTCCTGATCGAACACGATATCGGCGTCGTCACTGAACACGCCGATACGATCGCCTGTCTCGACGGGGAACTGTACGAACACTGTGAAACTGAGCGGTTCCTCGAGAGCGACGCGCTGGATCGAGCGTTCAGTTCGACTCGAGCGGTTGGAACGGCGGCGAGCACCAGTGGGGATTGAGATGGCTATCTCGACCACTACCTCGAAACGGGAGGGAGCCACGCTTGCCCTCGCGCTCCCGCTCGTCTTGCTCGCGTTCGCTGGCTTCATTATCTGGGTGTTCCCACTCCTGTTCGAGCGGTTCTGGGGGACGGCATGTTCGGCAACCAACACGTGGCTGGTCTGTAGTGGCTTCCTCCAGCGGGGGTTCACCGCCGGAGTCCTCATCGGAATCACCGCACCGATCGTCGGGACGTATCTCGTCAACCGGCAGATGGCACTTATCGGTGAAGCCCTCGCACATACGGCCTTCGGCGGCGTTGCGATCGGTCTGTTCGTCGGTGCGGCCGTCCCGCGATTTGACTATCCCCTCCTGTTCGCGCTCGTCGCCGCAGCCGTCGCTGCACTCGGAATGCAGTATATCGCCGTCAAGACCGACGGCTACGCCGACATCCCGATCGCGATCATGCTCACCGGCGGCTTCGCCGTCGGGATCGCCGTGATCTCCTACGGCGTCGTCTTCAGCGCGACCGTCGAGAGCTACCTCTTCGGCGATATTCTGTTCGTTCCCTTCGAGAACGTCCAGCTCATGGTCGCGCTCACGATGCTCGTCCTCGTGACCGTCGCGCTCACACACAAACAGCTCCTGCTCATCACGTTCGATCGCGAGGCCGCACGGCTCGCACGGATCAACGTCTGGTTCTACGATACGCTGTTGATCGTGCTGACGGCGCTGGTCGTCGTCGCGGCGATGCAGGTCCTCGGCGCGATTCTGGTAGCTGGGATGCTCGTCATCCCCGTTGCCGCGGCGATGCAGCTGACAACCGGCTTCAACCGCGGGCTCGTCCTCTCCGTAGTACTCGGACAGGTCGCGGTCTTCGGCGGGATCTTCCTCTCGTACTACTGGAACGTCGCAACCGGTGCGATGATCATCCTCGTCGCGATCGTCCTCTACATCTGGTCCGTACTCGGCGAGCCGATCTGGTAGCTCTCGAGATGTCGTCCTATCGATGACATACGCACGGTCACTACTACCGATCATTCACAACCGTTCCGAACGATCGCCGACAGCGGCGGATCGACCGCAACCCGGATGCACCGAAACGGGATCGTACCGACGACGGACCGGTCGACTGTCCAGGCACGAACTCGGCGGGTTCCTGTACAGCGATCTTTCTGTTTCCTATCCGGTGTTGGCGGCGATCACTGCACTCTACCGGTGCTGTCTCGACCGCCAGCGCGTCGTTCGCGACCATCTAGTCCGACGCGTCTGAGACCGACCGTCACCGAGGACTATCCAGCCACCACCCACCGAGATAGTCCTCGGTGCGATTCTCGTTGCCGGAATGCTCGTTATTCCGGTCGCGGCCGCGATGGTGCTCACCAACAGCTTCGATCACGGCCTCCTCCTGTCGGTACTGCTCGGACAGACGGCCGTCTTCAGGGGTATCTTCCTCTCGTACTCGTGGGACATCGCGACCGGTGCGATGATTATCCTCGTCGCGATTGCCCTCTACGTACTGGCTCTTCTCCTCTCCGTTCTGTTATCGACCACATAGAGCGTTCGACCACGTCGTCCGGTCGTTTCGATTCTCACGAACACGTGTTCGTCTGGTGATCGGGGCGTCGGTCGAACGACGCTCACTCGGAAGCACTCACTCGTGACACCGCATCCATCCGTTGAATTAGACTAATCTAAAATATATTCTAGGTCAGTCAATTTTAAGTATCGGTGCGTCGTAACATCGACTGCGTCCCGGGACGACCGGGGCGTGGAATCGGTTCGTGTTCCAGCTCGGAACACTGAAAGCCCAGGTGAGTTCCTGCAAGATGGAACGAGAGCGTTCGTGGTCAGTCTCCGCTCTCGTGTCATGCCACCGACTGCGAGCACCGATCGTCCACACACCGTGTCGGCCGGCGGACGCCCTCCCCGAAGCTCGCGGACGCGACGACTGACGACCGGACCCCCACCGGTCGACGACACACGCGAGCGCCGACGTCCGAACCGGCCTCGAGCACTCGCAGCCATCGAGACGAATCGGTGTGTGAGAAACGCAGTCCGCTGTCATCTTATCGTGGCGCGAGTCGGTCGCGCCCCATCCTCTGACGTGAACGACGGGTTCATTAGCGACGACCGCAACGCCGTCGACTCGATTCGAGACGGCGTTCGACGGACCTCGATGCGAGTGAATCGAGCGCGTTCGTCACTCGCCGTTATCGTCGACGATCGCGACCGCCTCGAGTTCGACCAGGTGATCGGGATCGATCAGGCGTTCGACCTCGACCATGCTCGCCGCCGGGCGAACCTCGCCGAAGACCTCGCCGTGTGCTCGCCCGATCTCCTCCCAGTGGTCGATATTCGTCACGTAGAGGCGAGTTCTGACGACGTCATCGACCGTGGCTCCCGCCGCTTCGAGCGCCTCGCGAACGATCTCGAGTGCCCGCTCGGTCTGGCGGTACGGATCGTCGACGCCGACGACGTTCCCGTCTTCGTCGGTTGCGGTCGTTCCGGCCACGTGGACCTGCGACCCGGCACGGACGGCCCGCGAGTAGCCGACTCTCGGTTCCCACTCGGTTCCACTCGAGACGGTTCGTCGTTCCATGCGACGACCAGTCAGTGAAGGGCCATAAAGCCGCTCAAAACGAGAGGTGGGAGGTCGAGGCGGGGCCGTCGTCCTCGTCCTCGTTCTCGTCCTCGTCGATGCCTCCGTCGTGGAGGTAGTTGACGTCGTCGTCGGTCAGGTAGACCGTCCCGTCGTCGACCGCCACGTCGACCGAGGGTAGCGTCGTCTCTGCGGCCTCGCCGTTGTCGCAGTAGCCGCTACAGGAGTCGAACATCGAGCCGTGTTTCGGACAGATGATTTGCCCCTCTCGCATTGCGGCCCCGTTGCCGGTGTCGAAGCGCTGAGACTCGTGCGTACAGCGGTTGATCCACGCTTCGACGCCGTCCTCGCAGGGGACGAGGAGTATCTCTTCGAGTGTGCCGTGGCGGTCGCGAACCGTGAACAGCCACGACCCCTCGTCGTGGACCGTCTCGACGGTCGTCAGCCGCATTCGAACGCCCATACCGATCGCTCTCACCGGAACGCCGAAAGCGCTTCGACCCTCGATGAATGCGGTCGAAACGTCGTACGTTCGTGCCTACCATCGCTGCGGGCCGACGAAAACGCCAGCGTTACGACACCCCGTCGGCGAGTACGTGTATGGACGTCCCGTTCGTGCGCGTGTCCCGCGAGCAGGGTGAGACGACGCGCCGGGAACTCGCGGAGGCCGACCTGATCGACGACGACTACGAGATCGACGTCGACGGGGAGGATCTCTACATCCCCGTCGTCGACCCCGACGCCGTGAGTGGCGACCTCGAGGTGTGCACCCGGAGCGCCGTCGAGCGCGACACCCAGACGACGCCGGCCGACCTCCTGGGATTCGATCCGTCCTACGAGCGATTGGGGCGGGCGGTGTTGCTCGACGAAGACGACGAGGAACGCGCAGACGAGATCGCCGCGGCGGTCATCGAGTCCGATCTCCCCGTCGATACGGTGTTGAACAAGGCCTCGAAGGTCAAAGGCGAAACTCGAGTTCGCGACTGGGAGCTACTCGCCGGCGAGAACACCGAGGTCGTCCACCGGGAGTACGGCTGTGAGTTCGCCCTCGACCTCGCCGCCGTCTATTTCTCCCCGCGACTCGCCACGGAGCGCCACCGTGTCGCCAGTCAGGTTGCAGACGGCGAGCACGCGTTCGACATGTTCGCGGGCGTCGGTCCGTTCGTGATCCCGTTCGCGAAACGCGGTGGGACGTGTGTCGGGGTCGACGTCAACGGCGAGGCGATCGAGTATCTCCGCGAGAACGCGGATCGAAACGGCGTCGCCGACCGGGTGACCGCCGTCCACGACGACGTGCGAGCAGTCGCACCCGAGTACGAGGACTGGGCCGACCGAATCGTGATGAATCTCCCACACAGCGCCGACGAGTTCCTCGAGTCGGCCGTGACGATTGCGGGCGAGGACTGCGTCGTTCACTACTACGACATCCAGCACGAAGACGACCCGTTCGGACCGGGTGAACGCGCGATTCGCGAGACTGCCGAGCCGACCTACGACGTCACTGTCGAGACCCGTCGAACCGTCCGCTCGTACGCCCCTCACGAACTCAACGTCTGTCTCGACGTCCGCCTCGAGCGGGCGTGACCGGACACTGGTTGTCTGGGAGGTCGAAGGAACTGTCTTTCCGAATCCGAACGAGCCGTCTGCGGAGACCGCACAACTCCTCTCACGATCGGAACGATTCGCAACCCTTATGCCCGGTATCGAGCGTATGAATGAGTACACTCGCTCCACATCCCAACCGGGGTGTGGGTGCGCGCCGGTGTAGCTCAGACTGGCAGAGCGAATCCTTCGTAAGGATTAGGTCGAGGGTTCAAATCCCTCCACCGGCTTGCCTTTTGCGACGAACATTCGTGAGGAGCAAAGCAAGCTGTGGAGGATTTGAACCAGGGAGGAGCGTCGCTCCGACCGTGGTTCACAATCCCTCCACCGGCTCACGCTTCGGATCGCAAATCTGCTCGCCGAAAATACGTTCTGGAGGATTTGAAATAGACGAGGCGCGCAGCGAAGCGAGCATCTCGGCGTCGTTCACAATCCCTCCACCGGCTTGCCTTTTGCGACGAAACCACATCCAGAGCACTGCACACTGAGTTCGGATTCGAATTAGACGTACTCGAGCCGAGTGGTAGTCGATAGGAGCCAATCACGGGAGGTCGGTGGCTCGAGACTGGCTCGTCCGGCCTGTCGGAGACCGTAGTCACGGACATTGTGTAGTATCCCACCAATAACCGTCCGCTCCAAAAACGTTATTAGTAATGGTCATTAATAACTAACCGCCCATCCAGACGGTTCGTCTGGAGGCAGTTCCCCAGCCGTGTGCCATTCCCCTCCCCCCAGAATCGCCCGCGGCCGGGGAAGCAGTCACCGAGGGATCTGTTCCCCCCCTCTCGATCCCACTTTCTCCGAGGTTCGTTCACAGAGCCGGCATAGGGGTGGCTTATTTGCCGTCGACCGCGCGTCAGTCTCGAGTGCTCCGTCCCTGTAACCGGTCGGATTCGGCGAGTGTTCACCGCCAGTCGATGAGCTATCTGTCGAGTGAGGTCGACGGTGGAGTACAGTGACCCTCGCTACCGTCCTGGATCGTTCGCTTTCGATCCTCGGATACCCGCCCGTAGCGTGCGAACTCGTCGGTCGGATCTCGGACCCGATGTCGTTCTCGATCGCGTCGACGGCTCGAATCTCCAAAGGGTGTTTGCTGCGAGGTGCGGTGGATCTTCGACCACGGGCGAGACTGAGCCGCGGCTGCGTGCTAAACGGTGACGTCACGATCGGCCGGCGGACGAACCTCGAGCCCAACTGCGATCTGGTTGCCGATCGGTGACGGGGCCGTCGTCGGTGCGGGTGCCACATTGGACGTTCCCTGCGAAGGGGCCGACGGGATCGATCCCGACGCGTACCCGTCGGCCACGCTGTCGGCTTCGTCCCGTGACTAACGCCGTGGATGGTCGCCTCGAGCCGTCGGCCGTCGCCCCCTCGTTTCGAATCCGACGAACGGTGCGTGGCCGCTACAGGAACGCCGACAGGAGCAAGGCGACTGCGACGCCGAAGGCGGGGAGATCGTCTCTCGAGAACGAGAGCGGCGGGAGGGTTGGGTTCCAGGCGAAACACCGCGCCTGGAGGGCGAGGCTGAGGCGGTCGGCCCGGTCGAACGCCCGCGTCAGCGCCAGCACGCCGACGAGGTGGATGCGTTCGGCTGCGTTGCGCTCGGTTCCGAGTCGGGCCGCCATCGCCTCGCGAATGGTCTGGAGGTCTCCCCGGAGGACGGGGAGGAACCTGAAGACGAGTGCGACGCCGACGCCGAGTACCTGTCCCGGTTTTCCGGGGATCGTTCGCTGTATCGCGGCTCGCGAGTGACGAACGGGCGTCGATCTGACGTACGCCGCGCTGACGAGCAAGATGAGGAGGACGCGGTAACTTGCGCGCGCGGAGGTACTTCCACGCTCGACGTCGATCCAGGGTGGGCCGAGCGTCGCCGCGGCGACCAGTGGCGCGATCGCCAGGATGACGAGCGCGAACCGGTAGGCGTAGAGCGTCTCGAGTGGCGGCACCTGCGTCGCGGCGAGGACGATTCCGGCGACGACAGTGAGTGCGATCAGCGCCCGCGGACTCGTGTGTGCAAGCGCGGTGGCGGCGAAGCCGATCTGGACCGCCAGCTTCGACCGTGGATCGAGCCGGTGGGCGATCGTCTCGGCCGGTTCGTAGGTGAGCATCAGGGGACACGAACCGCGACGTTCTCGAGTCGGTCACGCGCCCGCTCTGGCGGATCGTCGGCGACGAGTCGACCGTCGTCCATCGCGATCACACGATCCGCGAGGGAGAGAACGTCCCGAAGGTCGTGTGTGGCGAGGACGACGCCGGTGCCGTCGGCCGACAGCGACTCGAGGCGGGAGAGTACCGACCGACGGGCGGGATCGTCGAGTCCGGTGAACGGCTCGTCGAGAACGAGGTGGGTCGGCTCCATCGCGAGCGCGCCGGCGATCGCGACGCGGGCCTGCTCGCCGCCCGAGAGCGCGTCGATCCGGTCGTCGGCCCGTCCGGTCATGTTCACGGCCTTGAGTGCGGCGTCGACCCGGTGGTCGATCTCCTCGCGCGGGAGTCCGAGGTTCTCCGGACCGAAGGCGACGTCGGCCCCGACGGTGGCGGCGACGAACTGATCGCGGGGATGTTGAAAGACCATTCCGACGCTCGAGCGGGCGGCGATCAGGTCGTCACAGACTGGACGGTCGTCGACGAGAACCGTTCCCTCGTCGGGCGAGAGCAGCCCGTTGCAGTGGCGCATGAGGGTCGTCTTCCCGCTCCCGTTGGCACCGGCGAGGACGACGAACTCGCCGTCGCCGATCGACAGCGACAGCTCCTCGAGAACCGGAACGTCCTCGAAGGCGTACGAGACGGAACGAAACTCGATCATCGGCAGGGCTATCGGATCTGTGTGATCCGTTTGCTCTTGACGATAGCGATCGCGGCGACGAGCTTGAACACTCCGCCGGGAATGAACGGGAGGACGCCGATGGCGATGGCTTCTCCGAGTTCGAGTTCGAGCAGCCAGGCCATGTAGCCGGTTCCGATCGCGTAGATGAGCAACGTGGCGACGACCAGACTCCCGACGAGGATCGGGAGTGGTTCCTCGGCCGGGTCGCGGAGCTCCCTCCCCCGATGAACTATGAGACCGACCACGCCCGCCGCGATCGCGTACGCCCAGAGGTAGCCGCCCGTTTCGCCGACCAGAACGCCGAGCCCGCCAGTCATTCCGGAGAAGACGGGGAGACCGATCGCTCCCGCGGCGAGATAGAGCAGGATCGAAACGGTTCCCCAGACGGGCCCCAGGTACAGTCCCGCCAGGAAGACGAACAGGGTCTGAAGCGTAACCGGGACCGGTGAGAACGGAATCGGAATGGAGACGAACGCGGTCGCCCCCAGCAACGCCGCGAGCACCGCGGCTCGAGCGAACGATTTGATCACGTCGTCGGCGACAGGATCGACCGACTCTCGGTGGGTTTCCATACCTCCACTCTCTCGTAAACCAGAATTAAAATTTTGGTTTACGACGTGTGGTCTGTAGTCGTCCCGCTCGAGCGATAACCGTTCGAAACCGCGGGTTCCTCTCGGTGCCGGTGACGGTCGCGTAAACTGACGTGTTCACCGAAGCGGTCCAGAATACTCGAGACGTCGACGACTGGGTGTTGCTCTCGACGGCGAGGAGTAACGGACGATTGTCTCATGCGAGCAACTGGAACGACCGAGGCGTTTATGGTCGGATTCGGTTCGTTCACGTGGGACGGATGTACTTCGCAAGCGTGCGGTTCGAACCGAGGGGGAATCGATCGACGGGAGTGACTCGACCGGGTGACACCGCCGGTGCGGGCGGCTGGACTCGTGGTCTCGGAGCGAGAGAGTGGCTGCTTGTCCATCCTGACGCTCCGGGGTTCGCCGGTCGCCCGGAGGTGGCGTAGATGGGTCGTCGTTCGGGGCCCGCCGTCGTCGCGGTTGCGATTCTGATGACCACGAGCGTCGTCGCCCTGCCGTTGCTCGGCGGCGGCCTCGGAGGTCTTCTCGAGGGGGGCACCACGGTAGAGGGTGCGTCGCCGGCGGGAGACGTCGACCTCGAGTCGACCACGGCGGGCAGTTCGGGGAACGAACCGGTCGCCTCGAGTGCTCCGGCTGATGGCATCAGAGCAGACGGTTCACAGACCGGCGACGTTCGACCGCTCTCGATGGAGACGCCGGTGTCGGCGAGCGGTCTGTCGATCAGTCAAGAACACGAGGACGCCGTCGCCGAGGGCGTCGACGACGGGATCGAACTCGCCCAGTCACAGGGCGTCGAGGTGAGCCAGGAGCAACGAACGGCGGCCCTCGAGGGCGCGACCGACGCCGTCGCCCAGTATCAGGAAGCCGACGTCGAACAGGTGCAGCAGGCGACCGCGGGCGCGGTCCACGGTTCGTTGATGCAGGCCCAGGCGGTCGAGGTGGAGCAGGTCCAGTCCGCGGTCGGTGGTGCGGCCGGCGGTGCGCTCTCCCAGCACCAGACCGTCGAGGCGAGCCAGTTGCAGAGTGCGGCCTGGGGCGGTGCCCACGGCGCGCTCGCACAGGAACAGCGCGTCACCGTCGAACAGGTCCAGGTCGCGACGTTCGGTGCCGCGGCGGGTGCCGCAAGCGAGGCCGGCGAGAAGGAAATCGACCGGAAACCGAAGATTCAGGAGGCCGCCCAGGGTGCGGCGTACGGCGTTCTCGATCAGTACCAGCGGATCACCGTCGAGCAGCGCCAGCAGGTGACCCTCGAGCACGTCCAACATGCCGCGGCCGGGGCGGCCGGGGGCGCACTCGAGGGGGCAAGCGAGGAGGTCCTCGAGCAGGAACTCAATCTCGAGGTCGAACAGCACCAGCGGGTCGACATCAAGCAGGTCCAGAAGGCGGCCACGGGGGCGGCGAAGGGGGCGCTCGTCCAGAAACAGGAGGTGACGGTCGAACAGACCCAGTTCGCCGCACGCGGGGCCGGTAAGGGGGCGCTGAAACAGGCCCAGTCGGTTCGAATCGAGCAGGTTCAGCGGATCTCGATTACGATGATCCAGGAGGCCTCCTTCGGCGCGGCGAAGGGATCGATCGAGGGGAGCCAGGAGGCGACCGTCGAACAGATCCAGGCCGCCGCCGACGGCGCCGCACAGGGGACGCTCGTCCAGCGCCAGGAGGTGTCAATCACCCAGATCCAGTACGCGGCGACCGGGGCCTCGAAGGGAGCGGTCGAGTCGGCGATCCAGTACCAGATCGTTGAGGTCGAACAGATCCAGGCGGCCGCCCGCGGGGCCGGCCAGGGAGCGGTGCTCCAGAAGCAGGTCGTCGACGTCACGCAGGTTCAACGCCTCGCCACCGGCGCCTCGAGCGGCGCGCTCGTCCAGCACCAGGAGGCGACGATCACACAGATCCAGATCGGCGCACAGAGCGCGGCCCAGGAGACTGCTCGCGCGATCCAGTACCAGCGGATCAGCGTCACGCAACTGCAGGTGTTGACACAGGAGACCGCAGCCGACGCGACCGCCTACGCGGTGGCCGAGGATACCGACGACGAAGCCCAACTCGTCCAGTTCGTCGAGGTCGAGGTCGTCCAGAAGATCGAAGAGATCGACGAACTCGTGGGAACGGCGACGATCACGTTCTCCGACCAGGAGTCAGACGGCGAGACAGTCGTCGTCGACGCCGTCGATCTCTCCGAGGGTGGATTCGTCGCGGTCTACGACGGGATGGACGTCGGCGCGGATCCCGAGGGTGTCGTCGGGGTCTCGGACTATCTCGAGTCCGGCGAACACGAGGATCTCGAAATTGCCCTCGACGATCCGCTGACCGAGAGCGGACCGCTGGTGGCGGTCGTCCACCACGATACGACGGGCGACGAGACGTTCCAGTACGCCGAGACCGACGGCGAGGAAGACGAGCCGTACGTCGCCGACGGCGGTGGACCGGTGCTCGACGCGGCGTTCGTGACGATAGAAGAGCCGACGGAGCCCGAGGCGACTCTGGTGGTGAGCGACCAGGAGGGTGACGGCGAGACGCTTGTCGTCGACGAGGCGAACGCGTCGGTCGACTACGTCGTCACGGCCGAGTACGACGGCGAACGGGCCGACAGCGACCCCTTCGAGGCGGGTGACGCCGTCGACTCGCTCGAACTCGATCTCGAACCGCCGATCGAGGAGAACACGACCGTCGACGTTTCCGTGCGGGCGCTCGCGGACGACGACGAGCTGGCGAACGAGTCGATCGAGTACACGATCGTCGACGCGCCGCCGGACGATCCCGACGCGACTCTGGTGGTGAGCGACCAGGAGGGTGACGGCGAGTCGGTCGTCGTCGAGGAGGTGAGCGCCGACGTCCGATTCGCCATCGTCGTCACCGACGAAGACGGCGAGCAACGGGGCGAGAGCGTCCCGTTCGACGCCGGCGAGACGGTCGAGAACGAGAGCATCGGGATCGATCCGCCACTCGAGGACGACGAGACGGTCGAGGTGTCGATCGTGTCGCTGGAGGACGTCGACGACGGTGGCGATGAATCGGCGAACGGCGGCGACGACGCGAGCCAGGAATCGGTCGGTAACGATGCCTTCGAAACGTTCTCTGCCGAGGATCGGCCGACGACTCTCGAGACCCTCGACCTAGACGACGCGCCGGTTCTCGAGAGCGAGACGATCGAGTACTCCGTCGTGGACGTGCCGCCCGAGTACGACGTCGAGTTCGTCGACTGCCAGCGCGCGGAGATAACCGGCACCTTCGAGGACGGCGAGACGGTCATCGTTGCGACCAGTTTCTACGAGTCGAGTGGCTTTGGCAACACGATGGGCGAGTACGCGATCACCGTCGGTGACGACGTCGAGGCACCTCTCGAGGGAACGATCGTCTTCGAAATCGGCGAGGAGTTCGACATTCTCGAAACGGATGAGGGGGCGACGGTCGAGGTACCGCCGGGTGAGTTCGGTGCGGCCATCACCGGGATCAGTTCGCCGGCGGCGATTCCCGGCGAGATCGACCATCCGAATCCGGACGCTGCGGACTGTCTCGAGGAGGTCCGACCCGAGGTGCCCGATCTCGACGTCGCCGAGACAGCTCCCACGGAGGATGGGATCGACGTGACGTTCTCCTACGAGAACCCGAACGACGCCGAACTGTTCGTCGACAGCGAGTTCCTCGAGGGGACGACCGAGGACGAGCCGATCGACGAACTCTCGGCCGACGGCGGTGAGTTCACCGTCGAGTGGACACCAGAAGACGACGACGAACGGCTCGTCTGGCGGGCCGGCATGGACCGCTACGATTACGACGAGGACGAGTGGCCCACCGCCGAAACGGAGACTGCCGGCGAGATCGATCCCGGCGCACCGTTCTTCGCCGTTTCGATCCTCGAGACGAACTCGCCCGTCGAGGTGGGTGAGACACTCGAGATCGTCGCGGCGATCGAAAACGCTGGCGACGCGGACGGCACCCAGGAGATCGAACTGTCGATCGACGACGACGTCGTCGACGCCGCGACTGTCGATCTCGGACCCGACGAGACGACGACGGTCGACCTCGAGTACGAGACGGAGGGCGTCGAGTCCGGCGAGTACACGGCTGTCGTCTCGAGCGAGAACGAGACCGCCGAGACGATCGTAACGATCGACGCTCCAGCCGAGTTCGTCGTCACCGATCTGTTCGCGCCCGACACCGGAGAAGCGGGTCAGGAGGTGGAGGTCGTCGCGACGATCGCTAACGACGGCGACCTCGGGGGAACGGAGACGGCGACCTACACCGTCGACGGACAGACGATCGCGGATCAGACCGTCCAACTCGAGGGCGGCGAGTCGACGGACGTGACGTTCACGCCGACGCTTCCCGAAGGCGAGTCGACACACTCGGTCGCGATCGGCGACAGCGAACTCTCGACGACCGTTTCGGCGGACGCGCCGGAAACGGACGAGGCGACCGACGACGGGCCGTTCGAAGAGGATCCCACCGGTGACGGCGAAACCGGGCCCGATCCGGGTGGCGAATCCGAACAGGATACCGTCACCGGTAACGGGCCCGACGCGAGTGGCGACGGTCTCGAGATGAACGATGGGACTGCTGCGAGCGATGCCGCTGTCGGCGACGATGCGGATTCGGACGACAGCGCTGTCGATAACGGAGTCGATTCAGACGAGGCCGCTGCCGGTAGTGAGGAGAATGCGGGCGGCGAGGGCGACAGTGCGGACGGCGCTCCGCAAGGATCGGTCCCCGTCGCTAGCTAACAGGTTCGCTATCGGACTCGCGTCGCGACTCGAGGATCGAGGGGACCGTGATCAGTGCTGGTGACCGGTCGCTTCGCCGAACGTGACGCCGAAGCGCTCCTCGAAGAGGTCCATCACGCGTTCTTCCTGGGCCTCGAGTTCTTCGTCGGCACCCTGGCCGTGGTGGACGAGGTGGTGAGCGCGACTCGCAAACGAGAGCAAGACGACGTCGCCGACGGTCTCGACGTCGCTCTGTTCGCCTTCGGCGACGAGGTCGACGAGACCCGCTGGTACCGTGACTTCGTCGGCGTCGTCTTCGGATTCGATCGAGAACGTCATCGTCTCTACGTCGTCGGACATACCTCTACGGTCGGGAAGCGCGCGTAAAGATGCTGTGGCTTGCGACGGCGGCCTGCTCGCGTGGGTACCGACTTTCCGACCGATGACGGCCTCGTGTTTGTACCGTTTCTCCGGTCGAGCCGTTACTCCTGGTCGACGACCGACTCCCGGACGGAGTCCCAGCGTCCCTTCGCCTCGAGGTGTGACTGTAACTCCTCGGCGTACTCCTGGGTGAGCCGTTCGGCCGCTGCCAGTTGGTCTGCGTGATCGTCGCCGCCACCGCCGAGGCCGAGCGACCCTTTGATGGAGTCGATGAGCCCGCTCGACGAGCCGGATCCGGAGCCGCCGGCTCCAGCCGCGCCCATTCGGGCGTCGACGTTCTCGAGTTCGGGGATGATCTGATCGACGTTGTCGGTGTTGGCGACGATCTGAGCCCGTTCCGGATCGCCGGGGTGTTCGATCTCGAACTCGGTGGCGGTCATGATCAGGCTCCACTGCTGATTCGAGAACTCAGAGCCCTGGATTCGCGAGGAGAACTCCTGGTCGACCGTCATTCGCTCTCCGACGATCCGGTCGGTCCACGACGATTCGCTCATGGCGAGCGATTGGATCGGTGACCGTATCAGGGTTTCCCTCGTCGGGCGACGAGCGGTTCCCTCCCTCGAAATTGACAGCAAGATATATTTTCTCCCCGAACTGTTTCGTCAGTGAGGAGTGGATCATGGACCGAGACGTCGAGGCGGCGATCGACCGTGAACCGTCGACGGAGGCCGCTCCGACGAGACACCTGTACTACGCTCGCATCCACTTCGATTCCGACGAGGCGTACGACGACCGGAAACGGCGGCTGTTTCGCGAACTGGGAAACGCCCTCGACGTCCGGGACAGTTACCCACCTCTCGCGGACGCCGATCCGTCCGTTTCGCTCGTCGAACTCGCGTTCGAGACGGCCGTTCCCGCCTCGGCGATCGTGGGCGCACTCGATCACGAGTTCATTCGCGGCGTCGACTACTGGAAGATCGAGACGGACGGTCTCGAGTCGACGGAGTCGACGCCCTGGCCGAAACCCCCGATCGACGCGCTTGTGGCGGAACTCGAGTCGAGACGCGAATCACGAACCGGTTCGATCCCTCGAGAGTCGGTGGACGACACTCGGCCCGACGCTCGCACCGATCCGCGGGTCGCACGGGTTAGATCCCGAATACACAGCCTCGAGACGGCCATCGGGGCCCTCGAGGAGCGCCTGGGTGAGGAACAGACGGCGCGATACGTCCTCGAGGAGATGCGCATCGACGTCGACGAGGTGCGCTCGGAGTTGTCCCCCGCACCCGACGGGGGAGTCGATCCCCGAACCGACCCTGCCGGCGTCGACCCCGCTGACAGCTCTTCGGACGACCTTCGACGCACGATCGAGGCCCTCGAAAACCGCCTCGAGACGGTCGAAGCGGAACTCGAGCAACAACGCGAGTGGCGGCGTCGCCTCTCGAGGGTGATCGCCGGCGCGAGCGGATCGGAGAGCATACCCGCGAAACGACGAGAGGAATCATCCGCGAAACGACGAGAGGAATCATCCGCGGAACGCTGAACCGGAACGATGGAAAGCCGCAGTTGTCCGGTTCCCTCCGAATCGATGACGCTTATCCGCCTCACTCGATCCGTTCGGCGGATCGGGCATGCCGCTTTGCCAGTTCGGCGTACCGATCGGCCGTCTCCTCGAGACGCGGATCGTCGACGTCGCCTTTCTCCTCGGCAGGTGTGCCGGCGACGAGCGTCGAGGGCGGAATCTCGGTTCCCTCGGTGACGACGCTGCCGGCCGCGACGACCGCATTCTCGCCGACGTGTGCGCCGTCCAGAACGACCGCGTTCATCCCGACCAGCGCGCCCTTGGCGACGGTCGCGTCGTGGACGATCGCGCTGTGGCCGACCGTCGCTCCGGTCTCGAGCGTGGCGTCCTCGTGTAACACCGCGTTGTCCTGGACGTTCGCGCGCGCCCCGACGACGATCGGTCCGTGATCGCCGCGAAGCGTGGTGTTCGGCCAGATGCTCGCTTCGTCTTCGACGATTACGTCGCCGATGACGACCGCTGTCTCGTCGATGTACGCCGAGTCGGCGATCCGTGGTTCCGTTCCGTCGAACGAACGTAACATATCAACCGGTGGCTCGAGGAGGGTCTTGAACGTACCCCTCGAGGCGACCCGTCCGCGGTCGACTCCGGTCCGACCCGATGGGACACGAGCCGTATACTCATACGGTTTACTGTCAGTCAGTATCGCTGCTCTCGGGGAACGGATTCCGGGCGCGACGGTACACAGGGACAGCAATCCGTATCAGCGTTCTCGAGGACAGGCCAAACCGTATATGGGTGTCGGGAAACTGGTCGCTGTCATGAACGTCACGGAAGCCGAACGGGTCTGCGGGGCGGTCTTCGAGGAGATCCGGACGGCGGTTATCGGCGATCCGACGCTGTTCGAGACGATCCTGACGGCCGTCGTCGGGGAGGGACACGTCTTACTCGAGGACGTCCCCGGCACCGGCAAGACGCTGACCGCGCGGACGCTGGCGCGGGCGCTCGACCTCGAGTTCAGCCGGATCCAGTTCACGCCGGACCTATTGCCCGCGGACATCACGGGAACGCACGTCTACGACGAACAGGCGGGCCAGTTCGAGTTCGAGGCCGGCCCGATCTTCGCGAACGTCGTCCTCGCCGACGAGATCAACCGCGCGCCGCCGAAGACCCAGGCCGCCTTGCTCGAGGCGATGGGCGAAAAGCAGGTCTCGATCGGCGGCGAGACCCGTCCGCTGCCGGAGCCGTTTTTCGTGATTGCGACGCAAAACCCCGTCGAGCAGGAGGGGACCTTCCCCCTGCCGGAGGCTCAGGTCGACCGCTTCATGGTCAAGACCGCGATGGGGTATCCCGACCGCGACGGCGAACTCGAACTGGTCGACCGGCGTGCGAGCCGCGAGTCCCGGACGCCCGAAGCTTCCCGTATCGTCGACCGCGAGACCGTCCTGGCGCTGCAGTCGGTGCCGGAGACGGTGACCGTCGACCCCGAGATCCGGGCGTACGTCGTCGACGTCTGTCGGGCGACCCGTGAGGACGAGCGCGTCGACGTCGGCGTCTCCCCGCGGGGCATCCAGCGGCTGTTCGAGGCGGCGCGGGCCCGCGCGGCGATCGTCGGTCGTGACTACGTCGCTCCGGAGGACGTCCACGTGGTCGTCCACCCGGTGCTCGACCACCGGATCGTCCTCACCACGGAGGCCGACGTCCGCGACGTCGATCCCTACGCCGTCGTCGAGAGCGCGCTGAACGGCGTGGCGGTGCCGTCGATGGGTGACTGATCGCCACGGCCTCGCCTGTCCGTCGGCGGTCGTCCGATCGTCCACGGACCATCGTCCGGCGATCGACCGACGATCAGCAAATTCGATCCCACCTCGAGTCGATCGTCAGCCTCGAAGCGACCACGCCACGAACACGACCGCGAGCAGGCCGGTTACGAGTGCGATCGCCGCCGAGATCGGATCGGAGACCGGCGTGTCGGTTCCGATCCAGCGGTAGAGCACGACCGTCGCGCCCGCGACGACGGCCCCCGTCAACAGGGTCCCGCCGACGTGGACGAGTTCGGCGCGCAGCGTCTCTGCGTCCCGACCCAGTTCGGCCCGAACGCCGTCGGCGTACTCGCCAACGTCCCAGAGGACGAACGCGCCGGCACCGGTCACGATCGCGAGTTCCGCTCGGCCGACGACGGCGAGCCCAACCGCGAGGAGGAAGATCGAGCCAGCCGCGAGCGCGCCGCCGATCGCCCGCCCCGGGAGGATTCTGAGCGAACGCAGGAGCGTCACGCTGTAGAGCACCAGCGAGAGAACGCTCAACGCGACCACGAGGATCGACGCCGCGAGCGCGAACGGCGGCAACGACTCGACCAGTTCTACGACCGACGGCGGGGCGCTCCCCTCGAGTGCCGCCGCGGGGTCGAGACCGGGCGCAAGCGCCGAGAGCGCGACGGCGGCGACGACGGCGATCAACGCCGCGCCGACGCCGGGGGCGACGATGCGCGTGAACGCCAGCGCGGCGTTGTGACGCAGGGTCCGGCGCGTCCACTCGAGGACGACGAGCGCGACGCCAGCGACGAGACCCGAGACGAACAGGAGTCGAAGTCCGGGTGCGGTCACGATCAGTGCAGGAACGTATCCGATCGACCACGGAAGCTGGGTCGCGACCTCGAGCGGCGTCGTCGGAATCTCCTCGAGGCGGTCGCTGACCGCCGGTGCGACGAACGCGAGGAGCGCGAGGAGGACGGCGAACCGCAGGCCGTACGAACACGCACGCTGGATCGCGTCGGTGACCGCCGAGAGGCGAGGCTCGCGGTCCGGCGGGACGAGCCGTTCGAAGGGGACAGCGGCAATCGCGCGGCTCACGGCGAAGGCGGTCGCGAACAGGAGGACGGCGAACGAGACGATCGCCCACGAGCCGTCGGCGACGACGAAGACGCTCCAGAGCGTCCCCACGAGGTCCGAGGCGGCCGCGCCTGCCCGCTCCCGGACCGTCGATTCGGGGAGGATCCTGACGACGACGAGGGCGATCACGCCCATCGCGGCGAGCATCGATCCCGTCGCGCCGCGTGCGGCACCGCCGTCTCCGAGCCGTTTCCAGGAGACGAGCCCGGATGACAGCCCCGCGACGACGAGCGCCCAGACGGTGACGCCGGCAAAGCGTCCGGCGCTGCTCGAGGCGACCAGCGCCGCGGCGAGGACGGCCGGTAGAACGACGACGAGCGCCGTGGGAATCGCGACGGCCCCCCCGACCGCCCGAACGAGGGGCCGGTCGCTCGCGAGCAGGACCGTCGCCAACGCGGCGGCGAGTCCCGCGACCGTCGCGAACAGTGCGAGACCGACGCCGACGAGCGCCGAGCCGACGACGACGGCGACCAGAAGCGTACAGCCGATCGTCGCGACGTCGCTCGCCGTCGGCCGAGATAACGCCCGGCGAACCTCGACGAACGCCGACGAGAACGCCGAGCTGCCGACATCCGAGATCCCCTGTCTCATCTGCTGGCACCTCCAGTTACCGTTCGTCGACCGTCCGGTTCGCTGGTCGCCGACCGGTCGGGGTCCGCTGTGTCGGCTCCCGGCGTCGCCGCTGTCCCTGTCCCCGAGGACCGACGCGCCGGCGAGGACCGGCCGGATCGCGAGCCGCGAAACGCCCGCGCGAGGTCGACCGAGATCGGATCCTCGAGGTGCCAGTCGACGACCGTCGCGCCGACGCCCCGGAGGGCGTCGATCCGGTTCGTCCGCCGGAGGCCGGCGATCCGCGCACCCGTCGGAATCGACGCCGACGCGACGCCGGTCGTCAGATCCGGCGTGACGACCGTGACGTCGCGTCCGCGGCTTCGCAACGTCTCGACCAGATCCACCGCCCCGGCGTCCGAAAGCGGCGTACAGAGGACGACCTGTGCTCGGCGCGGGAGCCGGCGCTCGAGGTCGGCCGCGAGCGACGCGCCCGGCGATCCCCCGTCGGTGACCGGCCGGTCGGCAGTCGCGTCGCCGAGTTCGTCGTCCATCCGCGTCCGGACGTCGGTCTCGGCCGACGGTTCGATCCAGGTTCGCCCCGAGAGGGTCGCCACGCCGGTTCGGTTTCCGTCCTCGAGGGAGGCGACGACGCCTCGCGAGGCGGCGTACAGCGTGAGGTCGTACGAGTCGGGACCGCCCTCGAGTGGTTTGCGGTGGACGCCGTCGCGGTCGTCGACGACGAAGACGACCGTCACCGCCCGCTCCTCGCGGTACTCGACGGTCGCGAGTTCACCGGTCCGGGCGAAGCGATGCCAGTCGATCCGGTTTATCGGATCGCCGCGGCGGTACTCTCGGGTCGAGAAGAATTCGATACCGCTCCCACCGTCGTCGGTGGGCGTCCGACCGACGAACTGGATCGTCTGATCCAGGACGGGGAAGGTATCGAGCAGCGTCTCACAGCTGAGTTCGGCGTCGCCGTCGGGGTCGCGTTCGTCGGTCGCGACGCTCGTCGCCGCGAGCGAGCGGGTCCGGTGCCGTACCGGCCCGAACGAGAACTCCCCCCGCGGCGGCGTCAGTTCGTACTCGTGACTGACCGTCTCCTCCGGCCTGACGGCCGTCGCGAACGCCGGCGAGCCGTCCGTGACGGGGACGTCCGCCGGCGGCTCGTCCGCGAGTCGGACGTCGGAGACGACGCGGTCGCCCTCGTTCGTCACCGACAGCGTCACCGTCACCGGCTTCCCCGGTCGCACCCGCGTCTCCTCGAGGTGGCGTTCGACGCGGAGATCGGCGTCGGGTTCGGCGCTCAACTGGCCGACGAGGACGAACCCGAGCGCGACCACGGCGAGAAAGAACAGTTCGGAGACGCCGACTGCGACACCCAGAAGCGCCGAGATCGCTGCGACCACGAGCGCGCCCTGCCACCTGGCGCGGCGGCTCGTCCGCGTCATCGCGCACCCCCGAGGTCGGCGCGAGCGTCGCCGTCGGTTCGGCTCCCGTCGCTGTTGTCGTTTTCGTCGGTTCCGTTCTCGCTGGTGGGCTCTTCGTCTCCGAGATCGATCGTCGCCGTCGCCTGTAGCGACTCGATCTCGTCGATCGTCCGCTCGAGGCTCCGAGAGAAGGGGTCGGTCGCGGTGACGAGATCGAACAGCCAGAGCCAGACCGGCGTCGACGGGCCCGATTCGCCCGCGAGAAACGCCGCCGCGCGGTCGTCGTCGGTCCAGCTTCCGCGTTCGATCGCTCGCGTGGCGGCAGAGCGAGCGACGCCGGCGCGGTTCGCGTACGCCCGTGTCGCGATCGGCCGGAGCGTATCGACGACCTCCTTGCGCGCCGCCAAGCGAACCTCGCGGTCGCCGTCGTAGTCGGTCGCGCGCTCGACGTCCCGCTCGAACGAGTCGCCGACGACGTCCCATCCCCGCCTGCCCGGTGACCGACTGCGAGCGTTCGCTTCACCGTCGGATCGGTCGGCTGCGGTTCGCTCCCCCGAACCGACGAGTGGGTCCACCGGGCGCGAACGGAGTTTGCCCGCGATACCGAGCGCCGGAGCGAACACCACGAGCAACAGGGTCGCGACGAGGACGATCAGACCGGGATCGAGCGACGCGAGTACCGCCTCGAGTGCCGGTACGGTCTCGGTGGCCACCGTCGGGTCGAGTGCGAAGACGAGACCGACAGCGAGGAACGTACCTGCGAGGAGCGTCGCGACGGAGAGTCCGCGACGGGACGGCGTCCGACTCATTCGTCGTCCTCCGAGGCCGTGTCGTCACCGGTCGACTCGAGTTCGTTTCGAAGCCGTTCGCGAGCCGCGTCGGCCGAATCGACGTAGGGTTCGGGATCGCGCTCGCCGTACTCGACGTCGCGGAACGCGTCGGTGATCGTCTCGACCGGGCCGGCGGGTGCACCCGCACGCTTCGCGCTTCGGGCGACGTCGGTGGGGGTCGCGGTCGCGACTCGCGTCCGATAGAAGGTCGATGCGGAGATCACCGTCCCGAAGGCGCGTTCGATCCGTTCTCGAGCGCTCGCGTGCTCGTCGTCCCCCCGAGTGTCGGCGGCGTCGGGCTCCGGCTCGTCGAACAGCCCGATCGAGGATCCCACGTTCCGGGTCCGCGTCCGCGCCGACTCGAGTAGCCCACCGATCGTCGCGAGCACGAGCGCCGGAAGCTCCCGGATCGAGCCGACTCTCCGAAGCGCAGCGATCGCGCGCTCGAGGGCCTGCGAGCAGGCGACGACGCCAGCCACGACGAACGACGCGATCCGACTGGGAATCGACAGCACGGTCCCGATCGGATCGTCCGACCGATAGAGGAGATAGCCGACGATCGCCACCGCGAACGCGAGCCCGACGAGGAGGAGCACCGTTCCCGATACGTCGGGCGTTCCGTCCTCGAGCGCCGAGTCTCCGTCACTGCCGCCGTCGCCGCTCGCGTCACCCGCCGCAGCCGAGTCCTCGTCGAGGGACGTGTCCGCCCTCTCGTCTGTCGCGTCGGTCGACGCAGCGGAGAGGTCGTCCTCGGTATCGGTCGACCCAGCGGAAGCATCCTCGGCGTCGACGTCGCTCAGCTCCTCGTCGACGTCACCGGGTTCTCCACCACCGACGTCTCCGTCGCTCCGCTCCTCGTCGCCGAGGTCGCCGTCGTGCTCGAGCCCGTCAGGGTCGTCCGAATCGACCGTCTCGGCGGAATCGATCGCGTCACTCGAGTCGACGCCGTCACCCGCGTCTCCGTCGGATTCGAGGTCGTCGGGAGATTCGAGTCCGCCAGTGGACTCGGTGTCTGTGTCGTCGCCGACCGACTCGAGCCCGTCTTCGTCTTCGATTTCCGGCTCGAGCCCGTCTGCGTGTTCGCCATCCGCTGTGGTGACGTCGTCGTCGATCGCCGGGCCATCTTCACGGTCGGCGTCCGAGGCGACCTCGTCGCCAGCCGCGAGGTCGTCGCTCGAGTCGGGATCGACGTCGTCGGCCGGAACCGCCTCGTCGCCGGCGTCTTCGATCGTTGACTCCGCACCGTCCGCGCTCGCGGCTGGCCCGTCGGGCTCGTCCCCGCCGGTCAGTAGCTCGCCGAACTCGCCGCCCATCCCGCTGTCGGCGGGTGTTGGGTCCTCGGCGGACCCGTCTGTGTCGACGTCGGGTGACTCCGCGGCCGCGCTGTCGGCGTCTGTGTCGGCGACGGCACCGTCCTCGAGCGACTCGTCTCCACCGGTTAGATCGTCGGCTCCGCCGTCACCGCCGAGTGCGGAAAACAGCGTTCCGAGTCCGTACAGAATACCGCCGGCGACCGTCTCGGCCGGACCGAGATCCCGATCGTCCACAGGCGATCCGTCGATTTGTGGTCCATCAGTCGGCGTCTCCGAAACGGAGTCAGCGTGAGCACTGCCAGCGTCCGGGCCGTTGCCGGAATCTGGATGTGCGGTCTGGCCGTCTGCATCGCCTGCGTCGGGACCGTGACGGTCGTCGATGCCACCCTCTTCCGTCGTCAGTCCGCTCACAGGAGAGTCCGCCGCGAGCATCGGCATCGCACTCGCCGCCAGTACGAGCCCACCGACGGCACAGATCACCGCGATCACCGCGAGAAGACGCCGTCCGGCGTTCGATCCGCCTGCCATTAATCGCGTTATACTAGACGAAACACGCACTTACCTCTTGTTGCACCGTCGATGACCGTCACGACCACACGTCGGTTCGACTGTCCACCGTCGACTGTTCGAGCGGATTACGATTCCTCGATTCGAGGGGGTGTTCAGGAGCCCCAGAAGTTCTCTCGACTGCCCAACTGTTCTCGCTGGTCCGACTGGGTGTCATCGTCCGTCTCGCCCCCCGCGTCGACACCGGAGTCCGTCTCCTCGTCGTCCTCGTCGTCGGGCATCGGAAGGATCTCGAGTTCTTCTGCGCGAGCGTGATTGCTGTGGACGCGGGTGATCTCGACGCGGGCTCTGGCCTCCGGGAGGACGCCGTCGACCATGACGATGAACCCGTCCTCGGTGCGACCGACGCCGGCACCGCTTTCGTGCATGTCGACGACGTCGATGACGACCTCCTCGCCGGATTTGACGGGCTGGGTCTTCAGATCCTCGATCGGCTGGCTGTAGTGGTTACACCACTCCTTGCCACCCCGGTCTCCGTAGTGGTTACACCCCATTCCGGAGATCCGTTCGGAAAAGCTCGGACAGTCGTCGGCGAGTGGACAGTCTGCCATACCCGTAGTACCGGAGGCGTCGTTAAACCGTTTCCGTCTCGGTACGGGCCTCGAGCGTGCCGGATGGATCCGAATGGCGGACACGAGACTGACTGTCGTCAATACGGACAGCAGACGGTATGACCGGCGACGATACTCCCCACCCACCGGTACACCCACCGGCGGTCACGGTTGCACCGGAACTGATCGACCACAGATCGGAGAATGAACGGCAAACGAGGGACTCGAGGTTTCGAAAACGTTTACGGCCAGGAGGTTGCAGTGATACCGATGAAGATCCTCGTTACGGTTTCCGAAGTCGCCACCGTCGAAGACGAGTTCGAGATCGACGGGACAACAATCGCCGACCAGTACCTCGGCGCCGACCTGAACGAGTGGGACGACTACGCCGTCGAGGAGGCCGTCCAACTCAAGGAGGGCGACCTCGCCGACGAGGTCGTCACGGTCACTATCGGCCCCGAGGACGCCGAACAGACCATCCGTCAGGCCCTCGCCAAGGGTGCAGACCGGGCCCTCCGCGTCTGGGACGACGACATCGCCGACGTCGGGCTTCTCGACCCCGGCACCAAAGCCGACCTCCTCGCCGCCGTCGTCGACGACGAGCAGCCGGATCTCGTCCTCTCGGGCGTCCAGACCGGCGACGACAGCTTCGGTGCCACCGGCGTCGCCCTCGCTGACCGCGTCGGCTACCAGTGGGCCGCCGTGGTCAACCACCTCGAGCACGACTTCGCGGACGATACGGCCTCGGTTCGCCGCGAACTCGAGGGTGGCGTCGAGGAGCTCACCGACGTCGACCTCCCCGCCGTCCTCACCATCCAGACCGGTATCAACGAACCGCGCTACGCCAGCCTCCGAGGCATTCGGCAGGCTCAGCGCAAACCCCTCGAGGTGCAGACGCTCGACGACCTCGGCATCGAGGGTGTCGACTCCGCGCTCGCGTTAACGGAGATGTACGAACCCGAAAGCGAGACCGACGTCACCGTCTGGGAGGGTGGTGCCGACCAGACGGCGGCCGATCTCGCTGCACTGCTCCGCGAGAAGGGGGTGGCACAATGACCGGCGTCCTCGCGATTGCCGACCACCGCCGCGGTGAGCTTCGCGACGTCAGCTACGAGATCGCCACCGCCGGTCGCGAACTCGCCGACGACGTCGGCGGCGACCTCCACCTCGCCGTCATCAGCGGCACCGTCGACGACTTCGCCGAAAAGCTCGACCGCGACGGCGTCGACGTCGTCCACACCGTCGATCACGGCGAAGAGTACAACCACGATATCTACATCCAGGCGATCGAACAGCTCGCCGCCGACATCGACCCCCAGTACGTCCTCGTCCCGAACAGCGTCAACGGCCTCGACTACGCCCCTGCCCTCGCCGGACGCCTCGAGCGCCCCATCGTCACCGACACGATCGGCCTCGAGAGCGACGGCGAGACGCTCGTCGCCACCCGCGAGATGTACGGCGGCAAAGTCGAGACCACCGTCGAACTCGAGGGGCCGGCGGTCGTCACGATCCGCGGAGCCGAGTGGCCGAACGCGGAGGGGACCGGTGACGCCGAGATCAGGTCGTTCGATGTCGAGATCGACGACGCGGCGCTCGGTTCGACCGTCAACGGCTTCGAGGAGGTCGCCGGCGGCGACGTCGACATCGCCGACGCGGACGTTCTCGTCTCGGTCGGCCGCGGTATCGACGAAGAGGCGAATCTCGAGATTATCCACGACCTCGCGGACGCACTCGACGCCACCGTCTCCTCGTCGCGTCCGATCGTCGACAACGGCTGGCTCCCCAAAAACCGGCAGGTCGGTCAGTCCGGAAAGGTCGTCACGCCGGACGTCTACATCGCGATCGGGATTTCGGGCGCGGTCCAGCACGTCGCTGGGATGAAGGGCTCGGAGACTATCGTCGCCATCAACACCGATCCGAACGCGCCGATCATGGACATCGCCGACTACGCCATCCACGACGACCTCTTCGACGTCGTTCCGGCGCTGACCGCGGAGTTCGCGTAATCGTTCCGAGAGCGAACGAAGTGAGTGAGCGGGTTTTTTTGGTCGAGATTTTTTGCGCGAGTGGTGAGCGACGCGAACCCGAGCGGAAAAAAGGTCGTTCTGACGTCGTTCCGGCGCTGACCGAGCAGTTCCAGTAACGGCAACGCCCCGTCGGCTCCTCCGACGATCGATCCTCGACTCGAGGAAACCGTTCACGTGGGCAGTCATAGGATTCCGTCACTCGTTTCACGCATTTTTATAATACTCTCATATAATTACTTAGTAACGTAGCAATATAATTATACGCCAGTACTGAGAGGAAACGCGTATGCCGTATCGAATGAAACGACGGGAACTCCTCTCAGGTGGCGTCGCCGCTGGTGTCGGCGGCCTCGCAGGGTGTCTCGAGGAGGATCCCGGGTCGGAGACGGGCGACGTCGAAAGCGAGGTGGAGACCCGTCCGACCGACCGGACGATCAGACTCGGGGTCATGCATCCGCTCACCGGCGATCTCGGGTCGGTGGGCGAACCGATCAAGGACGGTGCACTGTTACCGATCGAACAGGTCGCAGACGAGATCGACCCCGAACTCGAGTACGAAGTGGTGGATACGGAAACCTCTCCGTCGGTGGGCGTTCAGGCTGCCTCACGGCTGGTCGACGCCGGCTACCCGATGGTCAACGGGGCGTCGGCCTCGGACGTCACGTTACAGGTCGCCCAGCAGGTGCTCGTCCCCCACCGAACGGTCTGTTGCTCGCCGGCGTCGACGACGCCGACGATTTCGACGGTGAACGACGCCGGATTGCTGTTCCGAACCGCAGTATCGGACTCGCTGCAGGCGGTCGTTCTCGCGGAACGGGCAGCGACCGAACGCAACGCCCAGCGTGCGGCGACGTTGTACGTGAACAACGACTACGGCTGGCAGCTGAGCCGGGCGTTCGCCCGCGCGTTCCGTGGCAATCACGACGGGACGGTGACCGAACAGGTTTCCTTCGACGAGGGGGGAGCCGACGACGAGGAGGTGATCGAGGCGGTGACTGCTGACGATCCCGATCTCGTCGTCGTGATCGGCTATCCCGAGACGAGCGCGGGGCTGTTCGACGGGCTGATCGACCATGATCCGGGCATCTACATTCTGGCGACGGACGGGTTGCGCGATGGCTCCCTCCACGAGATGACCGAGAACACGATCAACCACATCCGTGGAACCGCACCGCTCGTCGGCGGACCGGGCGAAGACGTCTTCGCCGAATTGTACGAGGAACAGTACGACGCCGAGCCGGGGGTGTTTACCGCCCACGCGTACGACGCGACGGCGGTCATGTTGCTCGCGAACGCCTTCGCCGGCGAGAACGACGGAGCGGCAGTCGGCAACGCCATGCGGATCGTCACCGAGGGGCCGGGCGAACTGGTCGGACCGGAGACGCTCGCGGAGGGCATCGATCTCGCGGCTCGCGGCGAGCACGTCGAGTATCAGGGTGCCTCGAGTCCGCTCGGATTCGACGAGAACGGAGACGTGACGGATGCGACGTTCGAGTACTGGCGATTCGACGACACGGCGGGAAGCGGTATAACCGAAATCGACAGGGTGAGTACGTAATATGTTCGAAAAACTAGTTCCATCGTTTATCAGACGGCGATATCTGGTGAAGTTCGTGATCTCGATTCTGGCGGTAGTTCTCGTTATCGGCGCTGTCGGCGCCGTGAGCTACGCCGAGATCGACGAAACGGTCCGAACCGATTCGGACGAACAGATCGAATCGACGGCAGAACTGCAGGCGGATGCGATCGGCGACTGGATCGAAAACATGCGTATCCAGACGCGGACGGTGTCGTCGTCACCGACGCTCCAGGAGGATAACCCGCCGGCCATTCAGGGCCAACTCGTCGAAGAGCAAGCCAGGATGAGCGCGGACGTTCGGGCGATACACTACGTCGACACCGCGGAGGGAACGGTCGTCACGAGCACCGACGCACAACACCGGGAGACGGACCTCGGGAATCTCGACGAGCCGTGGACGGAGACGGATTTCGACGAGGAGTTCCCGTTCAGTGAAGCGGTCTGGTACTCCGAGCAGGCCTACGAGTCGTCGACGCTCGACGATCAGGTGATGGCGTTTGCCAGTCCGGTTACCGAACGCGACGATCGGGTCGTCGTCGTCGTCACGACGCTCGAACACCGCGTCGATCAACTCCACCAGGAGGAAGCGGCGATGTCGACGACGATCGTCGACGGTGACGGAACCCAGGTGTTGCAGGCGGATGGCGTCACACTCGAGGACGGTTCGTTCGAGGACGACGCCGTCGACGCTGCACTCGGCGGTCGCGCGACGCAGGTCCACGGCGAGGAGTACGTTCAGGCGTACGTCGCGATCCCCGACACGCAGTGGGTCGCGGTGACGAGCGTGCCGACCGACCAGGCCTACGGGGTCGCAGACGACGTCAGATCGAACGTCCTCCAGATGGTACTTGCCAGTCTGATCGCACTCGGCGTCGTCGGCGTCGTCATCGGTCGACAGACCGTCGTCCCTCTCGGCCAACTTCGCGACCGGGTCGGCGAGATCGAAGCCGGAAACCTCGACGTCGACCTCGAGACGTCTCGAACGGACGAGATCGGCCGGCTGTACAATGGTCTCGACAGCATGCGCGAGTCGCTGAAGATGCAGATCCACCAGGCCGAGTCGGCGCGAACCGAGGCCGAACAGGCTCGCGCCGAATCGGAGGCGATGAACGAACATCTCGAGACGAAAGCCGACGAGTACAGTGAGGTGATGCAGGTGTGTGCCGAGGGCGATCTGACTGCCCGAATGGATCCCGAAAGCGAGAGCGAGGCAATGGCGTCGATCGCGACGGAGTTCAACGAGATGATCGCGGAGATCGAGGAAACGACGGCGACGGTCAAATCGTTCGCGACCGAGGTGGCGACGGCCTCCGAACAGGTCACCGCCTCGAGCGAGGAAGTCCGATCGGCCTCCGAACAGGTCACCGAGTCGGTCCAGGAGATCTCCGAGGGCGCTGACCGACAAAACGAGAACCTCCAGTCGGTCACCCGCGAGATGAACGGGCTCTCGACGACGACCGAGGAGATCGCCGCCTCCTCGAACGAGGTTGCCGACCTCGCGGCTCGAACAGCTGAGACCGGCGAACGCGGCCGGGAAGCGGCCCAGGAAGCCCTCGAGGGGATGACCGAGATCGAGACCGAATCCGAAGCCGCCGTCGAGGAGATCGCCCGACTCGAACGCGAGATGGAGCAGATCGACGAACTCCTCGAGTTCATCGGCGAGGTCGCCGAGCAGACGAACATGCTGGCGCTGAACGCCAACATCGAAGCCTCCCGATCCGCCGACTCGAGTGAGGGCTTTTCGGTCGTCGCCGGCGAGGTCAAGGATCTCGCCGAGGAGACCAAGAACGCGGCCGCCGACATCGAGCGGCGCCTCGAGCGGATCAAATCCCAGACCGATCGGGCCGCCGAGGAGGTCCAGCAGACCAGCGACCGAGTCATGGAACACACCGACTCGGTCGAACGGGCCGCTGACGCACTCGAAGAGATCGCGGATTACGCCGTCGAAACGAACGGCGGGATTCAGGAGATTTCCGAGGCCAGCGACGAGCAGGCGAACTTGACCCAGGAGGTCGTCGCGATGGTCGACGACGTCGCGGCGATCGCCGAAGAGACGAGCGCCGAAAGCGAGACCGTCGCCGCGGCCGCCGAGGAACAGACGACCGCACTCACCGAAGTCTCACAGAGCGCCGACGACCTCGCCGGCCGTGCTGGACATCTCTCGGCCACCCTCGAGGAGTTCGACACCGGCGAGACGGTTGACGAGGAACCGGTCCCTGCGCTCGAGGTCGGCGGTGGAGCGGATGCCGGCGACGTCGACGAAGGCGCCAACCCGAACGGTGACGACGGCGAGGTCGACGGCGGGGCGGACGACGATCCCGCCGACGCGAGAAGCGACGGTAGCGACACCGCGGACTCGACCGACCGATCCGTCGGAGACGATCCATTCGACGAGACGTTCACGTTCGAGCAGGTCGACGACGAAACGTAAGGCTCGACGAACCGTCACCTACTTTTTGACCCCCTCCTAAAGACCGTCAATGGAACTTCTGGAGCGCCGTCGGGCGCTGATTGAGGAGCGTCTCGTCGACGTCGTCGACGGAGTCGACCCCGAGACGCTCAACGAGGAAGTTCGCCACGTGGCCCTCTCGGGGGGAAAACGCGTGCGACCGATGATTACCGTGCTGGCCTGCGAGACCGTCGGGGGGTCCCCTGAAGACGCGGTCGATTTCGGTGTCGGAATCGAACTCGTCCACAACGCCTCGCTGGTCATCGACGACATCATCGATCGATCGGAGCTCCGGCGAGGAACGGAAAGCGCCTGGGCCGAGTTCGGCCACGGGCCGGCGATCGTCACCAGTGACGGGTTACTCGGCGAAGCGTTCGCGCTCTTTTCTGCTGATCCGGACGCGACCCGCGTCGTCGCCGAGGCAATGGTCGAACTCGGCGTCGGCGAGGCGACCGAACTCGCCGCCAAACCGGCGAACGAGGCGGAGTACATGACCCTTGCCAGACGAAAGACCGGGGCACTCTTCCGGGCAGCGGCCGAACTCGGTGCGATCGCTGCCGACTCCGATCCGTTCACCGTCGAAGCGCTCGGGGAGTACGCCGAACGGGTCGGGGTCGCCTTCCAGATCAGAGACGACGTGCTCGACGCGGTCGCCGACCCCGAGGAACTCGGCAAGCCCACCGGACACGACGCCGCGCTCAAACGCCCGTCGGTCGTCCAGGTAACCGACCTCACGCCCGAGGAAGCGAACCGGCGTGCCCGAACCGAAGCCGACCGAGCCATCGACGCGCTCGAACGAGTCGATGTCGCTGACCCCGAGACGAGATCGTATCTCCTCGACCTGGCGGAGTTCGTCGTCGAACGCGAGCGATAGACGCTACGCGCTCTCGGACGGACGCGCTTCACGGTTCTCCGGCTCCGAGAACCGGGATTCGACGACGGCGAACGTCAGCGTGCTCACGATCCCGAGTAACGTCCCGGCGGTCAGCGCCGTCGCGAGGTAGGTGACGTCGACACGATCGAGGAAGAAAGCGCTCACCGCGTGGAGGACGATCGCCATCGAGAGCACGTAAAACGGGGCGTTGAGATAGCGCCACTCGAGGGTATCGGCGATGTACTCGTCGGTGATCTGCCCGAGGCTCGTCGTCACGCCGGCTGCGGCGACCCACTGGACCGAGCCGTAGACGATCGCGGCCGCCACGGCGAGTGCGCCGACGTCGCCGGTCGTCGTCTCTCGGACGGCCTCGAGTTCGTTCAGCCCGTGGACGCCGCCGAGGACGACCAGCGCGGCGGCGACGACGTACGCGAGCAGGGTCGTCCGGCCGGCGTACAGCAGCCGTCGGCCGCGCTCGACGGCGGTATCGAGGCGGTTGCCCAGTCCGAGTCCTCGAGAGATGAGATAGAGCCCGAGCAACGCGGAGGTCGTCCCCAGAACGAAGCCGGGCATCTCGAGTGCGCTCCCGATCAGCGCGAGCGGGTAGATCAACAGCAAGATGCCGAGCGGAATGAGCACCGTCCCGCGGGTTTCGGGGTCGTCGAGTACCTGCTTGATCGTGTAGTACATCGACTCGAGATTCTGGGCCTGCCGGACGACGACCCGGCGGACGCCGTCGATCGGAACCCGCGATCTGATGATCGGGATGACGGACTCGTCCTGTGCGCCGTCGGTGATAACCAGCGCAGTGACGTCCTCGCTGGTCGAGAGGCTCGCGAGGACGGTGTCGACCTCGTCGCCGACCTCGCGGTTGGCGCTGACGTCGTCTTCCTCGTTGCCGGTGACGACCGCGACCTCGACGCTCTCGTCGCGGGCCGAGAGGTCGTCGTAGACGTGCAAGCCCTGGAAGATGACGTTGACGTCGGAGTCCTCGGGGTCGGCGGTCGCGAGCGCGACCGCGGCCTCCTTGACCGGTTCGCGACCGATAACCGGGGTCGAGAAGCCGGTCTTCCGGCCGAGGTCGTCGTCGAGGTCGACACAGAGGACCAGCAGCATCGGTTCGTGGTTGCACTCGACGGTATTTCCGTCTTCTGGAGACCGAAAGTCGATGCCGCGGTCGATCGGTTTTGCCTGATCGACCGATCGGTCCAAACGGATGGCCATCCTCGTTTCGCACGGCTTTTGAGGCTTGGCCGGCTACGTCTGCTCGAATGATCTCCAGGGGCTGTGAGCAGTGTGCGAAAGGCGGGAAGATGGTTCTGTTCGTCTACGGCTACTGCGACCAGCGCGACTGCTTTTACTGCCCGCTCGGCGAGAATCGCAAGAACGTCACCGACGTCTACGCGAACGAACGCCTCGTCGAGACCGACGACGACGTCCTCACCGAGGCTCACCGGATGGACGCTCTCGGCACCTCGATCACCGGTGGCGAGCCCCAGGAGGCGCTGGACCGGACCTGTCACTACCTCTCGCTGCTCAAAGACGAGTTCGGTGAGGACCATCACACGCACCTCTACACCGGCATCACGGGCGGCCGGGAGAACATGCGCCGGCTCTCGGAGGCCGGCCTCGACGAGATCCGGTTCCACCCGCCGCTCGAGCAGTGGGGAGAGCTCCACGGCACCGAGTGGGAGGAGATCCTCTATATCGCCCGCGAGGAGGGGCTGACCCCCGCCTTCGAGATACCGGGTATCCGCGCCGAAGAGGAGTTTCTCGAGTTCTTAGACGAGGGTGCAGCGGAGTTCTGTAACGTCAACGAGTTCGAGATGTCCCAGGGGAACTACCGCCGGATGCAGGAAAACGGGTTCGAACTCAAAGAGGACCACATGAGCGCGGTCGGCGGCACCCGCGAGGAGATCCTCGAGGTAATGGGCGATCACGAGCGCGTCTACTTCTGTACCTCGGTCTTCAAAGACGCAGCCCAACACCGCCGCCGACTCAAACGCATGGCTCGCAACGTCCGTCGAGAGTTCGACGACGTCACCGACGACGGCACGCTCGTCTACGGGAAGACCTCTGTGGACCCCGAGCGATTCGCCGAACTCGGTGTCCCCGAGGAGTTTTACACCGTCAAGACGAACCACGTCGAGGTCGCCTGGTGGCTCCTAGAGGAGATGATCGAGGAGGGCGATCTCGAGGAGGGTGAAATCGTCGAACAGTATCCGAGTTACGACGGGCAAGTGGTCGAGCGGACGCCACTAGCATAAGTGCCGCGAGCGAAGCGAGCGGCCTTTTTGGTGCAGATTTTTGCGCGAGGGGTGAGTGACCGGCGGGAACGAACCGGAGCGGAAAAAGGTGCACGTGGCAAGTGGTCGAGCGGACGCCACTAGCATAAGTGCCGCGAGCGAAGCGAGCGGCCTTTTTGGTGCAGATTGTTGTGCGAGGGGTGAGTGACCGGCGGGAACGAACCGGAGCGGAAAAAGGTGCACGTGGCAAGTGGTCAAGCGGACGCCGTTGGCCTAGTGGTTCGACCGCGAGCGAGCGAAGCGAGTGAGGGGTGTTTTGTCGTTCTGTCTCGAGTCAGCAGAGTCGAACGACGAGTGATTTATCATTTGATGGAATCGATAAATTATTATCTTCCGTTAAAACATTAATTCTAGTGGGTGCGTATAGATGTCTGATACGAAACCGGTCAGGAGGTCTGTGTGAGTCTCGCTGAGGAAGTGGAGGTCGAGAGTGCGACGAGCGTTTCGTTCGTCTGCGAGGACTGCGGTCGGGTCCACAACCGGAACAATCCACCGTGTAACGACTGTGGCTCGATGCGTTTGTCGGCGGTCGAGGACGTCGCGGACAGCCAGGAGATCGACGAGCGAGAGTCGTGGCAGATCGTCCGCGATGCCAACCGCGGGATCACGGGGCTGGGCGTGCTCGCATACGTCGTGGGCACGCTCACGTTTCTCGGAGGGTCGTCGTTGCTGGTACTCGGTGGCTTCCACTATGGAACGTTGCTCCTCGGTGGGTGGATTATCGGAGTTTCGTGGACCGCGGCTGGCATCGTGGCGATTCCAGCAATCCGTCGACGACTCGAGAGGCGCTTCGACGTCTATCCGTCCTCGCGGACAGTTCTCGGTCTGTATCTGGTTCTCGTCGTCGGGAGTGTCGTCCTCGCGACGTTCACGTGATAGAGATACGAGCGCATACCCCCGCCTTCCCGTGAGTGACGATTGTTCCGACGCTCTGTCGGAACCGAGGAACGAACAGGCGGGGGTCGAGCAGACAGATAGTGTGATAATCCACAGTTCTATTGCAAGGCTGGATTTCCCACCGATTTCGCAATATATTTGCCATTACATGATCATAGTGTGTAGCACGGATGAAGACCACACGGCACGCAACCTACAACCTCAATTACCACCTCGTGTGGCTCGCGAAGTCTCGCAGAACCGACGGTTCTGCGGATATCGCGGACCAAGGGTCCGCTCAATACCGCAACGCGGTACTGACGGGAGAGGTTGCCGACCGTGTGGAATCCATCCTCCACGAAATTGCCGACGAGAAGGGGTTAGAAATTCAAAACCTGACTGCTCAGCCCGACCACGTTCACCTGTTCGTCAGTAGCCCGCCCAAGCACAGTCCGGCACTGCTTACCAACTGGTTCAAGGGCATTTCCTCGCGGAAGTACAACCACCGCCATGCCGACCACGACGGCGAGAAAATCCGGTGGGCACGCGGCTACTACGCCGGAACAGCCGGGCACGTCTCCACCGAAACTGTCGAGAACTACATCGACCGTTGTCAGAACTCATGAGTTCTGGCAGCCCGCCAGATGTAATCTGGCGACGACACAAGGAGGCCGAAGCGTGACCGAACTCACAAAAACGCTTGAACTGAAGCTTGTGGACCCGAACGTCCACAAGCGTCAGAAGCTTCGTGAGACGCAGGACGCCTACCAGCAGGCACTACAAGCCGCCTTCGCCGCTGGCTGTGACACACAGTCAGCGGCCAACGACGTGGTTGTCAAGTACGACCTGAGTGGCTACGCCAAAAACGCCCTCAAGAAGTACGTCCCACAACTCTGTGGAAACAGCTACGACGCCGGCGAGCTTCACGACGACCACCCGGTGCGGTTCACCAACGAGGGACTGCAACTCGACCACCAGCCACAGAACGCTATCGAGTGGTACGCCAAAATCCCGCACCACGAGGATTACCACCTCTGGATACCGGCATGCGCCAATCCCGACCAGCGGGATTGGCTCGAAGCGTTAGACGCAGACGACGCCGAGATGGGTGAAAGTCGGCTGTTTGAGCGGGACGGGGCGTGGTATCTCCACGTCACCGCTACCCGCGACGTGGAGGACAAATCTGAGGCGTCCGCCGACGAGCGGACGCCGCCAGACGAGTCTGACGAGCCCTGTCTCGCCGGGCTCGACAGGACGCCGGTTGGTGTGGACATCGGAGAAGCGAGTCTCGTCACGGTGTGTCACCGCGACGAGAGCGGTTCTCCGGTTCGCCCCCGACTGTGGGCCGACGACGGCAAAGCCGTTCGGCGGCTCCGCAAAACCTACTTCAGCGCCAAGAGACGCCTTCAGAAGCGTGGCAGTGAGCGAATCGCAGAGTCCTACGGTGACGCGCTGTGGGACCAGATTGACGATGTGTTCCACCGTGTGACCAGCGAGGTCGTCGAGTACGCCGAGTTTGTCGAGAACCCAGTGTTGGTGCTGGAAGACCTGACGTACATCCGCGAGAACATGGACTACGGCGAGTACATGAATCGGCGGTTGCACGGGTGGGGCTTTGCCAAGCTCCACGCACAGATTCGCTACAAAGCCGCCGAGAAGGGGATTCCTGTCGAGACGGTGAATCCCCGGAACACGTCGAAGGCGTGCCACGCGTGCGGTGAACACGGCTACCGGCCACGACAGGCGACGTTCAGATGCTCGAACGACGACTGCTGGCTCGGTGAGTATCAAGCCGACGTGAACGGGGCAATAAACATTGCAGACCGCTACCGTAGTGGAGAGAGTCACCGCCGAAGCGACCGGATTTACCGGCAGAAGGCTGGTGACGATGACTCGGCTACGGATGGGGTGGTTCGAGAGAGCGGAGCTCTCTCGTCATCACGAAAGGCGCGATAGTGGTTCACAGAAGATTTAGGTATGCTTTGAGTTGGTAGGGTAATGGCGGGACAAGAAAAAGAGATCGTCCGTCACCTCAGTGAGGACGATC
>NZ_WUBV01000026.1:0-198003 GCF_009807105.1 Natrialba sp. INN-245 | reverse complement strand
TGTGCGACCGTATCATTATCCGGTAGGACGGCTTTGCTGCTGGACACATCAAATTCGTCCTACCACTTCCTTGTGAAGCCTTCTGCACCACCGCCTTTCATCTTCTCAATAGATGGGTTCTACGGCGGAAAAACAGCTGCTGAAACTAAACCCCGGAAGTACTGCTAGATAACCACCAAACCGATTAGTCGCTCGCCAAGGTATCGAGAACATGGACGTTCTCGAGGCGCTCGAGGCCGAGTCAGGTCTCGTCGCTGTCGTCGGGGCAGGTGGGAAGAAAACGACACTCTACGCGCTCGCACGACGAACCGCCGATCGAGGAGCGCGGACAGTCGTCACTGCAACCGTCAGAATTCCGATCTTCGACCGACAGGTTGAGCGAGTCGTCGTCACCGACGATCCGATCGCGGCCGTCGAGCGGACGGGTGCAGAAATCGACCGGGGGCCTCTCGGCGTCGTTCCCGATACGGAAGGCGAGGATCGGTACGTCGGCTACGAGCCATCGGTGGTCGCCGACCTCGCAGCGAGCGGAGTGGCGGATCTCGTCCTCGTCAAAGCCGACGGGGCTCGGACCCGCGAACTCAAAGCGCCCGACGATCACGAGCCACAGCTTCCGCGGGCCGCGGAGACGGTCGTCCCGATCGCCAGCATCGCCGCGGTCGGTTCGCCGCTCTCGACCGATCAGGTTCACCGACCCGAACGAGTGGCGGCGATCACCGGACGCGAGATCGGTGACCCGATCCGGCCGATCGACGTCGCTCGAGTCCTCGCGAGTGAGCGGGGCGGACTGGCGGACGTCCCCGACGACGCGACGGTCGTCCCGGTTCTCAACAAGGTCGACGACGCCGCGGCTGCGGAGGTGGCTCGCGAGATCGGGACGGCAGTGATCGAGTTGGCGCCGCGCGTCTCGCGGGTGGTCCTCGCGCGGATGATCGCCGACGAGCCGGTCGTCGACGTGCTCGAGCGAGGGTGACGACCGGACGACCGAGGGATTAGTGCGGCGCGCGATCGGCATCGAGCCGTTCAGCCGCCGCCTCGAGTTCCTCACGGGTGTTGACGTTCTCGAACGTTTCGAGGATCGCGTGCTCACGCATCTCCGATTCCTCGAGGACGACACAGTCGAGGTCGGCGAGCACCTCCACAATCCGTCGGTCGCCTCGCTCGAGCGCGCGTTCGCAGGCCTCGGCCGTCGCGTCGGTCCGATAGACCGCCTGTGTCGTCTGGTACCACTCGTCTACGCGTACGACGGCGGCGTCGTGGCCGATCGCGCGGTCGAACAGGGACTCGAGAAAACCCGGATCGACGAACGGCATGTCACAGGCGACGGCGGCCGCGTACTCGCCGTTGACCGCGCGAAGCCCCGTCGCGATACCGGCGAGTGGGCCCTGGTCGGGGACGGGATCGACCGCGAAGCAGGTCGTCTGGTCACGATCGATGTCCGTCCAGTGGGTGCCGGACTTGAGGGCATCCCGGATCGTGGACACCTGTTCGGCCCGGCAGTTGACGACGAGGTCGTCGACGAGAGGTCGAACTCGGTCGACGACTCGGCGGATCATCGGCGTTCCCGCGAGGTCGGCGACGGCCTTGTCGGCCTCACCGAACCGCGTCGAGTGACCTCCCGCGAGGACGACGGCGGATCGCTCCGATGGTTCGGAGTCCGCGGTCATACCCGCCAGTTAGTCGGGCCGGCTCAAAAGGGTCCGGGCCGGGCGGGCGAACCGACGTCGGTTCGGCGGGCGGTAGCCGGCCGGAGCGTGGTCACGCGGAGTCAGGGTGGCCGTTGTCACCGAGTCTGAACAGCGCCGTATACAGCGTCCACGGATCGCAGTCGAAGCGGTCGGCGAGTTCGTGACACCGCTCGAGGTACGTTTCGTACGCCGAAATCGACGGCGGGTCGGGGTAAGATCGCTCGAGGTCGCCGGCCGCGTGAAGCGTCGCCCACACCCGTGGCCCGACGACGACGTACTCGTCGGGATCGATAAACTGGAGGAAGCCGGAGCCGACGGAAACGTCGACCCCGTCGAGTTCTATCAGCGACTCGAGACCAACCACGGCGTCGTCTGCGTTCACTGCGTCGTCGATGGCGCTCCTGACGTCCTCGAATTCGGTGTCCCAGAACCGGTCCTCCGCCTCCCGTCGCCGGTCGTCGGGATACGCGCCGAGGAAGCGCCGGTAGTACCAGCGGACGATCCAGGCGGCGTCGCGCCGTCCGTACTCGCCCGACGCGAACGCGCCGGGCAGCGTCTCAAGGTTCTCCGTCTCGACGACGGCCAGCGGAGCGTGTTCCCGGTAGGCCCGCGCCTCGGTCTCGACGATCGATCGCGTGAGTTCCATTGCGGTAGTGTGCGTCGTGACCGGTGTTAGCAGTTCGGGCGAACCGGTGCTGGTAACACGTCAGTATGGTATGTGACCGGGGTCTCGAGCGAGAGCCGACTTCGAATTCGACCGACGAAATTGGCTTCTGGCCTGATACGGATTGCTGTAGCGATTTACCGGTGAGACCGCCGTCCAGGTCGCGGTCTCACCGGAAATGATCTACAGTAAACCGTATGAGACGGGTTACTGTCGGTCAGTGCTGACACACCTGCGACCCGGGCGGTGGGTGCGCCGGGACGTCGGGACAGGAATCCGTATGAGAGAAACACTCATGCACGCTCGAGTGGTGAATGGATACAACGCGGTTCGATTTCGAGGGGTACTCCACGAATGTCCAGTGATCAACAGGAAACGGTCGAGACGATCTGTCCCTACTGTGGCGTCGGGTGTGGCATCAAAATCAGTCAGGGAGACGAGCGCGGCGACGTCCGCTTTCGACCCTGGGGCAACGCGCCGGTCAACGAGGGGCGCATCTGTATCAAGGGCGGCGCGGCGACCGAGGTCGTCGACCACGAGGGTCGGCTGACCGATCCTCTGATACGGGACAACGGTGAGTTCCGCGAGGCCACCTGGGAGGAGGCCTACGAGTACGTCGTGAGCGAACTCGAGCGCATCCGAGACGAGTACGATCCGGACGCGATGGGATTTTTCGGCTCCTCGAAGACGATGAACGAGGAGAACTACCTCCTCCAGAAACTCGCCCGCCGCTACGGGACGAACAACGTCGACAACTGCACGCGGATGTGTCACGCCTCGACGGTCTGGGCGCTGCGGACCAGCCTCGGCGCGGGGGCGATGACCAACAGCATGGCGGATTTGCGAGAGGAGTGTGACCTGTTCTGGATCCAGGGGGCGAATCCGGGCGAACAACACCCGATCGCGAACAGCCAGTACTTCCGGCAGGCGGTGTTAGACGGCGCGACCGTCATCCAGGTCGACCCCCACGCCAACAAGACGACGCGATCGTTCGGGATCGACGACACCGACCGCCACCAGCACCTCCAGTTGAATCCGGGAACCGACATCCCGCTCCTCAATATCGTCCTCGAGACAATTCTCGAGCACCACGAAAACCACCCCGAAGACGGCTGGGTCGACGAGACGTTCGTCGAGGAGCGCACGGAGGGGTTCGGCGACCTACAGGAAACGCTCGAGGGGTTCGATACCGAGGCGGCAGCCGAGGAGTGTGGCGTACCCCTCGAGGAGATCGAACTGGCCGCCGAGAAGTACGCCGAGGCCGACAATGCGGCCATCTTCACTGGGATGGGGATGAGTCAACACCGCTGTGGGGTCGACAACGTCCAAAACGAGATCAACCTGGCGTTGATCACGGGCAACCTCGGGCGGCCCGGCACCGGCGTCAACCCACTGCGGGGGCAGAACAACGTCCAGGGAACCTGTGACGTCGGTGCGATGCCGAACGTCCTGCCGGGCTATCAACTGGTCGACGACGACGAGGCGCGCGAGCGCGTCGAGGACGTCTGGGGGTTCGAGATACCGGACGAACCGGGCCTGACGAACGTCGAGATCTCTCACGAGTTCGGCAACTCGGTCCACGGCCTCTACGTCGTGGGCGAGAACCCGGTCATGAGCGAACCCGACGCGAACCAGGTCGCCGAACGGATCAAAGACCTCGAGTTCCTCGTCGTTCAGGACATCTTCCTGACCGAAACGGCAGCGTACGCAGACGTCGTCCTGCCAGCGACGTCGTGGGCCGAACGCGACGGAACCGTCACAAACACCGACCGACGGGTCCAGCGAATGCGCGGCGTCGAGAACGTCCACGAGAACACGAAACACGACCTCGCGATCCTCTCGGAGATCGGTAGCCGACTGTTCGACGGTGACGAGTCGGGTTCGACGGAGAGTCAGGCGGTTCCCGGCGGCGGCTTCGCGTTTGACGATCCGGAATCCGTCTTCGAGGAGCTGCGGGAGGTCTGTCCGATCTACCACGGAATGAGCTACGACGCACTCGGGACGGAGGGGCTTCACTGGCCGTGTTACGTCCCCGGTGACGAGGGCGATCCCTACCTCTACGCCGAAGAGTTCGACACCGAGAGCGGGCTGGCTCACATCGAAGGCGTCAGCCACACGCCGCCGGCGGAAACGCCCGACGACGAGTACCCACTGATCCTGACGACCGCGCGGGTCGAGGAACACTACAACACGGGGACGATGAGCCGTCGATCGCCGACGCTCGAGCGGCAGGTCCCCGAGAACGTCGTGGATATCCACCCTGCCGACGCCGAGCGATACGGCGTCGAAGACGGCGACGAGGTCACGCTCTCGTCACGACGCGGGGAGATCGAGGTCGTCGCACAGGTAACCGAGGACACGAAAGAAGGCGTCGTCTGGACGACGCCACACTTCGCGGCCGCCTCCGCGAACCGTCTTACGAACGACGTACTCGACGATAGAGCGAAGATCCCGGAGTACAAGGCCGCCGCGGCCGAAATCGAGGTCGACCTCGAGTGAGCGCAACGACCGACCCGGTATCACGGGATTGATTATCGGCCGGTTCGAGGTGTGACCGATGAGTATTCCGTCGTTCGTCATCGGCATCGCTGGCGGGACGGGCGCCGGGAAGACGACCGTCGCCCACGACGTCGCGGAGGCCGTCGGCGAACCGCTCACACGCATCCCCCTCGACAACTACTACGAAGATCTCTCACACCTCGAGTACGAGGACCGAGCGACGGTCAACTACGACCACCCGTCGGCGTTCGAGTGGGAACTCCTCCGCGAGCAACTCGACGCCCTGTTGACCGGCCAGTCGATCGAGATGCCCCAGTACGACTTCGAGAGACACGTCCGGACGGACGATCATGTGACCGTCGACCCCTCGGAAGTGATCGTCCTCGAAGGCATTCTCTCGCTGTACGACGAGGGGATCCTCGAGATGCTCGACCTCCGGGTGTACGTGATGACCGACGCCGACGTCCGGATTTTGCGCCGGATCGAACGCGACGTCGTCGACCGCGGCCGGGAGTTAGCGGGCGTGATCGAGCAGTATCTCGAGACGGTCAAACCGATGCACGAGCAGTTCGTCGCGCCGACGAAGAAGAACGCGGACGTCATCATCCCCGAGGGATCGAACCGGATCGCCGTCGATCTTCTCATCGACAAGATCGAAGCCGAACGCGGCAGTTCTGATCTCGATGAGTTCGGCTCGGATCCCGATTCGGAGCTCGATGAGTTCGACTCGAGTCGGGGCCCGAGTCTCGAGCGGGGCGAACCTGGGACCGAGTCACCCGACCACACGGGCGCACCCGAGTGAGTGTGGTCGCTCGGTGTCCGTCGGTCGAACAGGTGCGAAAAAGTACATGTGAGTCGGCGCCGACGGGACAGGTATGGCTCGCCCCTCCGCTACGACCGTCGCGATCGGTGCGCTCGCCGGTCTGACGAACGTCGCCGCCGTCCTCGCACTCTACGCTCGTGCGGGGTACCCGACGCTCGAGTCGGCGTCGAGTGTCGCCGTTCTCGCGGTGACCACCTTCGCCGTCGGACTCCTCGCGGTATCGGTCTCCGCACACACCCGTCTCCTCGCACCCGTGGCTGGATTCGTCTTCGTCCTCGGCGCCACCGTCTCTCTGGAGTTGACGACGCCGAATCCGGAGTGGAGCACACTCGACGGATACGTGATCGTCGACGGGCCGACCCACGTCGCGAGCTACGCGAACACGTGGTACGTCTGGCTCTCGTTGCTGCTGGTCGCCGGCGGCCTCGAGTTCGCGATCAGGCGCGGCTACGGCGTCGGCGACGACCGTCTTCGGAATCTTCCCGCGTTCCCGCTCTCGAGATCGGAGTTGGCGTGGTCGGTTCTCGGTCTCGGAGCACTCGTCGGCGTCGCGACCACGCTGTTGGTCCTTCGGGCCGGCATTCGCCCGTCGGTCGCCGCGATCGCAGTTCTGGCGTTCGCGACCGCCGTCGCGGCCGTTCCGCTGGCTGCGCTGTACGCTCGCGGAATCGTCTCGCCGGCGATCCTGTTCGTGTTACTCGTGCCCTATCTCCTGACTGTCGAGGTCTTCGTGACGACCGACAGTCCGGTTCACATCCTCCTGTTCGGCCCGTACGCGCTCGTGCTCGCGCTGGCGTGGGCGCTCGAGTCGGTCGTCAGGTCGCGGCTACGCGGCTGGGACGGCGGTCGGTTCGCGAGAGAAAATCCGACGTGAGCGTCCGGGGCCGACCGCTACGGCCCGCCGGAACGGTCGAGTTCGACACCCTAAAGCGATCGGACTCTGTGATTCGAGTATGGAGTATCACGAGGCGGTTGACTTCCTCTTCGGTCTGCGGCGATTTCGCCCGAAACCGGGGACGGAGTCGACAGCGCGACTCCTCTCACATCTCGGTGATCCACACGAGTCGATCGAGTTCGTCCAGATCGCCGGCTCCAACGGGAAGGGGAGTACGGCCCGGATGGTCGAACGGACGCTCCGCGAGGCCGGTCTCTCGGTCGGACTCTACACGTCTCCACACCTGACGGACGTCAGAGAGCGCGTCCGGGTCGACGGGCGGAAGATCCCACGGTCGGCGGTCACCGAGTACGTCGAAGCCGTCCGCGACTACGTGAGAGCGCGAGCCAGCGACGGCGAGTCGCCGACGTTCTTCGAGACGATGACCGGACTCGCGCTGTGGCAGTTCGGCCGACAGGACGTAGACGTCGCAATCCTCGAGGTGGGAATCGGCGGAAAGTACGACGCGACGAGCGTCGTCGATCCGATCGCGAGTGCGGTCACGAGCGTCACCTTAGAGCATACGGGGATCATCGGTGACACCGAGGAGGCGATCGCCCGCGACAAGGCTCACGTCGCCCCCGCCGACGCCTCGCTGGTCACCGGCGTCACGGGCTCCGCGCTCGAGGCGGTCCGCGAGGTCGCGGGTGACGTAATCACTGTCGGCGCGACCGACGGCGGTGCCACCGGTGACGGGGAACCGCTGGACGTTCGCGTAACGTACGAAGGCCGGACGAACCACACCGAAGCCGCCGTGTCGATCGAGGGTGCGGGAATCGACCTCGAGACGAGGATTCCACTTCCGGGCAGACACCAGGCCGAGAACGCCGGGATCGCCGCCGTTCTCGCCGGCCAGGTCGGCGACGTCAGTGACGGAGAGCTCGAACGCGGCCTCCGAAACGCCCACTGGCCCGGCCGGTTCGAGGTGATGGGGACCGATCCGCTGGTGATCCTCGACGGTGCGCACAATCCCGGTGCTTGCGAGCAACTGGCCGAGACGCTCGCCACGTACGAGTACGACGATCTGATCGTCGTCTTCGGCGCGATGCACGACAAGGACCACCGCGAGATGGTGGCTGCGTTGCCGATCCCCGACGCGGTGGTCGCGACGGAGCCGTCACTCGAGCGCGCAGAGGAGGATGCGGTGCTGGCCGAGGTGTTCGCGAACGCCGGCGTCACGGACGTCCGGACGAACCCCTCCGTCCCCGATGCCCTCGAGGCCGCTCTGGCGGAGGTCGATCCGGACGACTGCGTGCTCGTCACGGGGTCGTTGTTCGCAGTTGCAGAAGCGCGCTCGCGCTGGTCGACAGTGAGCGTCCCGAAGCGAATCCGGAATCGCGACGACGCCCGCGACGCGCTCGAGGGGGCGGACGTCGACGCGGTCGACGTCGACCGAGCCGAACGAAGCGCGATACACCGGGTCGTCGAAACCAATCTGCAAGTGAGCCAGGCGAACCGGCTGCAGGAAGAACTCCTCCGTCTCGGTGGCGAGTGCGTTCTCACCGGCGGCGACCGAACCGACGAGCGCGTCGACGCCGTCCTAATGGGGACGCTCGCGCAGTTTACTAGCCTCGTCGAGACCCTCGAGTCCCGCTCGCCTGGACGCGGCGGTGTTCGATCGATCGCGCGGGACCTCCGGGAGAGCCTCGAGATCGGCTCGTCGGACCCCGAAACAGATCCGTGGTACCCGTGGCACGACCGCACCGCAGTCATGGGGATCCTGAACGTCACCCCCGACAGCTTCCACGACGGTGGCGAGTACGACTCGGTCGACGACGCCGTCGCACGCGCCGAGGCGATGGTCGACGCGGGCGTCGACGTGATCGACGTCGGTGGCGAGTCGACACGTCCCGGTGCGAAACCGGTCCCGACCGCGGCGGAGATCGATCGCGTCGTCCCGGTCGTCGAACGGCTTTCCGACCTCGACGTTTCGATCGCGATCGACACTCGAAAGGCTGCGGTCGCCGACGCGGCCCTCGAGGCCGGTGGCGACGTCGTCAACGACGTCTCGGGCCTCGAGGATCCCGAGATGCGGTTCGTCGTCGCCGACCACGACGCGGGCCTGGTCGTGATGCACAGCATCGACACTCCCGTCGTTCCGGACCGCAAGGTCGTCTACGACGACGTCGTCGAGGACGTGATCGACCAGCTGTCCGAGCGCATCCTGCTCGCCGAGAAGGCCGGAGTCGACCGCGATCGGATCGTCGTCGATCCCGGAATCGGGTTCGGGAAGTCTGCCCGCGAGAGCTTCGAGATGCTCGGACGCCTCGAGGAGTTTCGTGCCCTGGACTGTCCGATCCTCGTCGGCCACTCCCACAAGTCGATGTTCGCCCACGTCGGTCGCGACGCAGACGACCGCCTCGAGGCGACCGTCGCGGCGAGTGCCCTCGCTGCCGACCGCGGCGCAGACATCGTTCGGGTCCACGACGTTCCGGAGAACGTCGCGGCGGTCCGGACGGCGCTGGCAGCGCGGAACCCGGACCGGTTCGCGTGGGACTGATACGATTTCCTGTCGGTCAGTACCGCCGCGTCCGGGACCCACTCTCGGGAGCGGCGGGACACGGTTACAGCAATCCGTATGAAACGGGTTTCCCCTCGAGCCGTCGGTTACTCCTCGAATGTCACTGGCGGAGACGAAAGGCCCTTAAGTTCCAACTGCCTACGGAGAGATGGATAGGTCGGGCAGTTTGGCCCTGCTCAGTACCCGCGCTATGGTCATCAGCGGGGACCGAACGCCGTGGGCGTCCGGTCAGACCGGCCGGGGCCCCGGGAGCCAACATGGAAGCCTCGTCCGTCGGGGACAGCGGTCCACGGTGGCCGTCCGCAGGGACGTCCCACCGTGGTTAGCCGGCGACAGCCCATCAGGCGCGGAAGCGAGCAGTGGACCGCCGGACACCTGTCGCTCGACGGGTCGCGGGGTGGAGAAGGCAACCGGGATTCCCCCGTTCGGAACGACGGGCAATCGCGGCTTCCACACTCATACTTCATCAGAATTACAGTACCGACGAGTTACGACACCGTTCGTACGGGTACGGATATGTGAGACCGTCACCCTGGCAGTCCCTCACGGAACTGACGACAGGAGACCGTATCAGGCGTCAGCCTGCCAGGTCCGCACCCTGTCAGCGCTGATGCCGTCCACCGAATCGGCGACGTCGTTCGGATCGGCGTCGACCAGTTCGTCGATGCTCTCGATACCCGCGTCGGCGAGCTTTTCGGCGGTCTTCGCTCCGAGTCCATCCAGAACCTCGAGGTCTGTTCCGCTCTCGTTTTCGCGGGCCTGAAACTCCTTGTAGTTACAGATCGGACAGCCCAGTTCCCAGGGCTCGTCGCCGTTGTGAACGACGAGTTCGGGAAGGTCGTGTTCGTCGCAGTACTCGTCGGTGACCTCGATATCACCTCGGCGGGGAAGTGGCAGCGAGTACTCGCAGTCGGGATAGCGCGTACAGCCGACGAGCCGCGAGCCGCTCTGGAGGGTTTTGATCGCTAACTCGCCGCCGTGTTCGTCGGCGGTTTCACCGCCTTCGTCTCGCGACGTTCCCGACGTCGCGCTGTCCCCGCATTCCGGACAGTCGCCGAGGATCGGCCCTTCACCCGCTTCCTCGGCCTTACAGAGCGGACAGCCGTGGACGAACGTCTGGCGGCCCGCGAGCATCTTCACCTCGTTCAGGCCGTGTTCCTCACACTCGTCCTCGAGGATGAGCGGTTTGCCCGTCGAGGGCAACGGAAGGGTGTACTCACAGTCCGGATAGCCGTCACAGCCGACGAAGTACGAGCCGTGACGACTTCGACGGACGAGCAAGTCCTCGCCACACTCCGGACACGGCCCCAGTCGCTTGTCGTCTTTCAACGACTTGCGGAGGTGGTCGCCGATCTCCTCGCGCGAGTCCGCCAGACTCGCGAAAATCTCCTCGAGCATCTCCCGGGACTCGTCGGTGACGTCCTCGAGCCCGGCCTCGCCGGAGGCGATGGCGTCCATGTCCGCCTCGAGCTGGGCGGTCATCCCCTCGCTGACGACGCGGTCGGCGTAGTTTTCGGCCGCGTCGACGACGGCCATCGCGAGCTTGGTCGGACGCGGCGGGTCACTCTCGATGTAACCCCGGTCGTAGAGCTTCTCGACGGTGTTGTGGCGGGTACTCTTCGTCCCGATCCCCATCTCCTCCATGGTCTCGATGAGCCGTGACTGGCCGTATCGGCGTGGTGGCTGGGTCTCTTTGTCCTCGAGTTCGACGCCATCGATCGACAGCTCTTCGCCCTCGTCGACGTCGGGGACGAAATTCTCCGACGTACTGAAGTACGGGTAGACGTCGTGGTAGCCGGCCTCGAGGAGGCGTTTCCCGTTGGCTTTCAGCCGGTGATCGCCGACTTCGGCGACGACCTTGAGGTGTTCCCAGACGGCGGCGTCGGCGACGGTCGCGTAGAACCGACGGACGACGAGTTCGAAGACCTCCCACTCGTCGTCGGAGACGTCTCCGCGGGCAGGGATCTCACCGGTCGGGTGGATCGGCGGGTGGTCAGTCGTCTCCTCGTCACCCTCCGTCGGCGAGATCTCGTCGGCTTCGAGGAGGTCTTCGGCGGATTCGCCGAGCGTCGGGTGGCCGACGAAGTCGTCGAGCAGTTCCTCCGGATCGAGGTCGTCGGGGTAGACGGTGTTGTCGGTCCGCGGGTAGGTGACGTAGCCGGCGGTGTAGAGGTCCTCGGCGATCGACATCGCCCGCTGGGCGGAGTAGCCCAGCGAGCCCGCGGCGCGGATGAACTGCGTCGTGTTAAAGGGTGCCGGCGGCGCGTCGGTACGCGTCCGTCGATTGACGTCGACGACGGTAACCGTCTCCCGCTCGGAAAGCGTCTCGTAGACTGATTTGGCGACGTCTTCGTCCCAGACGCGTTCGGCCTCGTTGTCGTCTTCGTCGCGGTAGAAGTACTGCGCATCGAAGGCGTCGGCACCGTCGGTCTGCTTCTGGAGGTCTGCGAACAGTTCCCAGTACTCCTCGGGGTCGAACGCCTGGATCTCGCGCTCGCGGTCGACGATCAGCTTGAGCGTCGGCGACTGCACCCGACCGACGGAGATGAAATCGTTGCCGAGCTGGCCGGCCGACAGCGAGAGAAATCGGGTGAGCGCCGCGCCCCAGATGAGGTCGATGATCTGGCGTGCCTCGCCCGCGGCAGCGAGGTCGAAGTCGAGGTCTTCGGGCTGGTCGAAGGCGTTCTGGACCTCGTTTTCGGTGATCGACGAGAAGCGAACGCGGCGGATGGGAACGTCCTCGTTGACGTCGCGAACGATCTCGTATGCCTCCTTGCCGATGAGTTCGCCCTCGCGGTCGTAGTCGGTCGCGATCGTGACACGGGTCGCCTTGCGAGCGAGGATACGAAGCGTCGCGACGATGTTCTCTTTCGTGGCGGTCTTTTCGATATCCGCGTCGATCAACTCGACCGGCTCGACGTCGCGCCAGTCGGAGTACTCCGAGGGGAAGTCGACGCCGACGACGTGGCCCGACAGCCCCACGCAACGTTTGCCACCCCACTCGTAGACGTTGACCCCGTTCTCGCGACTCGAGTCGTAGCTCTCTCCGCTCAGAATGTCGGCGATTCGTCTCGCAGCGTTGTCCTTCTCGGTGATGATCAGTTCCACCGGCGATCACCTCTCCGGTCTCGAGCGGTCGGCACAAAAGTGCCCGGGCGAATATCCTGCATCGTCGCTCGCTACGACTGAGGATCTGATAACGCTTTCGCCAAAACCAACAGACAGCGCGGGTGTGCGCGTGGTCGCGCCACGCGCGTGAGGAGTTACCACCGGCTATTCGATCGGCGTACTGGTCGACGGCTTCCCCACCGGCGTATCGATGGACGCCACATCGGGGCGAACTACGATCGAAGCGTCTCGAGTGCCCGAGGCCAGTAGGTCCCATCGGCCTCCGCGTATCCGGCGGACGTACCACCCAGTTGGAGGTTCTCTCGGTTCCCCGTCGGCACGTACGGATACCGGATGGCGTGGCCGGCGTCGTCGAAGACCAAGTGATCGTACTCGTGGGCAAAGTCGCGTTCCTCGAGACGGTCTTCGGCGACGGAGGTGAGTTCAGTCGACTCCCACAGCAGGTCCTCGCCACCGGAGACGAGCAACACGGGGCCGTCGTTCTCCTCGACGGCGATCGCCGCCTCTTCGCGTTCGTCGTCGCCGGTAAAGTGAGGAATGGGTTCGCCGTCCAGCGTCCAGGCGTGTTCGGTCGCGTGTCCGGGCGAGAGTCCGGTTACCACGACCCCGCTCCCGTTGAGACTGACGACGGGGCCGACCGAATCGAACCGACTCCCGGCCAACAACGCGAGTTCGCCACCCCTCGCCCGTCCGAACAGTCCCACCTGAGAGTCCTCGACCCGGTCGTGATCGAGCAACCACGCCGCGGCTTCGTCGACGAGTTCGAGGGGAACCTCGACGAGTTCGTCCGGGAGCCCCTCGGCCCCGTAGTAGTGGAGTGCGAGGGCGACGAACCCGTTCGATGCGAGCATTCGCGCGTAATCGGTCAGTGGTTCCGCCTCGGATGCGTGCAGGACCACGACGGCGGGTACTGGATCGGACCCTGGCGGTTCGAACGCCACTCCGGCGGGCCCACCGTCGAGTTCCGTCACGGTGAGTTCCGGATCGCCGAAGGTTCGCGTCATCGTCGACGCGCCGAGGACGTCGTCGCCCGCGGATACCTCGAGCGAGAGCGTCTCTTCCGGCGGCGGTGTGTAGGTAGATCCCTCCCCGTCGACCGTCTCCATCGACTGGATCAACTGCATCGTTCCCGCGTCGTCGTCCGTCCCGTCCACCGGTACGTCAGCCTCGAGATCGATCGTGCCGTCGGTGGCCTCGTACGTCGCAGTCGTCGACCACGTGACGTCGTTGTCGTCATCCGCCGTCGCGGTCACCTCGACCTCCTCGCCCGACGGCAGTCCGCTGATCTCGAGCGAGAACCGTTCGTCGATCCGGACGGACTCGGGGTGGTCGAACGTCGGTTCGGTTTCAGCTATCGACCGGACCTCGCCGAGACAACCACTCGTCGTACCGACGACACCTGCACCAACCACGCCGAGAAATCGACGACGATTTGCATCCGCCAGCTTTCCCCCAGATGTTTCCATATGCGAACAATCCGATAATGTGATTTAAATTTTTATTATACCAGATATAATATTATTCGTCCAGTATGGAGTCGATAGCCCGATTCGAGAGCGGATAGTGGCCGTCCGCGGAGGATCGTCTCGAGCGTTCGCGGTCGGTCCGAAACCCCGACACCGGCGGCGGACGCGCCGAGGGACTGCCGACCGAACGCAGCGGGGCGATCGCGGCAATCCGGGACCGTGAGCCGAGTTCTTTTCAGGTGTCCGGGCGAGGGACGGATAGGAGCACGACTCGTGGCAGAGACGGATCCGGAAACCGAGCGCAAGCGCGTCGACATGACGACGGGGGCGATTCCTCCGAAACTGCTACACCTCGCGTGGCCGCTCGTTCTCGGGAACCTCCTGCAGACGTTTTACAACCTCGCCGATATGTTCTGGGTGGGCCAGATCGGTGACGGCGGCATCTCCGTCGCGGCCGTCTCGCTGATGTTCCCGCTCTCGTGGATGTTCGTCTCGACGGCGATGGGGCTGACGGCGGCGACTATCGCGCTGGTTTCCCAGTACGTCGGCGCCGACGACGACCGGATGGCGGACAAGGTCGTCGCACAGACGGTGTTGATCGCGCTCGCCGTCTCGGGCGTACTCGCCGCCATCGGCCTCTACTTTCGTCGACCGCTGCTGTGGCTGATCGGCGCTCGCGACGAGGTGTTCGTCGAGGCGCTCGCGTACATCGAGGTCATCTTCCTGGCGCTGCCGCTGACCTTTCTCTTCTTCGCGTTTCGCTCCTCGCTGCAGGGTGCCGGGGATACGAAGACGGCGATGTGGCTCGTGTTGATTTCGGCGGGCGTCAACGTCGTGATCGATCCCTTCTTCATTCTCGGCTGGGGGCCGTTCCCCGAGATGGGGACCCGTGGTGCGGCGGTCGCGACGTTCATCTCGCGAGCGATCGCGGCGGTTGCGGGGATCTACATTCTGCTCGACGGGAGTTTCGGCGTTCGACTGCGGCCCGGCGATCTCACACCCGACGTCGGAATCTTGCGACAGTTGATCGACGTCGGCTATCCGGCGACGATCGACGGCTGGGCCCGAAGCTTCGCATCGGTCGCGATGGCCGGCTTCGTCGCCCGGTTCGGTGCCGCGCCGACGGCGGCCTACGGGATCGGCGTTCGGTTGATGTCGGTGACGTGGGCAGTATCAGGCGCCGTCGGCAACGCGACCGCGACCGGCGTCGGCCAGAACCTCGGCGCGAAGACGCCTGACCGCGCCGCGGCCGTAGCGCGAACCGCGACGGCGGGAACGATGCTGCTCATCTTCGCCGTCGCGGCCGTGCTGATGGCGTTTCCGGCCCAGGCCATGCGGGTGTTCGTCGCGGACCCCGAGGTGATCGCCGAGGGCGTCGTCTTCCTGCGGATCATGGCCCCCTTCTGGGCGCTGTTCGCCGGCGTGATGGTGATCCAGGGCGCGTTCCGCGGGGCCGGGAACACCCGGGAAGCGATGGTGCTGTCGTTTCTCTCGCGGTGGATCTTCCGGGTTCCCGTCGCGCTCGTGCTCGCGTTCACCGCCGTGACGATCCCGGTACTCGGCGTGACGATCCCGACCGTGCCGGGGATCGACCTCGGGATCGAAGGGATCTGGTGGGCGTACTCCTTCGGCATGGTCGCCTCCTTCGCCGTCGCGGTCGTCTGGTTCCGGCTGGGTACCTGGCGAGAAGGGATCGTCGACGACGGAGCGGACGCCGGGGCGACCGAACATGGCGAACGCGAAGCCGAGACCGACGCTGAGTTCGTCGACGACTGATCGGTGTAAGTCATTTCCGATGAGACCGCGACCCGTCCAGTGATACACCAGGACATCGGGACGGCAAACCGTATGGCGGTCGTCCACACCGGTTTCGCAGATCCCTCACCGATCGAACGGCCCGACCGGCAGCCACTTCTCGAGGGTCGGGCTGAACTCGGCGGCCATCTGGGCGTCGGCGTCGGTGAACGCGTCGGTCGCGATCAGGGTGAACAGATAGGTCCCGACCACGGCGATCGGAAGGACCGCGGCGACGAGGAGATCGGACTCGAGGAAGTAGACGACTGGAACGCCGGCGATCGCCGCGGGAACCCCGGCGCCGACGATCTTGGCGAAGTCCCGCGTGAACGGGTGAATCCCGTCGAGGACGTAGATCTCGAACAGTGTGAGTCCGCCGACCAGAAACAGCGCCGTCGCCGATCCGATCGCCGCGCCTTCGATGCCGAGAACCGGAACGAGCGCTACCGACGCGAGGAAGTTCGCCCCGAAGAGCGTAAGCGTGTTGGCGAAGACGATCCGGGAGTAGCCAAGCCCCTGGAGCAACGAGCCGTCGGGACCGCCGAAGGTGACGTTGAACAGGAACGCGCCGGCGAGTAACGCGACGACAGCGTTGGCCTCGGCGTACTGGGGCGTATAGAGCACGGCGAGGTACGAACTCGCACCCAGCGAGAGGACGATCGCGATGGGAAGCGTGATCCCCGCGATCCAGCGGGCCATGATCCGAAACCGTCGCTCGACCAGCTCGATGTCGTCTCTCGTCTCGGCGATCAGCGGTTTGAACACCGGCGACAGCGAGTTGAAGATGATCATCAGCCCCGAACCGAGCATGTAGCCGACGCGGTAGATCCCGACATCGTCGGAGTCGAGGAAGTAGCCCAGCACGAAGTAATCGACGTGACCCATCAGGACGAAGACGACGCTCGTCATCGCGAGCGGAACCGAGTACGTGACGAGCGGACCCGGTGAGACGAACTCCACGGGTCTCGAGAGCAGATCCCAGGCCTTGTAGGTGAAGACTGCCGCGCCGATCGTGATCGCGACGAACAGCCCGACGACGTAACCGACGATGAGGCCGAGCAGCCCGTACCCGACGAGCAAGAGCCCGGCTGTGACGCCGAAGCGGACGATCGGACGGACGAGATCCCGCATGATGACCCGGTACTGGAGCTTCTTGATGCTGTAGTAGGAGGTGAGCAAGACGTTGTAAATCGCGAGCATCGGGATCGTCACCGAGAGGAACAACAGCGCGATCCGCATCGAAGGCTCCTGGAAGAGCTCGCCGAACAGTTCGGAGCTGGCCGCGAGCGCGAACGCGACGACCGACGACGTCACGAGGACGGTCGCGGTCACCTGGACGATGACGCCTTTCGCCTTGCCGTACTCCTTTTCGTCGAGATACTGCGGAACGAAGTAGTCGATCGCAAGCGGCAATCCGAGGTTCGCAAACACCTGCATAAACAGGATGACGGACGTCGCGAGCACGAACAGTCCGTACACCGAGGGGCTGACGAACCGCGTCATCAACATCACGATCGCAAAGCCGAAGACGCCGTTGACGACGTTCCCGACGAACGTGATACTGCCCTGCTTCGCGAGCGTCGAGACGCCCTCGTCCTGATCGGTCATGGCCCCGTTCCAGTGATTTCGTCCGCCGACCGCATCAGCAGGTTGCCCCCACTCGGCGTCGCCGGATCGGCCGCGGTCGACGCCGGTGGAGGTACTCCCTCGAGTCCCATCGAGAGAGCCATCAGACCCCCGTCGCCGGCTCGAGTTCGTAGCTCTCGACGGTGGCCGCCTCCTCGCCGAAGCGGGGGAACTCGATTTCGAACGGCCACTCCTCGCCCGAGGTGACGTCCTCGTCGACGTTCTCGATGACGCTCTCGAGTTGTTCACCCTCCTCGTCGAAGAACGTCGCCCGGATCTCGAGGTAGTTCAGCGTTCGATCGCCGACGTTTCGAACGACCCCCCAGACGTAGACGCGCTCGTCCTCGGTTCCGGGATTGTCCCGGACGAGATCGGACCAGGCGATTTCGACGTCGGCCGGTTCGGTGATCTCCTCCCCGTTGTCCTCGAGGAACTCGAGACAGCCCGAAACCGCGACCGCGAGCGACAGCGAGAGGAACCCGCGACGGTACATCTATTCTCCGTTCGGCGGGCCGAGTCTTGAGGGTTCTGGACGTCGACGTTAGGTCGACAGGGGTGAGTGGGGTCGACGAAAGGTACTCCGTGCGGGGCCGACGAGAGGTACGCGTATACCGTCGCACCCCGAACGAACCTCGTATGGAGTTGCCAGCCGAGCCGGAAATTGTCCTGACGAACGACGATGGGATCGATGCGCCGGGCATTCGAGCACTCTACGACGCACTCTCGACGGTCGGATCGGTCACCGTCGTGGCACCCGATCGTGACCGCAGCGCTGTCGGTCGATCGCTGTCGTACGGCCGCACGGGATCGACCGACGAACCGGATTTCTCCGGAGACGGGGAGTCCTCGGCGATCGACATGGCCGACGGGCAGTTTACGTCCCTGGTCCCCCACACGGACCACGAACTCGGCTACGCCATCGACGGGACGCCCTGTGACTGTGCCATCGTCGGCGTCAACGCCCTCGAGCCAGCACCCGATCTCGTCGTCTCGGGCTGTAACGACGGAGCGAATCTGGGGACCTACGTCCTCGCACGCTCGGGAACCGTAAGCGCCGCGATGGAGGCCGCGTTTCTCGGCTTGCCGTCGATCGCCGTCTCGATGGACACCCTCGGAATGGCCGAACCGCTCGAGCCCGCGGACTTCTCAGAAGCCGCCGACGTGACGGCAGCGATCGTCGAGAATGCGCCCGGAACAGGGCTGTTCGACCGCGTCGACTACCTCAACGTCAACGTTCCGACGCCCGAGGGGTCCTCGGCGGCCCTCGAGATCACGCGGCCGACCGACGTCTACGAGATGGATGCGACCGCCCAGGACGGGCGATTTCGACTGACGAATCGCCTCTGGCAGCAGATGGCTAACCGGGATATCCCCGATCCGCCCGACACCGACCGACACGCCCTCCTCGAGGGGAACGTCTCGATCTCGCCGCTACGGATCCCGTCCGACCTCGTCGAGTCGGATGTCGTCTGCGACCTGCTCGAACGCTGGGTGTAGCGCGGGCCGAGTCGGTCCACGGCCGACTCGAAACGCGGCGGTTTTACAGGGTCGTCGACAATCATCGGTATGGAGTGTCGTCACTGCGCGTCGCCGCTCGAGAAACCCGGCGATTACTGTCTCGTCTGCCGGGAACGGAACACCGCTGCGGTGGTGCTCGAGGCGGCGCGCGATCGCGCGACGCTTACGATGCTCGCCGAGGAAGACGAGGAGGCGTTCGCCCGCGACGACGACCCGAGACTCGGAGAGACGACGGTGACGACGACGCCGGAAGACGGGGAAAACGAGATCGTCGAACTCCGGAACTTCGCGGGGTTGATCGCCGACGAGATCAGACGAAAGCGCCCGGAGGAGGTCTACGCCGGCGGGACCCGGTCGGTGATCCGAGCCGTCCGCGGAAAGGTCCACTACCCGTTCTACCGCGTCGACGACGACGACCCCGTCGAGGCGGTTCTCCAGCGTCGGGGAAAGCGCGCGCTCGACGTCGTCGAGACGCCGCCGGCCGAGAAAATCGGAGGGAGCCACTCGACGCTCATCGGCGGTCGCACGGGAATGCGTGCGATCCACGCGGTGGCCGACCACCCACACGTAAAGAAGGTCATTCCGGGCCCCATCGACGCCGGCGGTACTGGTTCGCAGTCGGGTCTCCGGGCGAAGGTCACTCGCGCTGACGACGGCGGCAACGTCCGCATGCTCATCCGGGACGGCTCGAGCGTCCAGGAGAACCGCGTCGTGACGACGGCTCGAGACCGTGAGATGGGCGAACGGATCCGCGAGGATCTCAACGACGTACTCGCCGATTCGGAGTTTCAGTGACGCTCGTCCGCCGGACACACCGCCTCGACTCCCGAGCGACGAGGTAACTCGATGGGACGGCTGACGACCCGGTCGGAGGTCGCGTCCGTTTCGACGGTTCTCTGGAGAGATACGAGTCGATGGAAGAGACACTCCCTGCTGGTTGTCGGGCCCTTATCCGCGTCACGCTAATGAGATCTCATTAGACATGATCGAGCGCGCCGACGCCATCCTGGCGATGATCCCGATGCTCGCGATGAGCGGATTCGTCGTTCGATCGATCGTCACGACGACCGGAGTCGGAACCGGACTGCTCGCCGTTCCTCTCGCCCCGATCGGCTATTTCGCGGCGTTCGGGCTGATCGTCGGCGAACTGCTCGTCGGCCCGGTTGCCGAGCGTTCGTCGGAGGAATCGACGTGACTCAACAGCTTTATGAATCCGCTGGGAATAGATAGCAGTACTATGGCCAAGAAAGGAAAAGTCGGTAGCGCGGGCCGCTTTGGCGCACGCTACGGTCGGGTGGCACGACGTCGCGTCAGCGAGATCGAAGACGACATGCAGAACGCGGAAGTCGACGGCGACTCCGTCACCCGCGTCGGAACCGGAATCTGGAAGAACGACGAAACCGGCGAGGTCTTTACCGGCGGTGCCTACCGTCCGGAGACACCCGCCGGCAGAACGGTAAAGCGGTCGATCCGCGCTGCACTCTCCGAGGACGACGAGTAACCCCACCCCCATTCCACGCATGAGTTACAAGTGCTCCCGTTGCAAACGTGACGTCCAGCTCGACGAGTACGGCGGCGTCCGCTGTCCGTACTGCGGACACCGCGTGCTCCTGAAAGAACGCAGCCGCGACGTCAAGGAAGTCGGCGTCCAGTAACCGTCCCGTGGTTTCTCACGACGCGACCCTCGAGTTCGACTACGAGAGCGCGTCGACTGCCCGTATCGTCGCCGAGAGCGTCGCCCGCGAGGTCGGCGAGATCGACGACGAGCGATCACGGACGACGATCGACCGGGAGGCGGAGACGGTGCGTCTCGAGATCGACGCCGAGGACGTCGTCGCGCTTCGAGCAGCGCTCAATACCTGGTTTTCGCTCGTCGACGTCGCCGAGCGGACGGCCGACACCGGTACCCGGACGCTCGAAACGGGTGAGTGATACGGGCTGCTGTACCGATGTACCGGCGCGACCGCCGTCCGGTGGTTGCGCCGGAAACGACGTACAGTAACCCGTATGAGGCCGGTTTCGACGCGCCGGTAGTCGCTCGAGTCGTCGCAGGCGGGCCGTCGAGCGAAACCCGTTGGATCACCGGAAGATCCATCTGTCGTCCGACACATTCGATCGGATGATGCGATATCTCTCCCGGCTCAACCGGTACGGGAAAACGATGCTCGTGAGCGTGACCCTCGGAATCGGGATAGTGCTGGTCGGCGGATCAAGCTTTGCGCTCCTGGCAATCTTCTGTTTCGGTGTGGCCGCGTTCTCGGTTGCCCGCGCGATGGCGCGAACTGAGCCGGTGGATCGCCCGCCACGGGACCAAACTCGTTCGGACGGCGATACGAAACGACGGCGGGGGACGGAAGGCAAGAAGGGCGCGGCCGCGATGGAATGGAACTGACCGTCCGGTAGACGCGACGTGAGGTGAAATCCGCGACATTTACCGGAGGATGAACCAACGGAAAGCGGGTGGCTGGTGCTCCCAGCCGGTCCGTTCTTCGACACGAAAGCTTGACTTTTTACGTCCGGAGGGCGAGGGTCGAATCATGCAAGGCAATCTTCCACCGGAAGCGCAAGAGAAGATCGAACAGCTCCAGGACCTTCAGGAGACCGCACAGACGGTCGCCGTCCAGAAACAGGAAGCCGAATCGAGTCTCACCGAAGCCGAAAACGCCCTCGAGCAACTCGACGAGATCGACGAGGAGACAGCTATGTACCGTCAGGTCGGCGAACTCCTCGTCGAGACCGAGTACGACGAGGCCGAAGCGGAACTCGACGAGAAGGTCAACTCCCTCGAGATTCGACTCGAGACGCTCGAGAAACAGGAAGATCGCGTCCAGCAGCAGTTCGAGGGGCTCCAGGAGGAACTCGAAGAACTGCTCGGTGGAGGCGGCATGGGCGGCCCGGCAGGCCCCGGCGGTCCCGGTGCCGGCGGCGCGTAAATGACACAGGACGAACCGACCGACGAGGAGGTCGTCCAGACGGCCTCCGACGCCGCGGAAGGGCTGATCTTCTCGCGGTATAAGCAGTCGAACGTTCGTGATTGCGACGTCACCGTTAACTTCGAGGACGGTATCCTCGAGGTGGACGTCTACATCAACGTTCCGGACGACGTGGCTGGGCCGTACCCCGAGCAGGTCGCAGACGACGCGGCGCTTACTGCCCAGCAGGCGGTCGACGAGCTGTTCGAAGAGTAGTAGTACTGGCTCCCACGCCTGCACTGATTGGCGAACGCACGCGGTTGGTGTCGATTTCGCTCATCAGTCGACGCTTGGGAGTGCGATCCGACGGGCCGCGCCACGCCGTTTTCTGCTCTCGAGTGACGAACCGCGAACGACGGTCTCTCCATCGAAGAGTCGTCTGTCTCGTCGAAAACCGGGCCGAAGCGGTTTTCCGGTCGGTCTCAAATTGGTGAGTCGAATCGGCTTCCCCAGTCGGATCCGTCGTCGCCGTACGGACCGCAGTCTTCGGCTCCAACGGATTCTGACTACAACGCCCGGTCGTGTTCGGTCTCGAACTCCCGCTGGGCCCGGTACTGGTCGACAAACTCGCCGATATCGAACTCGAGCATCTGGGATTCGAACTCTCCGATCGCCTCGTCGTCGTCGGCGTGGCTGATCGCGTGTTCCATCAGTTCGACGACGAGTTCGACGACGATCTCGTGAAGTCGGCGGGCGTCGAACTCGGTGATCCATAGCATGGCATAGCCGACGGTGCCGTCGTCGCTGGCGTCGTAGACGACGACCTTCTCCGGAAACTCCTCCATGACGACGCCCATGAGGTGTGGTGTGCCGAACTGGTCGAACTCGTCCGCCGTGTCGATCGTCTCTCGTAAGACGGCGACGAGCGATTCGGGGAAAAATCGAGAGGGTGGGTGGACGTCGGTGACGACGGCGTGATGCGTGCCGTCGGAACAGATCCACTCGCGCATCCCGAGGTCGATGTCGTGAGGATCGATCGTCTCCCCACACGGTACCTCGAGACGCCGATCAGGATCGGAGCCGGGAACGCGGGGTTGTGCCATTGTCCGTCGTTCGCCCGGCGAAGCCATAAGGTCGGCGACTCGAGCGGGCGGTCAGGGCTGTCGGCGGTCCGGAACCGTACCGGTCGAGGCGGAACCCGCATCGGACGGCCAGGACCGGTACCGATCGAGGAGCAATATCGCGAGCGTGACGCCCACCGCGAGGAGGAGGACCCACCGATCGGCCGAGACGTACCACCCTGGCGTCGGCGGTCGCCACGTCGTCAGCGGAAACAGATACTCGTTGGTGAGGAGTTTCCCGTCCGCGTACCGCTGGGGGAGGTCGACGATCAGGTGTGAGAGGCCGCCGGCGAACAGGACGAGAAACGCCCGCCTTCGGTGAGTCGAGGACCCGAACAGGAGCGCACCGATCCCGGAGAGCAACGCTGTACCGACGACAGTGTGGAGTCCATCCCACGCAAACGGCACGCCGAGTACCGACGACACCCACCCGCTCGGAACGACGAGCAAAACGACGATTCCGAGGATTCGGTGTCGGGACTCCATCGTGGACACTTATTTCAGACTGCTGTGTCGGATATAAACAATTCGAATACGTGCGAGTGCCGAAACGATCGGACGCCGGGAGAACGAAAGTGCGAAAGCGCTCGCGATTCTATGGCCAGTCGTCGCGGACGGGTTCGGCGTCGTCGTCCTCGCCGTCGGTCGTCGTCGCCACCACCCACTCCGCTGCCTCGGCGGCGTCCTCGATGGCCAGGTACTCCCAGCCGACGGCGTCGGCCAGCGTCTCGTCGTCTTCGTCGACGCCCACGAAGACGTATCGGTCCGTGTCGAACTGGTCTTTGACGCCCTCGAGGCTCTCGGCTTTGCCACGTGGGCCGGAGAAGAAGTCCTGACGGATCCGGTTCTTTCGCGTGAAGTTTGTCACCACGTAGGTCGGTTTCTCGGAGACGACGCCGATGTACTCGGTCCACCCTCGAGCGTCCTCGAAGACGGACTCGGGCGAGGCGAGTTGCTTCAGCGCCTCGAGTTCGAACGCGAGAGTCATGTCGCTGCCGCCGTTCATACCCGAACGAACGGCCGCACTGGGGAAAACGGCTTCGATACGTCCCCCAACGGGAGGTCGTATACGATCTGCTAGCCTCGTCAGCTCCGTTCGACGCGGTAGTAGTCGGTGAAGACGATGACCTCGCCCTCCTCGAGGGCACTCGCCTGTGGAACCGTCGAGCGCTCGCCGGCCAGTATCTCGCGGACCTCCTCGAGCGCCGCGGTCTCGAGTTGATCGACGTGTCTCACCGTGGCCCCCGATTCGATCGTCTCGACGCGACGAAGCGTCGGTGCCCGGCACGGAAACTCACTCGCGGAACGGTCGCTGAAGGACATGTGTATTGTTACCAATTAGCATTACTCCACTTAACTGCTTCGGTCGTGTACGCCGACTCCGGTCGAACTGACCCGACACTCGAGTGGTCGGTCGTTGCGACGAGGCGTCAAGTTGATAGCAGGAGAGTCCTTCGTTCAGCCTGAACATGCCGCCCGTATCGGCTGCGGTCGAATCCGTGCCGGCCGCCAGCCCCGAGTTCATCGGCGTGACGTCGATCGTGTCGACGGTACTCGAGTCAGGGGTGACGGACGCGCTCGCCTGGATCGCCATCGGCGCGTTCTTCCTCGCGGTCGTCCTCCAGTGGCGTGGCGAGTCGGACGCGGCCCGGATACTCGCCTCGGCGGCCTGGCTCGTCTTCGGCGTCTTCTGGCTGACGATGGTGCCGTACTACTACTACGACGCGCAAAGCCCCCTCCAGACCGTGCTCTCGCTGGCCGCGTTACCGCTCTGTGTCTATACCGGCTACCTGCTGTACGGCGGTCGACAGTCGCTTCTGTTGCTCTCGAAGGCCGTCGCGATCATGGGACTTATCTATCTTCCCGCGGAGACGATCCCGTTCATCAGGCAGTGGCTGATCGAGACGACCGCCGCTCAGACCCACGCCGGGATGGAGCTTCTGGGCCACAGTCCCGGCATCAACGAGGGCGCAAACGGCTACTACAGCCGGTTCGACTTCGATCCCGACGAGACGGTCACCGGACGGACGACGTACATCGTCCTCGCGTGTACCGGGATCGGGAGCATGGCCATCTTCGCCGGGTTGATCGCCGCCGTGAAGGCACCACTTCGGCGCAAGCTGACCGGGATCGCACTCGCCGTCGGCATCATCTGGCTCCTGAACCTCGTTCGGAACGTCTTCATCGGACTGGCCTCTCCGTGGGGCTGGTTCCAACAGGAGTGGCTAGTCTCGTTTATGACGACCTACATGGGCGCACAACCCGAACGAGTCTCGTTTCTCGTCGCACACAACTACATCGCCCAGACACTATCTGTCGTCGCGCTCGTCGCCATCACCTACCTCGTCGTCAGGATCGTTCCCGAGATCCTCGAGCCACTCGAGGACGTCCTCTACGTTCTGACGGGCAACGAGTACGACCTCTTCGAGGCCCTCGACAAAGAGGAAGTGCGCGCCGACGGCGGCCCGGATACTGACCGATGACCGACGCGACTCTCACCCGACAGTGACCCCACCGACCGTCGACCTCCCGTTCTCGCTCGAGGAACGCGCCGTCTTCGTCCCCGACGCCGACGCGCTGATTCTCGCCGACGTCCACCTCGGCCGCGGCGTCGCCTCGAACGTCGATGCGCCGGTCGGCGACGGCGCGGACGTCCGAACCCGTCTGGAGGCGCTGCTCGAGCGGACCGAGCCGGAAACGGTCGTCGTCGCCGGCGACCTTCTCCACTCGTTCGACTACGTCCCCCGAGGCGTCGAAGACGATCTATCGGCGCTCGAGTCGGCCGTCGCCGACGCGGACGCGTCGCTCGTCGTCACCCCCGGCAATCACGATACGATGCTCGCCGAAGTGTTCGACGGCGAGACGACCGCAGAGTATCGGCTGGCCGACGGCGAGACGGTCGTCTGTCACGGCCACGAGCCACCCGAGACCGACGCCGCTCGGTACGTCGTCGGCCACGACCATCCGGCAATTTCTCTCGAGGGGCGCAAGCGCCCCTGTTTCCTCTACGGGCCGGGCGTCTACGAGGGAAGCGACGTCCTCGTCCTACCGGCGTTTACGCGGGCCGCGGCCGGCGCGACCGTCAACGGGATGCGCTCGCGGGACTTCCAGTCGCCGCTGGTCACCGACGTGGACGCCTTCTACCCGGCGGTCTGGGACGACTCGAAGGGGGAACCACTGTGGTTTCCGCCGCTCGGGGAGTGTCGCAAACTGCTGTGATCGATACGATCAGGCGTGGTTCGACAGCCAGCCGTCGAATCGGCTCTCGAACTCCATCTTCCGGTGCATCCGCCACTGGACGAGTATCATCGGCAGCGGGAGTACAGTAAGCGCTGGAAACAGCCACACCGACGGCATTCCGCTCGTGAAAACCCACACGAAAACGGCGATTCCGACCGCGCTCTCGAGCAGCGAACCGGTGAAGTAGGCGATCCAGAGCCGCCGCGCTCGCGTTCGCTGTTCTTCCGTGTAGATGCGACACCCGTTCAGCCCGCCCAGAACACCGCTGATGGAGAACACGAGCGCCAGAAAGAGCGTCCCCGTTTCGATCATGTGAACGAAAATTGTGAGTGGGATGACGAAAGTGTTGTGTGACGACCGCCATGGGTCTCGAGTGACGGCGGTTGGATCACCCCGAGAGATCCTCGAGAACGGCCTTCGCCGCCTGGCGACCGCTCTCCATCGCACCCTGGATCGACGACCAGCGGGTGTAGTCACCGGCGAGGTAGACCGCCCCGTCGGGGTCGCACACGTCGGGAAGTCCGGCGTGGAAGCCGGGTGGCTGTACGAACTGCGCGAACGGAATCCGGTCGGTGTGCTCCAAGGAGAACCCGTCGAACGCCCGTTCGGGATACCACGACTCGAGGGTATCTCGGGTGGTCTCGGCGAGTTCCTCGTCCGTTTCGGTTCGGTCGCCAAGATACGTCGCGCTTATCAGCGTCACGTCCTCGGGTGCGTACTCGGGTGCGACCTCGCTCGTCGGAACGACGTGATTCGGCCCCGCGGAGTCGGGATCGGCGTTCAACACGATCCGTCTGGCGCTTCCGATTCCGGAGTCGGCCGGGAGCGCGTAGTACTGGGTCACACAGCCTCGCGCGTCCGTGGGGATCGAGTCGACACCAGTAATCGATCGTGCCGTGGGCGGATCGGTCGCGACGACGGCGGCGTCGGCGTTGTACGTCCCGTCGGTGGTTTCGACGACGACCGTCTCATCAGCGGGGTCACTCGCATCGACATCCGTCCCAGACCTCGAGGCGACGTCGGTCGAAACCGACTCGACTGCCGCGTCGGTCTCGATCGTCGCACCCTCGGCCTCGGCGAAATCAGCCAACTGACCTGGAATCGCCTCCATTCCCGCCGCGGGGACCGCAGTGTCGCCCGCCGACAGCGCTTTGAACGTGTACTCGAAGATCCGCTTGGACGTCGACAGCGATCGGTCGAGCGTGATCCCGCCGTAGAACGGAGCGGCGAAACGCTCGAGAAATCGGTCCGAGAATCCCATCCCACGGAGATACGCGTCGATCGAGCTATCGCCGGGAGACTCGAGGAGTTCGTCGAACGTGCGGTTCCGGAGCGCCCACCTGAGCTTCGCCACGCGGAGTTTGTCCCCGAACGTGACGTCGGGGGTGAACAGCGCGGCCGGGAACGCCCTCGGTGCACGGAGCGGATCGACCAGCGGCGATCGGTGGCCGCCCCGAGCGATCGTTGCACCCGGCGCGAACGGACGAAGATCGAGCGCCTCGAGATCTAACTCTCGACGAACCGCGGGATAGGCAGTAAAGAGGACCTGAAAACCGTCGTCGAACCGATAGCCGTCCCTGACCGTCGTCCGTACTCGTCCGCCGAGCGACGGCCTGCGCTCTGTGAGCGTGACGTCGACGCCACCGCCAGCGAGGTGACGCGCAGCGACGAGACCGGCGAGCCCGCCGCCGACGACGACCACTCTCGGAGTCGATTTCATACCCGTGTATCGGTCGACGAACGGATAAACGCTCGACCTACCGTAGTTACCCACAGCCCGGAACACATCGGTCCCGGCGAGTCCACGATCAGCCTTCGGGGTCACGACCGCCAGGATACAGATCCGTGAGACGGATTGCTGTCCCGGTCTCCCGGCGAACCCGCCCCAGGAGTCGCGAGCCTACCGACACTGACGGACCATAGATTGCATCACATCCCGGCAACCACCCTGAGCACGACGCCGGTGAGAATAACCAGCACGCCGAGGATGGTCGCGATCGGTGGAATCGGAACGAAAAGCAACACGATGCCGGCGAGGATGACGCCCGTCGAGAGCCGAACCATACACGTCCATCCACGACGGGACGGGTATCGGTGAGCCATGCATACCCAGACGGCATATATACCGGTCGTGTTGTCGTCCCGGCTCGTCGCTCCGCCGACAGAGACTCGAGATCAGTGGCTCGAGGAAACGATCTCACCGATATCGGCGTCGGGATCGATCAGGTGATACTCGTCATCTTCGAGCGTCACGACGCCTTCGTGGCGCAAGTGGTCGAGATGAGCGTACGCCTCGCCGGGGCCGTGGAGGATGTGAATTCCCTCGAGGTCGCCAAACAGGTGGTCGCTGACCGTCCAGGCGTCGGCCGGGCCGTGTTCCGTGAGTACCTCGAGGACGTTTTCGGTCCGCTCGCGGTGGTGGTCACGGATCGTCAGGGCCCGCGCGGCCGGATCGTCGATTGGATCGCGATGTCCCGGCCAGAGGCGAGCGTACCCCCGGTCGACGATCGTTCGGAGCGACGCCAGGTACGTCTCGAGCGGTCGCTCGACGCGGATATCCGCGCCGCCGACGTTCGGGGTGTAGACCGGAAGGATCGCATCGCCGACGAACGCCTCGGTCCCAGCGTGGGCGGCGTCGTCGCTCCCCGAACGCGTTTCCGACGCGCCGTCGATCTCGAAACAACAGAGGCCAGCGGTGTGGCCGGGCGCGTGAACCGCCTCGAGCGTTCGCCCGCCGACCGCGACGACGTCACCGTCCTCGATCGGCGTCGCGTCGACCGGTTCGCCGTCGACCCCGCTCGTCGCCTCGAGAAACGCGAGCAGTTCCTCCCTCGCCTCGGCCGGAACGCCCCACTCTGAGAGGGACTCGCGACGCAACTCCTTGAGGGCCGTCACCGCGTCGGGATCAGCCTCGACGAGGGGCGCGTCGGCCTCGTGGACGTAGACCGTCGCGTCGCTTTCGGCCTGGATTTCGCCGGCCAACCCTGCGTGGTCGGGATGGTGGTGCGTGAGAACGATGTCGTCGACGTCCGCGAACTCGTATCCGCGTTCGGCCAGCTCTTCCCGAAGTTGTACGCGACAGTCCGGCGTCGCGACGCCGGTGTCGACGAGCGCGAGGCCGTCGTCCTCATCCGCGAGTACGTACGCGTTGTTCCGTCCCTCGAACTCGTCGTTTCCCAGCGAGATCCGATCCATATCTGTACCAGAGTCGCCGATCGCTCATAATTTGCCGGGTCACGGAACCGTTCTCGCCGACGTCGACGCGCCGTCCCGACTCACGGGTACGCGTCTCAGTCCTCGAGTTCCGCCCGCAACAGCTGGTTTACGTCGCCCGGATCCGCGCTACCGCCGGTCTTTTGCATGACCTGACCGACGAGGAAGTTGATCGCGCCGTCGTCGCCCGATTCGTAGTCCTCGACGGCCCCCTGATTCTCGTCGATCGCTTCGACGACGGCCTGTCGAACCTCGTCCTCGCCAGTCTTGCCCAGCCCCTCCTCGGCGACGACCTCGTCCGGCGTCCGCCCGTCGTCGAGCATCGAGCGCAGCACGGTCTCGCGGGCGTTTTTCGCCGTGATCTCGTCCTCGTCGACGAGCGCAACGAGTCGTTTGACCTCCTCGAGTCGCCCTTCGATTTCGGTGATCTCGATGTCGCGGTAGTTGAGTTCGCCCAGCAGGTTGTCGGCGACCCAGGTCGCCGCCAGGTCTGGGTCGAACTCGCCGGCGACGTCCTCGTAGAAGTCCGCAACCTGCTTCGTCGAGGTGAGCTTGGAGGCAGCCTCCTCGTCGAGACCGTACTCGTCGCCGAATCGCTCCCGTCGGGCCGAGGGCAGTTCCGGGATCGCGATCTCCTCCTTCCAGTCCGAGACGCGAAGCGGCGGGAGGTCGGCCTCCTCGAAGTACCGGTAATCTTTCTCCTCTTCTTTCGACCGCATCGAGACCGTGATACCCCGAGCCTCGTCCCAGTGGCGCGTCTCCTGTTCGACCGCGCGACCGCGCTGGATGGCGTTCTTTTGTCGGGTCTCCTCGTAGGCCAGCGCCTTCTGTGCGCCCTTGTGACTCGAGATGTTCTTGACCTCGGTGCGGTTGGCTGCCTCGAGTGCGTCCGCGCCGATCTCGTCTGCATCGTCGCCGTCGATCTCCGCTTCGGGGATGATCGAGAGGTTGGCGTCGATCCGCAGACTGCCGTCGCGTTCGGCGTCGAAGACGCCCAGATACTCGAGTACTTCCTCGAGTTCGGCGAGAAACGCCCGCACTTCGTCGGGACTGCGGAAGTCCGGCGCGGTGACGATCTCCATCAGCGGCGTGCCGGCACGGTTGTAGTCGACGAGCGTGTAGTCGGCAGTGTCGATCCCGCCGCCGACGTGCTGGAGGCTTCCCGGGTCCTCCTCTAAGTGCGCCCGTTCGATCGTTACCGAGCGGCGGGTGCCCTCGACGCTCACCTCGAGTTCGCCGTCGGCACAGATCGGCTCGTCGTACTGCGTGATCTGGAAGTTCTTGGGGAGGTCGGGGTAGTAGTAGTTCTTGCGGTGAAAACGGGTCTCCTCGGGGATGTCGGCGTCGATCGCCTTCCCGATTTTCACCGCCGCCTCGACGGCACCCTCGTTCAACACCGGCAACGCACCCGGGAGGCCGAGACAGACCGGACAGACGTTCTCGTTGGGCTCGTCGGTCTGCTCGGTCGAACAGCCACAGAAGATCTTCGTGTCGGTCTCCAGCTGGACGTGGACCTCGAGGCCGATGACGGTCACGAGGTCGCCCTGCTGGACGGTTTGTGCGGTCATTGCGCCCCGATTCGGGGCGGGTAGGGTAAAACGTAACGGGACAGAGTTGCGCGTCGGATCGGATTCAGAACGATGTACGTATTGCTCGCACTCGAGGGCCAACGTTGGCTGTGCTCACCGCTGGTTCGCAAGCTGGAGTGCGATGAAGTTTTCACCGACGACGAGAGACCTCGAGACGTAGAGGATGGACTTCGACTGCTGACCGGTCGGCCGCCACCGACGGTACGTCGGAGGACGTTCTCGGTCGAACGATCCACTCGAAGACGACCGATCAGAATACGTCCGGGAAGAGCACGTAGACGAAAATCAGCGTCAAGAGACCGACGAAAGCGGTGTAGTACACCAGCGGAATGAGGTTCAACCGAATGACGCGCCCCTCTTTGCCGACGAGGCCGACGGTCGCCAGCGCGGCGACGACGTTGTGGATCGCCACGAGGTTGCCGATCGCGCCGCCGACGGCCTGAGCGCCGACCACGAGTTCTCGTGAAATGCCGAGCCGTTCGGCGGCGATGAACTGGAACGGACCGAAGGTGATGTTGCTAACCGTGTTCGACCCGACCAGCGCCGCACCGAGGGCACCGATGAGCGCCGCAACCATCGGATAGACCGGACCGAACACGTTGGCCGTGGCCGTCCCGAGTACGACGATCATACTCTCGGTACCGGACGCGTGCGATCCGGACTGGAGCATGACGTGAGCCATCGCCAGGACGAACACGAGCGCGATCAGCGGCGAGGCGAGTTTCGACGTGGCACCGAGCCAGGCTTCCGACACTTGCTGGCGAGACATACCGAAGATAGCGATCGCCGCGACGGCGCTGACGAGCAACCACATCCCAGGCACGTAGGTCAAGTTGATCCCGTTGCCGAGGGTGGTTCCGAGGATGTTCGTCCACTCGAACAGAAATACCCCGACGGTTATCTCGCCGATTCTCGTCGCGAACGTGCCGAGAGTCAGCGAAACCTGTGTCCCGAGGAGCGTAATCGACTCGCCCTGCAACAGCGCGGGTAGCGGTTCGACGACGCGGGTGATGAGCAAGAGGACGACCAACAGTAGATACGGCGACCAGGCCCGCAGGATCGAAATATCGTGGGCGGCGTCTACCATCGGACTGACGTCGCTTGGTTCGATCGAGCCGAGCCAGTGATCCGGCCACTCCGACTGCTCCGGAAAGGTCCACTCGTCTTCCGGCAGGAAATACCCCGCTCGGAGCGCGCTGATCACGATGGCTGCGCCGACCATCGAGCCAATCAGCGCCGGGAACTCGGCACTGATGTACCACGCCGACAGCCAGTAAGGGATCGCGAACGCGAACCCCGCAAACAGACAGAGCGGCCACACCTCGAGCGCCGGCGCGATCGACCGGTCCGCCGGATCGTCGAAGAAGTAGACGATCATTCCCACGACGAAAAGCGGCATGATGAATCCCACGAGGAGATGGTACGTGGCGGCCCACGCGGCCACGTTGATAGCGAATTCGGTCGCGGTCATGCCCTCGGCTTCGATCGCCGTTCGTATGCGCGAGACGCCTGCCATCGGCTCTCTGATCCCGACCATGATCGGCGTCCCGACCGCGCCGTAGGTGACGGCGATGATGTGGCCGATCAGTGCAGCAACGACTGCCGCGAGCGCAGGGAAGCCGAGTCCGAGCAACAGCGGTGCCACGACCGCGGCTGGCGCGCCGAATCCGGCCGCGCCTTCGATGAACGTCGAGAGGAAAAACGCGACCAGAACGATCTGTACGCGTCGGTCTTCGCTGATCGTCGCGAATCCGCTGTTGAGAACGTCGAACGCCCCGGCCCGGAGCATCGTATACAACAACACGAGCGCCCCGAAAACGATGAAAAGAATCTGGACCGCCGTGAGCAGGCCTTCGATCGTCGCCGCGATAATCCACGAGGGAGGCATTCCCCAAACGAAAAAGCCGACGAGAACTGCCGACACCCACGCGATTGGCATCGCTCGAGTCGCAGGCCAGAGGAGACCGACGAGGAGCACGCCAACGACGATCAACGGTGTCGCTGCCAGCACGACTGCGACCGCATCAGCAAGCATCGCTGCTCCGATCGTCCCTCCGTCCACTCCACGTAGTCCGCCGTGGATCACTCATCACACACATTATTTTGTGGAGATATCCGATTTATAAGTTTGGATGGGTGTTGGTATCTGGCTTCTCGACGGAACTGGCCGGCGTCGATCCGACGAAAGGATGTGGCACCATCTGGAACGTCCTCCACGAAACCGTCGTATCCCCACGCTCGGATAACAGCCACCGCTGTTCGTGCTGGCGGCCGATTCGCGAGCGGGAGTACGATGCTGGTCACCGACTCTCATCGCTCTCCGAGACCTCGTCCGCTCGAGAGAGTTCACCCACTTTCTCCTGTAACTCGACGACGGTCCGTTGTTGAGTCGTCGTCTCGTCGATGATCTCGCTGGCGGCGTCGGTGACTTCTCGAGAGTGAGTTTCGGCGGTTTCGACCATCGCGAGTACTTCTTCGACGCTCGAGGCCTGATCGTCGTTCGCCTTCGCGACCTCGTCGATCTGTTCGGATGCGGAGCTGACCGATTCTTCGATATGTTCGAACGAGTCGACGACGTCTTCGATCGAGCCGTCCATCGATTCGATCTGTCCGTGTGCCTGCTCGACAGCGGTGACGGTCTCGTGGGACATTGACTGGAGCTCGCGGATGTAGTCGGTGATCTCGTCGGTGTGTGACTGCGTTTCCTCGGCCAACGATTTGATCTCGTCGGCGACGACGGCGAATCCGGCTCCGTCATCGCCTGCGGTGGCGGCTTCGATCGAGGCGTTCAACGCGAGCAGGTTGGTCTGGTCGGCGACGCCGTCGATGATTTCGACGACCTGTTCGATCTCTTCGAGGTTGTCGGAGAGGACGGTGATGGTGTCGACGAGTTCTTCGCTTACGTCCGCGACGTCGCCGCCGACGCGTTTGGCCTCGCTACTCGCGTCGACGCCAGTTTCGACGCGCTCCTGTGCGCGCTGGGCGGCGTCGGCGACTTCCTTCGACGTTGCGGCGATCTCTTCCATCGTCGCACTGTAGGACTCGACCTCGTTTTTCGTCTCCCGGAGCGCGTCGTTCTGTTCGTCGAGTGTCTCCTCGACAGTGTCGGCCGACGCCGCAGCGTCGTGGATCGAATCCGCGAGCTGATCGGTCGTTTCGTTTACGTCGTCGACGAGCGTCTGGAAGCTGCTGGCCATCTCGTTGACTTCGTTGACGATGTCGAGCAGTTCTTCGCCGACGACGTCGTGTTCGTCCTCGTAGTCGACGCGAGCTGCCAGTTCGCCGTCGCCGATCCGCTGGAGGACGTCGGTCACGTTCTCGACGAGGTCGGTCATCGCCTCGTCACGTCGAACTTCCTCGGTCTGATCCCGGATGATCTCGAAGACGGCCTGGAACTCGCCGTTCTCGTCGAAGATGGGGACGGCCCAGAACTCGACTTCGATCGTCTCGTCGCCGAGCGTCGTCGCGGTACTCGTATCGTAGAAGACCGGTTTTTCGGAGTAAGGAGTGTCGTAACGCTCGACGCCGTACTCCTCGTCAGCGCTGCGAGGATGTTTCACGACCTTGTCTGCTAACGTGAGCTTTCGGGCACCCTCGCTGTAGGTCGCTTTCACGACGCTGTTTTGTGCGGTCTTCCCCATCGCCTCCTCCCGTTCCATACCGACGAACGCCGTGTGGCCGTAATTCCAGCCGACGACGCGGTGGTCCGCATCGAGCATGTAGACGGGAAACGGAATCGCCTCCAGAACCGCTTCGATCGTCAGATACGAATCGGCGTATTCGTCCGTCCGTTGCGCTCCGAACCCCTCGACAGCCGTCGCGACGTCGCCGAGCATCGTTCCCAATCCCGCTCGAAGTTCGGATTTCACCGCCTCAGCACGACCGCCCTCGAGACGGTCGAACGCCTCCTCGAGCAGCGAATCGACGATCACCTCGTAGGAACGGACGAACTCCTCCGGCGAACACCCCTGTTTCATGTACCGCTCGCTTTCGGCCGTAACGGTATCGGCGTCCCACTCGGAGTCGTCGGATATCACCGTCGAAAGGCGGTTCGCTCGATCCTCCTGTATCGCTGTCGGAACCTCTGTGTCGTGAACGCCGTCTAGCTCGTCAGGTGAGACGTCGATGCTGAGATCGAGAGCCCCGTGATCGCCTTCCGGCGGTGATGGCGACGTATTCGAATCCGACGGTTCCAGCTGTGGGTCCGACTCGCCGCTCGATCGGGAACTCTTGTTTCGTATATTGAAATCCACCATGCCAAAATATACCAAGGAACCGCCCGATAAAATACGTTATCGCCGACCGAACGGGCAGCCGATTCGGACTGCGTGGTCGAAGCTGGTTCGTCCCTTCCTGGCTGGTGTCGCGAAGCCATCTGGAGGCGATTCCCCACTCGTCTACCCGACATCGATTCGGTCGACTTTCCGGAACCCCCGACAGTCAAGGCAAAAGCATTTGCAGTCGACTGTACTGGTGGGATACATGGGGAGCGACCGAGAACGAAACGATCACGGGCAGTACGCCGATCGAATCCTGCCGGAAGCCGCCCTCGAGCCCTTCGAGAAACGAGAGGATCACGGCCGACCGCTCACCGCGAGCGACGTCATGGAGGCACTCGATTGTTCCAGGCGCACTGCCCACAACAAACTCAACGACCTGGTCGAACGGGGTGAACTCGAGACGCGAAAGGTCGGCGCCCGCGGCCGCGTCTGGTGGATTCCAATCGAGGCGACACCCGACGCTGTTCGTGCCGGTTTCGAAACCGACCACGAACCGGACGGAACCGAGCGAGACGAGACGACGCCGTCCGTAGAAGAGGCGATTCGGACGGCCGACCTTCCCGGCTCCGGCGCGACACTCGAGGCGCGACGCGACGCGTTGCGGGCGGCCTACGAGTACATCGTCGACAATCCGAGTGCGACGAAATCTGACTTCCTCGAGCACGTCTACCCCGATTACCCCGCCGATTTCGAGACCGAGGAAGGCTGGTGGAACGCAATCCAACCGGCCTTAAAGGAGTTGCCTGCGGTCGATCCGCCCGAGGAACGGGGTCACATCTGGAACTTTCTCGGCGACGATCGGTTCACGCCGACGCTCGGCTGAACGTCGTCACACTGGACCGTCTCTCGGTCGATCTCGGCTCGCTACTCGCACACTCGGATCCGTATTCGGCCGGCGTTCGACACCGTGACGTGATAGTCGTCGATCGCGACCGAGACGACGACGTCGCCGTCACCGTCGGACACGATTCGATCGAGCGCCTCGGGGTCGACGTGCTCGTAGAGCACGAACCCGACCTCGTCCGGCGTCAGATCGGTCCCCTCGAGTGTACTGAGTTCGTCGACGATCGCGACGCTCGCTGGCGTCCCAGGATCGTACTCTCGCTCGATTATCATCGTTTCTTGATTTTCTCGCAGTAGCTGTCTGGTCGACGCACGAAGCGATCGAAACCGGGTCCTAGAAGAGACCCGGGAAGACGACGTAGCTGAACACCGTCGCGACCAGCCCCACCCCGATCGCGTAGTAGGCGAGTGGGATCAGGTTCAATCGCATCACACGACCCTCCTGTCCGACGAGGCCGACGGTCGCCAGCGCGGCGACGATGTTGTGGATCGCCACGAGGTTCCCGATTGCACCGCCGACGGCCTGTGCGCCGACGATGAGCTGGGTTGGTAACTCGAGCTGTGAGGCGGCTTCGAACTGGAACCCGCCGAAGGTGATGTTCGACACCGTGTTCGAGCCAGCCATCGCAGCCCCGAGCGCGCCGATGAGTGCGGCGACGAACGGATAGGCAGGACCGATGGCGTCTGCGGTCGCCTGTGCAAGGACGAAGATCATGCTCTCGACGCCCTCGGCGTGTGCGCCGGACTGGAGCATCACCTGCACCATCGCGATGACGAACACCAGTGCGATGAACGGTGCGACGAGCTTCTCGCCTGCTTCAGCCCAGGCGGCTTTCACCTGCGTGCCGGACATTCCGTAGAGCGGAATCGCGATCAGCGCACAGAGGATCAACCAGAAGCCAGGGACGTAGACCCATTCGATACCGCCGGAGAGGCCGGTTCCGAAAATCCCTTCCCAGGTCGTCGTAAACAGCATCTGGTGGGCCGTGATCGTGGTTCCGGCGACCTCGACCGGTTCTCCCTGCAGGAACGCCGGGAGCGGGTCGACGACTCGCGTGATCACGAGCAAGGCGACCAGAAGAATGTACGGCGTCCAAGCCCGAAGCAGCGACATCTGGGAGCCAACGCCGCCGTCGGTAGTCGCCGCCCCGTCGCCGGTCGTCTGCTCGACGCCCGGAGCGCTGGCCTGTCCGGGTTCGATCGTGCCGACCCAGTGGTCGGGCCACTCCTCCCGGTCCGGGAACTCCCACTCCTCCTCGGGGACGAGGTAGCCCGCTTTGAGCACACCGACGACGATCGCACCGCCGACCATCGCGCCAATCAAGGCGGGGAACTCGGCGCTGATCTGTGCGGACAGCCAGTAGGGAACCACGAACGCGACCCCGGAGAACAACGCCAGCGGCGCGACGTCCCACGCCGGCTGGAGGCTACGCTCGTCACGGTCGCCAAAGAAGTAGACGACCATGCCGACGGCGAAAAGCGGCATGACGAATCCGACGAGGGCGTGGTAGGTCGCCGCCCAGACCGCGACTTCGATCGAGTACGCCTGGACGGTAAATCCGGCGTCCGTGATCGCCGTATTCGTCGATTCGGTCGTCGCAAGTGGATCCTCGATCCCGATGATGATCGGCGTCCCGACCGCGCCGTAGGTGACGGCGATGATGTGCCCGATCAGTGCCGCGATCACCGCCGCCAGTGCCGGGAAGCCGAGTGCGAGCAACAGCGGGGCGACGACCGCCGCTGGCGTCCCGAACCCGGCTGCCCCCTCGATGAACGTCGCGAGGAAGAACCCGACCAGGATCACCTGCACGCGGCGATCGTCGCTGATCTTCGCGAATCCTTCGTTGATTCGATCGAACGCGCCGGCCTGCATGAGCGTGTACAGGAGTAACAGCGCGCCGAAGACGATCCAGAGGATCTGGATCGCAGTCATCACCCCGACGATCGACGCTGCCCCGACGTAGTCGCCTGGCATGCCCCAGAAACCCCACGCGATCAGCGCCGCCACAACCCACGCGATCGGCATCGCCCGCGTTGCGGGCCACAGCAATCCGACGAGCAAGACACCCACGAGTACGAGTGGCGTGGCTGCGAACAGTATCTCGAGCGCGCTAACCATCGACCTCACCTCGACAGTTCTCCCGGCCAGTCAGTGCCGGGTGGTCAGTACCGATGCCATGTGGAATCACATCTGGCATGGACGCAGAACTGTCTAAACAATATTTATAATCTTCGACCGTTCGAGTCGTACGTCTCTCTGAAACGGTGATGGAGACGCCTACTCGGATAATTTCTACCACTTACTGGGTAATAAATAGGGGAATCGCCAGACTGCACCGGGTTCGAGAGGGACGGGTACGATGAGAACCGCTGGTTCGATAGCTCGGTAAACCTATACAGTTGTGTATCCCGGTTCTGTCTGCTGGTTATCGGAACAGTGTACACGCACACTCGCTCGAGGAGCCACCGAAATCCACTGTTTCAGAGGGCGAGCGGGAGTCGACGATATCCTATACATTCGTGTATATAGGGAATGCATACGTGTATAGAGGCCAGTGCAGTTGAGTACGGCGGCCGGGGCGGCTGGCACGCGCTTACAAGACACACGTGTCGCCGCCGAACCTATCGGAAAGAAAGGTATCTCGAGCCTGATCTCGCTATGATCGCTGTCGGCAATAGCGGGCTGTAGATCCTCGTTTCTGTCCGTGTCTACCGGCGGTCGTTCTACGACGTGTCGGTGGATCGGTGTGAACGAACAGAACAATCAAATAGGCACAGTCGAAGGTCCGTGTCATGAGCGTCGACACAGGGTCTACCACCCAGCGGTTCGAAGCCGCTCTCGCGGACCTCGAGGTTCCGGTCACGTCTACCGACCCGTCGAAGTTCGAACACACACTGGAACGCATCGCGGGCGAACCCGCGATCGGAACGTCCCTCCCGTTCCCGTCGGTTTCACTTCCCGACTGGGTCGACGACGAGCCGACACCCCCGGACCTGGAGTCTGCGACGACCGGGATTACGGCCGCCTCGATCGGCATCGCCGACTACGGGAGCGTCGTCCTCCCAGCGACGCCCTCGGGAGCCGAACAGGTGAGTCTCTTTCCGGATTTGCACGTTCCGGTTCTCTGCGAGTCGGACCTCGTCGCGGACATGCCGACCGCGATCGAGCGACTCGGGCCCCAACTGCGCGAAGGCCACAGCGCGATCGTCGCGACCGGACCAAGCGCGACGGCGGATATGGGATCTCTCGTAAAGGGCGCACACGGGCCAAGGGACGTCCACGTCCTCTTGCTCGAGGAAGCCGGTGAGGACGATGAGTAGCGACGCCGACCGCGAGGCGAAAGCCGACCACATCCGTCACTTACTCGAGACCGAAGGCGAGGCCGTCGAGACGAACACCCTCGGATTCAACCAGGGACGGTACGACTCGGTCGCCGGCCTCGAGGACTACGATGCGCTGAAACGAACAGCCCGCGCGATCAAAGAGGACGCCATCGAGCGACTGCCCGAGTTGCTCGAGGAGCTTCGCGAGATGGTCGAAGCAAACGGTGGGACGCTCTACCTCGCCGACGACGCCGCAGACGCAAACCGGTACATCCGCGAGGTCGCGAGCGAGAACGAGGCCGACCGCGTCGTCAAGTCCAAGTCGATGACCACCGAAGAACTCGAGGTCAACGAGGCCCTCGAGGGAGACGGCGTCGACGTCGTCGAGACGGACCTCGGTGAGTGGGTGCTCCAGGTCGCCGACGAGGCACCGTCACACATCGTCGCGCCGGCGATCCACAAGTCCGAAGACGAGATCGCCCGCCTGTTCAACGCCGAGTTCGATCCAGAGAGACCACTCGAGACCGCCGAGGAGCTGACGATGTTCGCCCGCGAACAACTGGGCGAGTTGATCCGCGAAGCCGACATCGGGATGACCGGCGCGAACTTCGTTACCGCTGACTCCGGCTCGATCATGCTGGTGACGAGCGAAGGGAATGCCCGGAAAGTAGCGGTCGTGCCGGACACCCACGTCGCTGTCGCCGGCGTCGAGAAGATCGTCCCGTCGGTCGAGGATCTGGCGCCGTTTATCGAGCTGATCGGGCGCTCGGGGACGGGTCAGGATATCACCTCCTACGTCTCGCTGTTGACGCCACCCGTCGACTCACCCGTCGTCGATTTCGACGAGCCCGACGTCGCGTTCGCCGACCGCGATGACGACCGGGAGTTTCACCTCGTGTTGATCGACAACGGCCGCCTCGAGATGCGCGAGGACGACCAGCTTCGCGAGACGCTTTATTGCATCCGGTGTTCGGCGTGTGCGAACACGTGTGGAAACTTCCAGTCGGTTGGCGGCCACGCCTTCGGCGGCGAGACGTACTCCGGCGGCATCGCCACCGGCTGGGAAGCCGGCGTCCACGGCTACGAAAGTGCCGCCGAGTTCAACGACCTCTGTACCGGCTGTAGTCGCTGCGTCGAGGCCTGTCCCGTAGAGATCGACATTCCGTGGATCAACACCGTCGTCCGCGACCGACTCAACCGGGCGGGCGACGACGGCCAGTTCGAGTTCCTCTACGACGAACTCGTTCCCGACGCGGAACCCAGCGGTCTCGACCTCCAAAAGCGGCTGTTCGGCAACTACGAGACGCTCGCGAAACTCGGCTCTGCGACCGCGCCCGTCTCGAACTGGGTTGCGGGACTCGGGCCCGTCAGGACGCTCATGGAACGAACCGTGGGCGTCGACAGCCGACGCTCGCTGCCAGCGTTCCAGCGCGAGACACTTCAGGACTGGTACGTCCGGCGCGGCCCACGCCGCCCCGCATCCGACGCAGACCGGGAGGTCGTGCTCTATCCCGACACCTACACGAACTACATCGACGTCGAGCGCGGAAAGGCGGCGATCCGGGTCCTCGAGGCGCTGGACGTTCACGTCCGGCTGCTCGACGTTCCCGGCAGCGGCCGTGCCCCGCTCTCACAGGGGATGATCGAGACGGCGGATCGAAAGGCGAGTCGCGTCTACGCGACCCTCGACGAGCATCTCGATGCCGGCCGTGACGTCGTCGTAATCGAGCCGAGTGACCTCGCGATGTTTCGCAACGAGTACGAGAAGCTCTTGCCCGAGCGATCGTTCGAACGCCTCCGTGACGGGAGCTACGAGGTCCTCGAGTACGTCTACGGGCTGCTCGAGAACGGGGCCGACGCCTCGGAACTCCGATCCGGCAACGGCGGACCCGACGTCGCCTATCACTCTCACTGCCAGCAACGCACCCTCGGCCTCGACGTCTACACGCGAGCGGTCTTCGAGGACCTCGAGTACGACGTCCTCGAGAGCGAGGTAGAGTGTTGCGGGATGGCCGGCAGCTTCGGCTACAAAGAACAGTACTTCGAACTGAGTATGGACGTCGGGGACCGACTCGCCGAGCAGTTCACGACGCCTGAGGCGTCCGACCGTCAGGTCGTCGCGAGCGGAACATCGTGTGAGGACCAACTCGAAGACCTGCTCGGCCGCGACGCCGTCCACCCCGTCGAACTGCTCGATCCACGCTCTCGACATCACTGAGCGCCGTCTTCGGGTCGTGATCACACCGGAAATAACGCGGCCAAGAGATCTCCCGTGCTGTCGACCGGTCGGCGGCGGGTTAGCGGGCGTCCTCGAGTGCCTCGAGTGCCGCCGGGTTCTCGATGCTGCTCATATCTCCGAGCTCCTCGCCGGTGTAGGTCGCCTCGATGGCCCGGCGGATGATCTTGCCCGACTGCGTTTTGGGGAACTCGTCGACGAACAGTACCTCGCGCGGCCGGAACGGTTTGCCCAACTCCGCGCCGACCTGCTCGCGCAACGCCTCGCGGAGGTCGTCGGTCTCCTCGTAATCGGGCTCGAGGACGACGTAGGTGACGACCGCCGTCCCCGTGGTCTCGTCGGGTGCGCCGACCGCGGCGGCCTGGTTGACCGCCTCGTGGTCGATGAGCGCCCCCTCGACTTCGGCGGGACCGACCTTGCGCCCGGCGACGTTGAGCGCGTCGTCGGCGCGGCCGTGGAGGAACCAAAAGCCATCGGCGTCTTTCTGGGCCCAGTCGCCGTGATCCCACAGCGGCGGATCCTCGAACGTCGACCAGTACTCCGTTACGTAGCGCTCGTCGCCCGACCAGAGCGATTTCGTCATCGACGGACAGGAGTCACGAGCGACCAGGAACCCGCGCTCGTTGTCCTCGCTGATCGAATTCCCGTCCCGGTCGACGATGTCGACGTCCATCCCGAGTCCCGGTCCGCCGAGGGAACAGGGTTTCAGCGGCTGGTTGGGCATCGGCATCAGGAAACAGCCACAGATCTCGGTTCCCCCGGAGATGTTGATTATCGGGCACTCGCCGTCGCCGACGTTCTCGTAGAACCACCGCCAGGATTCGGGATCCCACGGCTCGCCCGTCGAGCCCAGGATTCGAAGCGAGGTGAGATCGTGGTCCTCGAGCCACTCATCCCCGTGCTTTCGCAACGCACGGATGGCGGTCGGCGAGATGCCAAACTGGGTGAGTTCGTGACGGTCGATCATCTCCCAGAACCGGTCGGGTCCCGGATAGTCGGGCGCGCCCTCGTACATGAAGACGGTGCCGCCGAAGGTGTGGACGCCGATCAACGTCCACGGGCCCATCATCCAGCCGATGTCGGAGACCCAGAAGAACCGATCCGCGGGCTTCAGGTCGAATCCGAAGTAGAGTTCCTTGGCACACTGAATCTGAACACCCGCGTGGGTGTGGACGATCCCCTTCGGTTTCCCCGTCGTCCCCGACGAGTACAGCAGCATCGATTCCTGACTCGAGTCGAGGGATTTCGTCCCGTAGGCGTCGTCCTGTGGTTCGACGGCGTCGGCCCACCACTCGTCGCGGTCGTCGGTCCAGGGGATCTCGCGTTCGCTGTGTGTGTTACTCGAGCCGAGTCGATCGAAGACGATCACGTCCTCGACGTGATCCGCCTGCTCGATCGCCTCGTCGGCCGACGATTTGAGGAAGACCGGATCGCCCCGGCGGTAGAAGCCGTCGCCGGTAAACAGCACCGAGCACTCGGCGTCCTCGAGGCGGGTCGCGACGGCGTCGACGCCGAACCCGGAGAAGATCGGAACGGCGATCGCGCCCACCTTGAAACAGCCGTAGAGGATCGAGACGACCTCGGGGACCATCGGCATGTAGAGACCGACGGTATCGCCGGTGTCGATCCCGCGTTCCTCGAGGGCGTTCGCCACCCTGTTCGCCTCCCGGTGGAGGTCGTGGTAGGTCACCTCCCGGACCTCGCCGTCTTCGCCCTCCCAGATCGTCGCGACCGCGTTACGTCGAGGCTCGTCGACCGCCGCGTGTCGATCGACGACGTTGTGGGCGACGTTGAGTCGCCCGCCAGGATACCAGTCCGTAAACTGCGGCCCGTCCTCGTCGTTTCGCACCCGGTCGTACGCCTCGTCGAACTCGATTCCGAGATAGTCGACGACCTCGTCCCAGAACCAGTCGACGCCGCTTTCGGGTTCACCGTCGATATCGCTCGTCGTCCGCTCGATCAGTTCGCCGTAGTCGTCGATCCCGTACTCGCGCATGAAGGCCGCGACGTTCGTCGACTCGGCGAACGCCTCGTCGGGATCGTGGACGACCTCGTCGACGTCCTCGAGAGTGCCATCTCTTGACATAGTTACTGATAGGTAAGCGTCATACCACCATCAAACAACAGGTCGCCCCCGTCCAGGTGTCGCCCCAGATGAGAAAAGCCGATCGCGAACAGGTTGGCGACGTCGACCGGCTCCATCATCTCCGTGACACGCGACTGGCCGAGCATCACGTCCTCGATCACCTCCTCGACCGAGATTCCGCGTTGCTGTGCGGTGTCCTCGAGTTGGTTCGTCACGAGCGGCGTCTTCACGTAGCCCGTGCTGACGGAGAACGACCGAATCTCTCCCTCGCCCTCGGCGGCGATCGACTGGGTGAGTCCTCGAAGGCCGAACTTCGAGACGTTGTACCCGACCTTGTCGCTCGTGACGTAGTGGCCGTGAACCGACGCCATGTTGCCTACGCATCCGGTTCCATCGGCGGTCTCCCTGAAGTGTGGGATACAGAGTTTCGAGAGGTAGATCGGTGCGCGCAACATGATTCGGTGGATGCGGTCGTAGGCTTCCATCGGGAACTCGTCGATCGGGTCGATGTGCTGGATCCCGGCGACGTTCGCGAGGTACTTGACGTCACCGAGTTCGGCGGCCCGGTCGACGATCCGCTCGAGGTCCTCGTCGTCGGCTAGATCCGCGACGATGGGTTCGACGCTTCCCTCGAGGTCGAGTTCCTCGCTCCGGTCGACCGTTTCGCGCAGTCCGTCCTCGTCGACGTCCGTGGCCGCGACGGTGAGACCGTTTCCGGCCGCGACGAGCGCGGTCGCCCGGCCGATTCCCGACCCGCCGCCGGTCACGAGGCAGACGTTCCTGGCGGTGAACGATCCGTCGTCGATCCTGTGAATCCGCTCGTCCGTCACCGGCGGCGGTGTAACCCGATCCTGAGCCATGATCCGTTCACGATATACGTTAGCTCGAAGCACGCTAAACGACCGCGTTAACATATCAACGTCGAACCGACCACGCTCTCTCGCCCATCGTCGTAGTTCGATGGCTCATACGGGCTGTGATGGGTCCCTCCCGGTCGATCGTAGATAGGCAAGCGATCGACCGGCAATCAGTCATCGCAAACCGTCTCACGCATCGCGACTCGCCGCTCGACCCGTCGGAATCCGTCGGCGTCGTTCGATCACTGTGTGGGCTGTACACGCCCGACACAACCGATTCGGGTTCGAACCCCGTGCGCCAAAGATTACCGAGGCGTATTAGGGCGGATGGAAAATATTAAGCGTCGGTATAGCCTAGCCCGAGCCACGATGACTGAGTACGCATCCACCACGACGGGGCTCTATCCGCTCCCGGACTGGGCGAAAGACGAACTCTCGAGCCTCAAAGGTCACCAGAAACACGACCTCATCGGTGGCGACGAGGGCGAAGAGATCACGACGGCCTACGAGGAGGCACGCGAAGAAGTGGTCGACGTTCAGCGAGAGACCGGCCTCGACCGCGTCGTTGAGGGCCAACTTCGCTGGGACGACATGCTCGCACACCCGCTCGCGGTTCACGACGCCGTCGAGACCCGCGGCATCGTCCGCTACTACGACAACAACAACTTCTACCGCGAACCGGTCGTCCAGGACGAACTGGACGTCTCGGGCGACGTCGCCGGCGAACTCGAGTCGGCCGCCGACCTCACCGACGACTTACAGGCCGTCCTCCCCGGTCCGTACTCGCTGGCCGAACTCGCGACCGACGAGTACTACGGTGACGACGCCGACTTCCTCGCGGCGATCGCCGACTTCCTCGCGGGCGAACTCGAGGCGTTCCCGGCTCACGAGACGCTGTATCTGCTCGAGCCGTCGCTCGTCGAAGACGCTCCCGGCGACGGCGAGGACGAGCGTGCCAGCGAGGCGATCGACCGGGTCGCGAGCGCGACCGACGCGGACGTCGTCGTCCACCCCTACTGGGGGGCACTCGAGGAGAAAGTCTACGCGCACCTGCTCGACGCCGATATCGACGCGGTCGGCTTCGACTTCGTGGCGAACCAGGAGGACAACCTCTACAACGTCCAGGAGTACGGCACGACCGACGACGTCTCGCTGGGTCTCGTCGACGGCCAGAACACGCTCCTCGAGGAGCCCGAAGCGATTCGGGACCGCGTCGACTGGGTCGAAGACCAGCTTCCCGTCTCCGAGTTCGAGACGGTCTATCTGACGACCAACACCGAGACGTTCTACCTGCCGTACAACAAGTACGAAGCCAAGCTCGAGGCGCTCGCGGAGGCTGCGGCGCTCGCGAACGCGGAGGTGACCACGACATGAGCACGAACGAGAACAGAGACCAGTTTCGACCCGAGGATCACGAGAACGACCACTTCCTGCTTTCGACCGTCGTCGGCAGCTACCCCAAGCCGAAGTGGCTGAACCGTGCGAAAGAACTCTACCAGGATCCCGATCACAGCTTCGACGACGACGACTGGCAGGAGGCCAAAGACGACGCGGCCCGCCTGATCACGGCCGAACACGAACGAGCGGGTCTCGACGTCGTCGTCGACGGCGAGATGCGACGCAACGAGATGGTCGAGTTCTTCGCCCACCGCATCGAGGGCTACGAGTTCAACGGCCCGGTCAAGGTCTGGGGACACAACTACTTCGACAAACCCTCCGTCGTCAGCGAGGTCGAGTACACCGACAGCTGGCTCGTCGACGAGTACGAGTTCACCGCCGCGGCGGCGAACCGCCCGGTCAAGGTGCCGATCACCGGCCCGTACACGCTCGCAAACTGGTCGTTCAACGAGGCCTACGAGGACGACGACGAACTCACGCTCGCGGTCGCCGACCTCGTCAACGAGGAGATCGAAAAGCTCGTCGAGGCCGGCGCGCGCTACATCCAGATCGACGAGCCTGCGCTCGCGACGACGCCCGACGACCACGCCATCGTCGGCGAAGCCTTAGAGCATATCGTCGCCGACATCCCCGAGGAGGTCCGCATCGGTCTCCACGTCTGTTACGGCGACTACTCCCGTATCTATCCCGAAATTCTGGACTTCCCCGTCGACGAGTTCGACTTAGAGCTCGCAAACGGCGACTACGACCAGCTCGACGTCTTCAAAGACCCCGAGTTCACTGCGGATCTCGCACTCGGCGTCACCGACGTCCACGTCGCCGAGGTCGAGTCCGTCGAACAGATCGAGCGAAACATCCAGAAGGGACTCGAGGTCGTCCCGCCGGAACAGCTGGTCGTCTCGCCCGACTGCGGCGTCAAGCTCTTGCCTCGCGAGGTGGCTTACGGCAAGATGGCGAAGATGGTCGAAGCCGCCCGCAACGTCGAGGCCAAACTCGACGCCGGCGAGATCGACGTCGAACGCGGTGCGCCGACGCCCGCCAACGACTGAGACGGGTTACTGTACGTCGCTTTCAGCCAGACCGTGACGAGTCGGCGATCGGCCGGAAGTAGCACACACCAGTCTGCGACGTTCTGCCGTCGATTTTCCGACCTCGAGCGTCTCGTTTCTCGAGAAGGAGACAGCCACGACACGTCGCCGTGTCACACGTGGACAGTCGCCGACGACACGGACGTCACCTGGTGACTATCATGTCCGGGAACGTACATATGGATCGGGTTCGAACGATCGGACGATGCAAGAAACCGCGAACCGACGTGCCGAACTGGACGACGAAGTCGCCGAACACCGCGATCCCGACCACGACGTCGACCCGCTGTTCGTCAACCGCTGGTCACCGCGGGCGATGACCGGCGAGAGCCTCGAGGAGGCGGAGTATCTCCCGCTGTTCGAAGCAGCGCGGTGGGCGCCGTCGGCGTTCAACAACCAGCACTGGCGCTTTCTCTACGCGACCCCCGAGGACGAGGAGTGGGAGACGTTCGTCGACCTGTTGAACGACGGCAACGCGTGGGCGGCCGACGCGGGCCTACTCGCCGTGATCGTCTCGAAGACGACGTTCGACCACAACGGCGAACCGGCACCGGTCCACTCCTTCGACACCGGCGCTGCCTGGCAGAACATCGCGCTCGAGGGTTCGCGACGTGGACTCGTCGTCCACGGGATGTCCGGGTTCGACTACGAACGAGCAGCCGAGGAACTCGACGTGCCGGAGGAGTACGTCGTCGAGGCCATGTTCGCCGTCGGCGAACGGGCACCGCCGGAGACGCTCTCCGACGAACTTCGCGAGCGCGAACAGCCGAGTGATCGCAAGCCCGTCGACGAAATCGTCCACCGGGGTAGCTTCGAGTAGGACACCTCGATCACCGGCGGCTCTTCTTTCCGGTCTGCTGTCCGATTGCCGGCGCGAGCACGAGACGATCACGAGTGGGCCGGTCCATCAGGACAGCAATCCGTCTGACACCAGCGCGTATTATAGGTGCAGTCGCGGCGACTATGGAATCTCCTCGAGCGGGGTCCGCAACACATTATTCGCGGCTGGAAAAAGAGGATCGTATGAGCCACGAGATACTCGTCGCCGGTGAGACGCTGATCGACTTCCTCCCCGAGCAGCCGGGCCCCATCTCGAGTGTCGACGGATTCGAACGACGACCCGGTGGCGCGCCGGCGAACGTCGCCGTCGCGCTCGCTCGTCTCGAACACGTGCCGCTGTTCTGGAGTCGGGTCGGCGACGATCCGTTCGGCGACTACCTCCTCGAGACGCTGGCCGAGTACGGCGTTCCCGGCCGATTTCTCGAGTCCGATCCGAGCGCGAAGACCTCGCTCGCGTTCGTCACCCACGACCAGTCGGGTGACCGGAGCTTCTCGTTTTACCGCGACGACACCGCCGACACCCGCATTGAGCCGGGACGGATCGACGACTCGGTTCTCGCCGGTCTCGAGTGGGTCCACGCGGGCGGCGTCGCGCTCTCGAGTGGCCGTTCGCGCGAGGCGACGCTCGATCTGCTCGAGCGAGCCGCGGCTCGAGGGTGTAGGGTCTCGTTCGATCCGAACGCCAGGACGGAGCTGTGGCCCGACGAGGCGACGTTCCGTCAGGTCGTCCGGGACGCACTCGCTACCGTCGACGTTCTGAAGGCGACTCGCGGGGAACTCGAGGCGCTGGGCTTCGGAGGCGAATCGACCGAGGCTGTCGCCCGCGAGGCTCTCGCGGCGGGGCCACACACGGTGCTCGCGACGCGGGGTGGGGACGGCTCGATCGCGGTCGCGGACGACGACGCACCCTGGTCGGCAGAGGTCGCCGAACACCCCGGGTACGCGGTCGATGTCGTCGACACGACGGGCGCGGGTGACGCGTTCGTCGCCGGTTCGATCGCCGCCGTTCGGGACGGACGAACGCTCGAGGAGACGCTCGCGTTCGCCAACGCGGTCGGGGCCGCCGCGACGACGGCACCGGGTGCGATGACGGCCCTCCCCAACCGGGAAGCAGTGCGGGAGATCAGTCGTAGGTGAACAGCCGGGCGTCACAGTCCGGACAGATCAGCTTCTCTGCCGGCGTCTCTCCCGCGGGGGTCACCTCGCCACAGCAACTCGAGCGGGTGATCGTCAGCTGGCTGTCGCAGACCGGACACCGCTCGAGGAGCGACCGCAGCGGACGGCCGGCGGCGAGTCGAACCGCGGTATCGGCGATCCGGGACTCGAGCGCCCGCGCGGCGGCGAGTTCGGAGACGGCTTTGTGTTCCGTAAGCGAGGCCGCGCCGTTTGGCCCCTCGAGTAGGACAGTCGTGGAACGGCCGCGCCAGTCGCGTCCGATTCGGGCGTCGATCGACGGTCCCGTCAGATCGTCGATTTCGTCGGCGAGAGTCGCGAAATCGAGATCACGGATCGTCGCCACCTCCTGGTGCCACTCCTGGCGAAACGGCTCGGCGAGCGCGAGATCGTCGCCGTTCGGGACGACGACGCCCGCCTCGAGCAACGCGGTGACGACGTCCTCGCCGGTCGGTGTCGAGGCGGAATCAGCGTCCGTCTCGTCGGCCGAGGTGATCCCCGACAGCGATCCGTCCTCGCGATCGTCGTGGTCGAACGCCGAGATCGGAAGCCGATCGACGAGTTGCGGTGCGAACCGGGGCGTGTACGGAACGAGGTACCCTCGAACACCGATCGCGGCGACGCCGACGCCGGCCACGAGGGCCGCGGCCAGCCGCCGACGGGCGAGCGCGAGAACGACGACGACGGTCGCCACGAGCAGGCCGTTCGCGATCGTACACGGCCAACACCGGTTGGTTCCGGTGTGCGCCGGCTGCCGGAGTCGCTCGAGTGTGTCGATCATGCGACGCCCGTTTCGATTCGATCGTCTTGAGTGTAGCGACGCAGACAGCCTTTTTTACAACGGGTGTGATACTCCACCCGGATGAACGTAACTGCGACCGTTCCCGGTGAGACCGAATGGATGCCGACGAACTGATCGAAACGCTCGAGGACGCGGGGCTCTCGCCGTACCAGGCGGACGCGTTCGTGACGTTGCTCGAGCTGGGATCGGCGTCCGCGACCGACGTCGCCAGCGCGAGTTCCGTCCCGGACCCGCGGATCTACGACGTGTTACGCGGACTCGAGGAGCAGGGGTACGTCGAGACGTACGAACAGGATAGCCTCCACGCGCGGGCCCACGACCCGGCGGAGGTGCTCGCGGATCTGCGCTCGCGGGCCAACCGGTTCGAGACCGCAGCCGAGGAGATCGAAGACCGGTGGAGTCAGCCGGACATCGAGGAACACAAGGTGAGCATCGTCAAGCGCCTCGATACGGTCCTCGCGCGGGCCGACGAGCTGATCCGGGCGGCCGAATACCAGGTCCAGATCGGACTGACGCCCGCACAGTTCGACGAGCTTTCCGACGCGCTCGAGACGGCCCGGAAGAATGGGGTAGACGTCAGACTCTGTCTGTTTCCGGAAACCGCAAGCGATCTGGCGATTCCACCGATCGAGACGCTGGAACGGACGTGCTCGGAGGCACGTCGCCGTGACCTTCCCTCGCCGTTCGTCGCCCTCATCGATCGATCGTGGACGTGCTTTTCGCCGTACGGTGGTTCGACAAACGAATACGGCGTCATCGTCAACGACTGGACTCTCGCGTACGTCTTCAACTGGTATTTCATCACTTGCCTCTGGGAGGTTCTGGAGACGGTGTATACGGACCGACCGGACGAGCCGCCGTTTACGTACGCCGACCTTCGGCAGTGTATTCGTGACATCGAGCCGCTGCTCGAGGACGGACTGACCATCGAGGCGACGATCCGCGGCTTCGACACCGAGACCGGCAGAGAGGTGACCAAACGCGGAACGGTCGTCGACCTCACCTACGCCGGCGTCTCGATGGACGACGACCAGTCCGCGCCACTTTCCCAACTGGCCGGTGAAACGTCGCTTACGCTCGAGACCGATGACGGGACGTACACCGTCGGCGGCTGGGGCGCGTTCATCGAGGACTTCGAGGCGATGCGGGTTACGGTCGAGGCGATCGACTGATACGGATTACTGTAGCGATGGTGAGACCGCGACCCGGACGGCGGTCTCATCGGAACTGATCTACAGTATAAACCGTATGAGGACCTTTCGCCCGGAACCTGGACCGGAGACAGTATCCAAACGATCCCGTCGTCCGAGACCAGCCATCGTCGTTTTCGTCTCTCGCGATTCCCCGACCGATTTCGAGTGCAACGATCCATCCTCGAGTCTCGAGTCGATCGATCGTCGTCCCGCCAGTTCCCCGAGCGCCGACTATCGGCGGCCACGAGGACGATTCGCCCAGGAGAGCCATTCGGGCCAATCGGTCGATAAAGCGGGTACCAGCAGGCGATATTACTTGACCAACTGATTAACTACACCTGTTGTACCTAACCGGTAGTTATAAATATTAAAGACCATCATATTTTTTCGCATGAGTGGGAGACACTCACGGAAGGGCGATCGAACCGACTCGAGCGTCTCGCGGCGGACGTTCGTCAAGGCGGCCGGCGCGAGCGGGGCAGCGGTAAGCCTGGCCGGTTGTATCTACGGCGACGAGACGGCCGACGAAGCGGTCGTCGTCGGCGCTGATCCGAACATGATCGACGCGGTCGGCGACGAGGTCGTCGAACTGTTCGGCGATAGCGGCGCGGACGGGATCGAGATCAGGTTACAGGCCGGCGACGAGGACACGGGCGACCGTCGAGACACCTATACGAACCTGCTCCAGGCCGAGGAGACGGATCCCGACCTGCTGCTCATGGACAACGGCTGGGTGAACGTCTTTATCCAGCGTGGTCAGATCGCGAACCTGAGCGACGCACTCGGCGACGACGACCTCGCACAGATCGAGGACGAGTACTTCGAGTCGTTCACCGCCACGGCGCGGGAACCCGAGACGAACGACCTGTTCGGCGTCCCGATCTTCCCGGACTATCCGACGATGCAATACCGGAAGGATTACGCGCGGGAAGCCGGCTACGGCGAAGACGACTTCGAGGAGTGGGCGACCGAACCGATGACCTGGGCGGAGTGGGCCGAACTAACCGAGGAGATCGTCGAGGCCTCGGACGCAAGCTACGGCCTCGCGACCCAGTGGGACATCTACGAGGGGACCGCCTGTTGTACGTGGAACGAGGTCATGTCATCGTTCGGCGGCGCGTACTTCGGCGGCTTCGACAACCTCTTCGGACCGGTCGGAGACCGACCCGTGACGGTCGACGAACCGGAGTTCGTCGACGCCCTGCGGATGATGCGGACGTTCGTCGCCGACGAACACGACGAGTACACGGACGAGGAGTACCCAACAGGCATCGCGCCCAACTCGATCCTCGGCTGGCAGGAGGAAAACGCCCGGGAGGCGATCCTCAACGGCGAAGCCGTCATGCAACGCAACTGGCCGTACGCGATCAATCTGAACGTCCAGGAGGCAGACGACCCGCTCGACGTCGACGACTACGGCGCGATGCCGATCCCCTACGCCGTCAGCGAGGGGGACGCGAACCAACCCGGAACCGGCGGCTCGACGGCCGCACTCGGCGGCTGGCACCTCACTCTCAACCCCAACTCCGAACGGACCGACGACGCGGTCGAGGTCCTCCGTGCGGCGATGACCGACGAGTTCAACCTCGGCATGTTCGACCTCTGGGGCTGGATCCCGCCGAAGCCCCACCTGTTCGACACCGAGGAAGCCGAACAGGTCGAGCCGATGGGTCACTACATGGACACGCTTCGGGTCGCCGGTGAGAACGCTATGCCCCGACCCGTCACGACGGTGTGGCCGGATCAGTCCGAACTCATCGCCGAGGAAGTCAACGCGGCCGTCTCCGGTGACAAGAGCCCCGAGGACGCGGCCACCGACTTACAAGACGGACTCGAGGACACCGAAGCCTAGCATGGCCACCGATGACCGGACGGCCGGCCCCGCCCGCCGATCGAACCGATCGGGGCCGGTCGTCGCGATCACGCGCTGGATGGAGAACCTCGGGGAGACAGGGTTCGCCTACCTGCTGTTGACCCCAGTGGTCGTCTTGCTGGGGGCGATCGCGCTCTACCCGCTGTTGCGGACGTTCGAGCTGTCGCTGTACCAGAACGTGCTGTCCGATCCCGAGTTCGTCGGCCTCGAGAACTACGCACAGCTGTTCACCGGGAACGCCGACGCGCGGATGCCGGGAACCACCACGTTCCTCCCGGAGGTCACGACCAGCGGGAGCTTTCCGTACGTCCACGTCGACGGCCTGTTGCGGAGCGCGCTTGCGGTGACGATCATCTTCACGGTCGTGAGCGTCTTCTTCGAGACGATCATCGGTTTCGGCCAGGCGCTGGTGCTCGACCGGGAGTTCCGCGGTCGGCGGTGGGTGCGGGCCGCGATCATCATCCCGTGGGCGATCCCGATCGTCATCCAGGGAATGATCTTCTACCTGATGTTCCACCCGGACACCGGCTTCCTGACCGAGTATCTCGCCAGCTGGGGTCTCGTCGCGGAGACGAACACGCTCAACGATCCGGCGAGTTCGTTGCTGATCGTTACCGTCGCCGACATCTGGAAGACGACAGCCTTTATGGCGCTTTTGATCCTCGCCGGACTCCAGAGCATCGATCGGAGCCTCTACGACGTCGCCGAGGTCGCCGGGGCCAGCAAGTGGCAACAGTTCAAGCTGATCACGTTCCCGCTGGTGCTTCCCGCACTCGGGATCGCGATCCTGTTCCGGACGATCGACGCGATGCGGGTCTACGGTCTCATCGATTCGGTGTCGGGCTGTACCACGGTCCCGTCGCTTTCGTGTATGGTCGTCGAAACGTTCAACACGAACCGGGGGCTCGCTTCCGCGATCGCGTTCGTCACCGCCGGCATCATCGCCGTCGCCGTGATGGGCGTTATCTATCAGCAGTACAAGGAGGGTCTCTGAGATGGCGACCGCACCCGAACCCGCGACGCAGTCGGGCGACGACGAGAACAAGGGACCGCTCGAGCGCTGGACTAACGGCGTCGTCAACGACCCTGACAAGCGCAACCGGCTCTACCGAGCGCTGTTCTACGTTGCGTGTGGATTCTTCCTCGTCACCACGCTGTTTCCCTTCTACTGGCTGCTGGTCCTCGCGTTGACGCCGAACACGCAGATCCTCGCCGGCGACTGGGAGGTCACTGTTCCGCTCGTCGGGGCGGAAGTGCCGTTCCCGACGCCACAGGGATTCAACGTTTACGCGTTCGTCGAGGTGTTCCAGCAGGTGCCGTTTCACCTCTACGTCTTCAACAGCTTCGTGCTCGCGAGCGTGACGACGGTTATCGTCATCGCCCTCGCGAGCCTCGCGGGCTACGTCTTCGGGCGACTCGAGTCCCCCGGACGCGGGCTGATGATGCTCGCCGTCCTGGCGATCTCGTACTTCCCGCCGGCGGCGTTTCTCATCCCGCTGTTCGACGCGTTCCTCGGGAACGCGATCGTCGTCCCGTTCCTGGGGATCGAGCTGTTCGCGCCGCCCCGACTGGTCAACACGCCGGGGTCGATGATCATGCCCTTCAGCGCGCTGTTCCTGCCGCTCGCGATCTTCATCCTCACGACGTTCTACGGCCAGATTCCCGACGGACTCGAGGACGCGGCTCGCGTCGAGGGAACGACCCGGCTGGGGGCGCTGTTTCGCGTGATCATGCCGCTTTCGGCACCCGGCGTCGCGACGGCGGCCGTGTTGACGTTCATCGCCGTCTACAACGAGTACTTCTTTAGCTCGATCATGGCGCTACAGAACGAACCGAACCAGTGGTCGCCGCTAGTCGGCGGGATCCTGAGCTATCAGACCCAGTATACGACCGACTTCAACCTGATGGCGGCGGCGAGCATCGTCGGCGTCTTGCCGATGTTGATCCTCGTCGTCGTCGCCCAGGAAAAGATCGTCAGCGGACTCACAGACGGAGCACTCAAGGAGTAAGCATGGCACGAGTAACACTAGATAACGTCACGAAACGCTACGACGACGTCGTCGCGGTCGACGACATGAACGTCGAGATCGAAGATGGCGAGTTCATCTGTCTCGTCGGTCCCTCGGGCTGTGGCAAGTCGACGACGATGGAGACGATCGCCGGCCTGACCAAGCCGACCGAGGGGACGATCACGGTCGGCGAAACCGACGTCACGAACCTGCCGCCAAAGGACAGGGGCGTGTCGATGGTCTTCCAGAACATCGCGTTGTTCCCCCACATGGACGTCTACGAGAACGTCTCGTTCGGCCTTCGCCTGCGCAAGTACGACAAAGACGAGATCGATCGTCGCGTCGAGCAAGCGGCCGAAATCGTCCAGCTCGAGGGGATGTTAGACCGCGAGCCCAACGAACTCTCGGGCGGACAACAACAGCGCGTCGCGATCGCCCGCGCGATCGTCCGCGAACCCGCCGTCTTCCTGATGGACGAACCGCTCGCGAACCTGGACGCGAAACTGCGCGTCCACATGCGAACCGAACTCCAGCGGTTGCACAAACAGCTCGATACGACGATCATCTACGTCACCCACGACCAGGCGGAGGCGATGACGATGTCCGACCGGATCGCCGTCATCAACGCCGGCGAACTCCAGCAGATCGCCCCGCCACTTACCTGCTACAACGAGCCCGCAAACCGGTTCGTCGCCGGCTTCATCGGCTCGCCGTCGATGAACTTCTTCGAGGGCGAACTCACGGAGACCGGGCTCGTGACCGACCACTTCGACCTCGAGTTCGACGTCGACGGATTCGATCTCGAGACCGGGAGCGAGGTGACGATGGGCGTCCGACCGGAGGATATCTATCCCGTCGAAACGGCGGAGTCGATCTCGAGTTCGTCGGCGGTGATCGACGCGACGACGGACGTCTTGGAGCCGATGGGCGACGAGATTTTCGTCTACCTCTCGCTCGAGGACTCACAGGCGGCCACGATGACGACCGAGGAGGCCTCGAGCGCCTCGAACCAGTTGCTGATGAGCGTCGATCCCGACTCGAGGATCGAGGAGGACGAGCGGGTGAGCGTCGTCCTCGACCGGTCGAAGATCCACCTCTTCGAGACCCGATCGGGCGACGCGCTCGTCCACGGCATCGAGGACGTCACGACGGCAGCTCGAGGGGAGGCGACGGACCGCCGCGCACACGCCGAGATCGACTCGGGTGGTCGCAGTGAGTGAACTCGTCCCGCTCGTCTACTACGGCGGACTCTCCGTGTTGTTTTTCTTCTGGATCTACGGGATCGTCTCGTTCGGTCTCGACCTGAAGAACAAGATCGTACCGGCAATCAGACAGTATCGTCGCGGACGAACGCGACGCGAGCAATCAACGGACACTCAGAATGAACGATCGGAACGAGAAGAGCAGTTGTACTGAATCGACGAACGGCGACCGCCCCATCGGTCGTGTCGGAAGCAGGTCTCCGTCCGGACCGGAGAACGGACTCGAATCCAAGACGGAGAGCGAGACCGCCCCCGTCTCGACGGAGGGATCCCGATGAGTACGGGCCAGGAACCTGTCCGAGTCGGACTCGTCGGACTCGGGAACATCGGCCACCACCACGTCGACCGGCTTCTCGAGCAGGAACTCGAGGTCGAACTCGTGGGAGGGATGGACGTCGCATCGGAGGCCCGTGAGCGCTTCGCGGACCGGTACGGCGTCGAGGTCTACGACGACCACCACGACCTCTACGACGCGGCCGACGCCGTGATCGTCACGACGCCCAACCGCTTTCACGAGGAGTACGCCGTCGCCGCCCTCGAGCGCGACCTGCACGTCCTCCTCGAGAAGCCCCTTGGACACACCCTCGAGAGCGCCCGCCGGATCGCGGCCGCGGCGGCCGACTCGACCGGCCTCACGATGGTCGGGTTCAACAACCGGTTTCTGAACGCCGTGGCGGTGCTTCGCGATCGGATCGGCCGCGGCGAGTTCGGCGAGGTCACTCACGTCGAGGCCAACTACGTGCGCCGGCGGGGGATTCCCGGTCGCGGCTCCTGGTTCACCCGAAAGGAGGTCTCGGGCGGCGGCGCACTGATCGACCTCGGCGTCCACGCAATCGACCTCGGGATGTACCTGCTCGACTATCCCGACCCCGTCGAGGTCTCCGGGGTCACCCGCTCGCAGTTCGGCCACCGGGAGGACTACGCCTACCTCGAGATGTGGGGCGACGACGCAGGCCCGGACGCGTTCGACGTCGACGACTCCGCGAGCGCGTTCGTCCGCTGTGGCGACGACCGGACGATCAGCCTCGAAGTCGCCTGGGCGACGAACCGGCCACCGACCCACGAGTTCGTCGTCCGTGGCACCGAGGCCGCCGCGATATTCGACCTGCTCACCGACGAACTCACGATCTACTCGGCGAGCAAGAGCGGCGGTGATCATACGATCGACGAGACGATCGAGACCCGGGAAAACGACAGCCACGCCGACGAGCAGGCGGCGTTTCTCGAGGCGATCCTCGCGAACCGCTCGGGAACGCGACGCGACGCCGAAGGCCGAACGCCGGCCGGAACCGTCGAAAACGGCCTGATCGTCCAGCGGATCGTCGACGGCATCTACCGCTCGAGCGACCGTGGGGGGACGATCTCACTCGAGGCAAGCGGCGAATCCGTCCCGCTGAAAGGAGTCGAGGACGAATCCGTCCCGCTCGAGGAACGTCAGGACTGATCCGCCACCCACCAGCGACTCGAGCGGACGCCAGGGTGAAGCGCCGTCGGAGCGCGAAACTCGAAGCCGTTACTCGCTTCCGGAATAGGAATTACTTTGGCTGATGCCGTGGTATCACACCGTATGGACATCGGTGTTCACACCCCACCGCTCGCAGACGAATCGCTCGAGGGAGCGCTCCAGTATCTCTCGGATCTCGGCGTCTCCGCGATCGAACCCGGCGTCGGCGGCTTTCCCGGCGACGATCACCTCGACCGTTCTGAGTACCTCGGCAACGAGGACGCCCAGGCCGAACTCACCGAGTTGCTCGAGGAGTACGAGATGCACGTTAGCGCACTCGCGGTCCACAACAACCCGTTACACCCCGACGACGAGCGGGCGGCGAAGGCAGACACCGAGTTGCGCGAAGCGATCGAACTCGCCGGCCAGCTAGACGTCGACACCGTCACCGGCTTCTCCGGCTTGCCGGCGGGGAGTCCGAACGACGAGACGCCAAACTGGATCACGGCCCCGTGGCCGACCGAACACGCCGACGCCCACGAGTACCAGTGGGAAGTCGCCACGGAGTACTGGGGAGAGTTAGCCGAGTTCGCCGACGACCACGGCGTCGACGTCGGCATCGAGATGCACCCGAACATGCTGGTGTACGAACCGAAGGGGATGGCCCGCCTGCGCGAAGAGACGAACGACCGCATCGGCGCGAACTTCGACCCCTCTCACCTCTACTGGCAAGGGATCTCGATCACCGACGCGATCCGCTTTCTCGGCGAGCGCGATGCGATCCACCACTTCCACGCCAAGGACACTCGCGTCTACGAAGAACAGGCGCGCCTGAAAGGTGTCCTCGACACCGCACCCTACGACGACGAACTCAACCGCTCGTGGCTGTTCCGCTCGGTCGGCTACGGCCACGACGAGTCCCACTGGAAGGAACTCGTCTCGACGCTCCGAATGGTCGGCTACGACGGCACCTTGAGCATCGAACACGAAGACTCGCTGACCAGTTCCCGTGAGGGACTCGAGAAGGCGATCGATCTCCTCCAGCGGGCCGTCTTCGAGACCGAACCCGGCGAGGCCTACTGGGCCGAATAACGGGTCGAACGCCTCGAGCGATCTCCGCCCGACCGACCCGCCGGGACGGAAACTTCTAACTACAGCTATTGTGAAGGTTTAGGTATGACGCTGCAAGTCGGAGTCCTCGGCTACCGATTCATGGGCAAGGCACACGCGAACGCGATGGCGCGGCTTCCGATGTTCTTCCCGGACGCGCCCGACGTCGAGCGAAGCGTCCTCGTCGGCCGCGACGAGGAGGCGCTGTCGGCGGCGGCCGACCAACTCGGCTTCGAGTCGATCGCGACCGACTGGGAATCCGTCGTCGACGACGTCGACGTCTTCTACAACCTCGGACCGAACCACGTCCACGCCGAGCCGTCGATCGCGGCGCTCGAGGCCGGCACGCCGACGTTCTGTGAGAAACCGCTCGCGCCGACGCTCGAGGAGGCGGAGGAGATGGCCGAGGCGGCCCGCGAGGCCGGGAGCGACGTTCCTGCCGGCTGTGCCTTCAACTACCGGTTCGTCCCCGCGATCCAGTACGCCAGGAACCTGCTCGAGGCGGGCGAACTCGGCGAGATCCACCACGTTCGCGGGCGATACCTCCAGGACTGGCTGGTCGACCCCGACGCGCCGTGGTCCTGGCGCAACGACGAGGAACTGGCCGGCTCGGGCGCGCTCGGCGACCTCGGTGCACACACCGTCGACCTCGTCCGCTTTCTGGTCGGCGACGACGACCTCGCGGGCGAAATCGAGCAGGTCAGCGGCCACCTGCAGACGTTCGTCGAGGAACGGCCGGTCGAGGGCGGAGACGAGAGCCGTCCAGTCACCGTCGACGACGCCTACTCCGCCCAGCTGGCGTTCGAAAACGGCGCGATGGGAACGCTCGAGGCCTCGCGGTTCGCGACCGGCCACAAGAACGACCACACGATCGAGATCCAGGGCTCGAACGGCAGTCTCAAATTCTCCCTCGAGCGCCTGAACGAACTCGAGGTGCTCCGAGAGGGCGACCGGGGCTACCAGACCATTCTCGTGACAGACGAGGACGACCCGTACGTCGACCACTGGTGGCCGCCGGGCCACGTCGTCGGCTGGGAGCACACGTTCGTCCACGAGAACTACGAGTTCCTGCGAGCGGTCAGTGAGGGGACCGGGTTCGAACCGAGCTTCGAGGACGGGCTGGCCGCCCAGCGCGTGCTGGCGGCGATCGAAGAGAGCGACGAGCAGGGCGAGTGGGTGTCGCCGGCGTAGGATTTTTACACCGACTCGAATCGTCCATCCGATCGCCGAGCGGGGCCATAGTCGGACGAAGCCACCCCTTCGGGCGCCGGTCGGACGACTGACATCGACGGGTCTTTGGAATCGTCCCGCCACCGATCGATATGCAACTCGAGCGGAGTTCCTGGACGGCGATCGACGAGGCGGCCCCGACGACGGCGCTCGTGCCGGTCGGAAGCACCGAACAACACGGCCCACACGCGCCGGTCGGAACGGATACCACCGTCGCAAACGAGATCGCGGTCGCGGCGGATGGAGAAACCGACCGCGAGACCGTCGTCGTGCCCCCGATTCCGGTCGGTATCGCTCCCTATCACGGCCGCTTTCCGGGGACGCTTTCGGTATCGCCGGAGACCCTTCGACGCTACGTTCGCGACGTCGTCACCTCGTTTTCGGGGACGAGCGTCGAGACGGTCGTTCTCGTCAACGGCCACGGCGGAAATGGAGGCACGCTCTCACACCTCTCACGGGAGGTGACCGCCTCGGACTCGACCGATCTCGACGTCTACGCGTGGGAGTGGATGCGCGCGATCGAGGATCACGTCGGCCACGCCGGCGAAATCGAGACGTCCGTCCTCTTGTATCTCTGTCCGGAGGACGTCGGCGAGCCGGTCGACGGAGACGCCGCGGAGTGGGACACCGTCGTCGACGGCGGCGTCGTTCGCCACTTCACCGACGAGTTCAGCGAGAACGGCGCGGTCGGCGACGCGACCGGTGCGACGGCCGAGCAGGGCGAACAGGTGTTCGAGACCGCCGTCGACGCGCTGGTTTTGTACCTCGAGCGACTCGAGTAGTCGATCGCGGCGTAGAATGCGCTCGGAGTCGAGAGAACGAGGTCGGACGAGAAAACGGGATCGGGGTTATTCGGCGTCGATTTCGACCTGCTCGAGCCCGTACCGTGACTCGGTCGGGTGCGGTCGGTAGTTGCTGACCTCCGCGGACGTGGCGACGACGTTGGTGTAGCTCGTGAGAACCGAGATCGGCGCCTCGCGAACGACGATCGACTGGACCTCGTGGTATCGCCCCCTTCGTTCCTCCCGATCGTCGAGTTCCCGGGCCTCCTCGAGCAGTTCGTCGACCCGATCGTTCGCGTAGCCGTGGTGTAACGTGGCGCCACTCGAGTGGAACATATCCGAGAGTCGATCGGGATCGGGATACCAGAGCGTTCCCCAGGAGGTGAGGTAGGCGTCGAACGACTCCTGGCCGACCCGGTCGACCATCGAACTGTACTCGGTTGTGGTCAGATCGACGTCGACGCCGACCGTGGCAAGTTGGTCCTGGAGCACTTCGGCGATCAGGGGCAGGCTTCGTGCGTCGAACGTAACGATCTCGATGGAGAGCTCCTCGCCGTCCCGGGTTCGAACGTCTCCCAACTCGAGCGCCCAGCCGGCGTCGGCCAGCAGTTCACGCGCCCGGTCGATGTCGTGTTGGTGGCCCTCGAGATCGGGGTTGGCCCACGCCGTGATCTCGGGGGAGAACGGGCCGATCGCCGGGTCATCGATCCCGCCGAGGATGGAATCCGTGATCGCCTCGCGATCGACGGCCTGAGAGACCGCCCGACGGACCCGTTCGTCGTCGAACGGCGGCGACTGGGTGTCGAACGTGAGAAATCGGATCCGAGGAATTTCGGGGGTGTACACCTCGAGACCCGGTTCGGATTCGAGGGGCTCGACCATCTCGATCGGCAGGGTGCGAGCCATCTCGAGTTCGCCGTTCTCGAGTTTGACGCGCCGGGTCTGGTCGTCCTCGACGACCTCGTAGCGGACGGACTCGATCGACGGCGACTGGCCGTAGTAGTCGTCGTTCCGGCTCGCGCGAAGCTCCGCTCCCGTCTCGAGGCCCTCGAAGACGAACGGCCCGGTCGAGACCGGTGTCTCGATCGCCCCGTCGGTCTCGAGCGTCGTGGGCGAGAGGATTACGGCCTCGTTTCGCGAGAGGTGTGCCAGCAGTGGCGCGAACGGCGTCTCGGTTTCGACGATCACCGTCGACGCGTCGTCGGCCTCGAGACGGGCGATCGGGACGTCGGCGAACGCCGCGGAGTCGGCCGTTCGCCGGAGGGAGTCGACCGCCGCCGCCGCGTCGACGGGCTCGCCGTCGTGAAACGTGACGTCTTCGCGGAGGTCGAATTGCCACTGGCGGTCGTCGATCCGCTCCCAGTCGGTCGCCAGACCCGGTTCCGGATCGGCGTCGTAATCGACGCCGACCAGCGCTTCCGTGATGCCGAGCCGTCGGAGCAAGCTCCCGCCGTCGAGCGGATCCCGGTTCGGTTTCCACGGGCCGCCGATCCGGAAGTCGGTGCCGTCGTCGGCACTCGAGAGACAGCCGGCGAGTGAGAGGGCGGTCGTCCCCGCCAGCGTGTTCAGGACGGTTCGTCTGTTCGGCGTCGTGGGTCGGTCGGTCGCGATTCGAGCGTCGATGTCGTCGATTTCGTGTGTCATTCGTATATTGTGGAAGTCGTTTCACCGGCCGTCCCGCCCTGTACGAGCCACGCCGGGTTCGGTACGTTCGCTGTTCGTGATGAATTGGGTCTCGGTCGCGTCCGCGTCGCCGGCTGATCGCTGGCTGTCGTCGGATCGCCACTCGCCGGCGTAGAGACACCGCGTTCGGCCGCCGTCGACCGCCTCGAGTGGCGGCTCCACTCGCGTGCAGTCCTCGGAGGCGACCGGACAGCGCGGGTGAAACGCACAGCCGTCGGGCGGCGAGGTCGGACTCGGCGGCTCGCCCGCGAGTGCCTCGCGGTCCCACTGGCGACACTCCTCGGCTTCGTTCCCGGGAATCGCATCCAGAAGCGTCTGCGTGTACGGGTGGGTTGGGGCCGACAGCACCCGGTTTGTCGGTCCGACCTCGACGAACTGTCCGAGATACATGACCGCAACCCGATCGGCAATGTGGCGGACCACCGCGAGGTCGTGGGAGACGAACAGGTAGGCGAGATCGAGGTCGGCCTGGAGGTCGGCGAGGAGATTCAGGATCCTCGCTTGCGTCGAGACGTCGAGTGCGGCGGTCGGTTCGTCGAGAAGCACCACCGACAGCTCGAGCGCGAGCGCGCGAGCGATCGCGACCCGCTGACACTGCCCACCCGAGAGCTGGCGGGGGTACCGCGTCGCGTACTCCACCGGGAGGTCGACCAGGGAGAGCACCTCTTCGATGCGATCCTTGCGGCGAGATTCGTCCCACCCGGCTTCGAACAGCGGTTCGGCGATCGTCTTGCCGACGGTTCGCTTCGGATTCAGACTCGTCGTCGGGTTCTGGAAGACGACCCCGATATCGGCGAGCTGGTCGTCCGTCCGCGAGTCGGCGTCTCCGATCCGCTCACCGCGAAGCCGGATCTCGCCGGTGGTCGCCCCCTCGAGGCCCGCGATCAGTCGGACGAGCGTCGACTTTCCACAGCCGCTCTCGCCGACCAGCCCGACCGTTTCGCCGGCTCGAAGCTCGAGGGAGACGCCGTCGACCGCCGGAACGCGCTCGTCTCGTCCGAGCACCCGATCGACGAGCGCGTCGGACTGTCGGAAAGCCGCGGCGACGTCCTCGAGTTCGACGATCGATCCATCGACGCCTCGATCGGAACCGGAACCGCCGGTTTCGCCGACCCCCCGTGTCCATCCTCGATCCCCGGTGGCCGTCGTTCCGCCGTCGACTGCGGTCCGGTCCGTCTCGAGGACTGTACCCTGTAAAGGGGACTCGTCGGACCGGGAGGGGCGATCGTCGGCCGGGGGCCACTCCGCCGTCGGGAGCCGCGATCCAGGTTCCGATTGGTGAGGGAGACAGGCGAGTAACGCCTTCGTGTACGGGTGTTCCGGATCGGAGCGGACCGACTCGGCAGGGCCGCACTCGACGACGGTGCCGTCGTACATGACGACGACGCGATCGCACAGCTCCGAGACGACGCCGAGATCGTGACTGATCAGGAGAATTTCCATCCCCCGCTCGGCGTTGAGTCGAGCGAGCCGCTCGAGGATCGCGGCCTGGGTCGTCGTATCGAGGGCGGTGGTCGGCTCGTCGGCGATCAGAAGCGAGGGACGGCGTGCGAGTGCCATCGCGAGCGCGACGCGTTGGCACATGCCGCCGCTGAACTGGTGGGGGTAGGCGTCGATACGTTCGTCGGCCTGCGGGATGCCGACCGTCTCCATCAGCTCGAGCACCTCGGATCGTCGCCGACGGGTGCGGAGCCGGGAGCTGACGCCAGCGGCGAGTTCCGCGAGGAACGGCTGTCGGCCGGGGTTCTCGCGGATGCGGATCGCCTCGGCGATCTGCTCGCCGACGGTGTACACCGGGTTGAGCGTCGTCGACGGGTCCTGGAAGACCATCGCGAGTTCCCGCCCGCGAAGGCGGCGAAGCGTCCGGTCATCGGCGCTCGTCAGCTCCCTACCGTCGAATTTGATCGAGCCGTCGACGATCTCGCCGGGCGACTCGAGGCGGACGATCGACCGGGCAGTGACGGACTTTCCGCTCCCGCTCTCGCCGACGAGACCGACGACCTCACCGGGGCCGACGGTGAACGACGCGCCGTCGACCGCGTCGACCGTCTCGGAGCGGGTTCGAAACCGAACGCGGAGGTCGTCGACGACCAGTTCCGGTCCCATCGTCAGGTTCGCCTCCGTTGGGTATCCTCGAGATAGTCCGGATCCAAGACGTCCCGCAGACCGTCCCCGAGCAGGTTGAAGCCGATGACTGTAAGCGCGATGGCGATTCCGGGCGCGGTGATGAGCCACGGGGCCGACCGGAGGTAGTTTCGCCCGTCGTCGATCATCGCCCCCCACTCAGCCGTCGGTGGCTGTGCGCCGAGTCCCAGAAACGAGAGTCCAGCCGCCGCGAGCACGACGGTTCCCAGGTTCAACGTCGCGAGGACGGCGACCGGACTTACGACCGTCGGGAGAAGGTGACGGCGGACGAGACGCCGCCAGGGGGTTCCGTACAGTTTCGCCGACTGGACGTAGGGCCGACGCTTCACCGAGAGGACGCTGCCGCGAACGATGCGGGCGTAGGAGGCCCAGCCCACGAGCGAGAGTGCGAGGACGACGTTCCGAAGACTCGGTCCGAGCACGCCGGCGATGACCAACGCGAGGACGAGCCCCGGAAACGCGAGTTGAACGTCGACGAGTCGCATCAGTACGGCGTCGACGAGCCGTCCGCCGGTCGCCGCAACCAGCCCGATCGTCGTGCCGATGACGAGACGAAGTCCCGTCGCGACGACCGCGAGCGCGAGCGAGATTCGGGCCCCGTAGACGAGTCGAGTCGCCACGTCACGACCCAGCGCGTCCGTCCCGAGCGGATGGGCGAGCGACGGTAACTGGAGTCGGGCCTCGAGCGCCTGTGTCGTCGGATCGTACGGGGAGACGACTGGTCCGACGATCGCCGCGAACACGAGGACACCACAGATCCCACCGCCGAGGCGAACCAGCCCGTTGGCTCTGACTCGCGGCGGGAAGGCTGTTCGGACGCGACGACGGCTCGTCTCGAGAAGATTCGTCCGACCCAATCCTGTGTACGATCGCCCGGGTTCGTCGCCGCTCACGCACGATCACCCCCACGGTCGACGCGCGGATCGAGCGCGACGTACGCGAGGTCGACGAGCTGGTTCGTCACGACGAAAACGAACGCGGTCACCAGGACGACGCCCTGAACGATCGGGTAGTCCCGCGCGAACACGGCGTCGACCAGGAGCGTTCCGAGCCCCGGTCGCTGGAAGACGACCTCGACGATGACCGCTCCGTTGAGGACGAATCCAAACTGGAGGCCGACGATCGTCACGACCGGAACGAGCGCGTTCCTGAGTGCGTGTTTGTAGACGACGAGGCGCTCGCGAACGCCTTTTGAACGTGCGGTCCGGACGTACTCCTCCTCGAGAACCTCGAGCATCGACGTTCGAACGAGTCGGGTGACGACCGCCGCAAGCCCCGTTCCGAGCGTGATCGCGGGCAAAACCAGGTGGCCGAGCGTTCCTGATCCGGCTGCCGGCGTCAGTCCGAGCCAGAGCGAACAGACCAGAATCAACAGATAGCCCAGCCAGAAGTTCGGCATCGAGACGCCAAGGAGGGCGACGAGCTGGCTCGTCCGATCGATCCAGGTATCGCGGTGGACCGCACTCGCGACCCCCGCCGGGACGGCCAACAGAAGCGAGACCCCCATCGCCGCGACCGCGAGTTCGAGCGTGTTCGGAAGCGACTCGAGCAACAGCGTCGTGACTGGCTCCGAGGTGTAGTAGGAGGTGCCGAGGTCACCGCGGAGTGCCTCCGAGAGCCACGAGACGTACTGCACCACGAACGGCTCGTCGAGCCCGTGATCGGCTCGGAACGCGGCGACTTCGGCGTCCGACGGGGGGCTCTGGCGCTGGGCGCGTAGAATGGTGTATGCCGGGTCACCTGGCGTGAGTGAGACGAACCCGTAGCTCACCAGCGACACTCCGAGCAGGACAGCCGTGAGCGAGCCCAGCCGCTCTATGACCGCCCGTATCATCCTACACCCACCTCGTACCGTCGGTTTCCCGACCGGTGGTTCGACCAGGGACGACGTGGATCGAATCGAACATCAATCGAGCTTTATCTAATGAAATATTAGTTGTAAAGGTTTTGAATCCGCGGCGATCATCACGTCGGTTGTCGGGAGCAGATCTCGCTCGATTTCACTACCTGCACGATAGTATCTGAGGAGAACATATTATTAATTCTTACTATTATCTTTAATCAGTTAATATAGTAGCGCTCACCGGGATCCGTCCGCAGCCACGGGTGACCGGGTCACCAGTGCTACCGGAGCCCCGGAATTCGCGAAAACGAGGTCGTGGCAGTCGTCGACTCGCGACCGACCGGTGGCTTACGCCGAGTCGAGTCTGGCTATCGTGTGGATCTCGTCGTAGCGGACGCTTCCCTCTCCGAGGGAATTGCCGTCGAGTTCGAGGTAGCCAGCTTCGATGCCGGTCACCCCACCAGTCAGTTGGGGATCACCGCTCCCGGTTCGGTCGGCCTTGCGAACCTCGACGTCGTCGCCGACCGTTACGTGCTCCTGGACGAGTCTCGTCGCTTTCTGCTCGTCAGCATCGGGTGGAATCGTGAGCTCCGTCATCGCCCGCATTGACGGCGGCTACGGCGGTAAACGACGACGCGTCAGACGACGGGCGCTTAAATACCGGCCGCTACTCGTCCCACTGCGTCGAAACGTACAGCAAGGCGATCAGACAGAGGATGACGATCACGAACAGCGCGATCGTCATGAGTTGCGGAACGCTCATACCGAGGTGTACACGCGCGAGGTGGAAGTCGGTACCGATCCCGAGCCGTTGGACAGCCGACGGTTTTTGTACGAACCGGCCGAAACGACGGCAATGAAAGTCATCAAGGACAGCGTCCACGACCACATTCAGGTCGGCGGCGTGGCGCGCGATCTCATCGATACACCCGAACTCCAGCGACTCCGGCGGATCAGACAGCTCGGCACCGTCTCGCTCGTCTATCCCTCCGCGAACCACACCCGATTCGAGCACAGCCTCGGAGTCTACCACCTGGCGTGTGAGGCGCTCGAGCAACTCGGCGTCGACGGGCGGCGCGCGAAGCGAGTCCAGGCCGCTGCGTTGCTCCACGACGTCGGTCACGGTCCTTTCAGCCACAACCTCGAGGCGCTGACCCACCGTCGAACCGGACGCTATCACGACGACGTTCACGAGCTTCTCGTCGAGGGGGACGTCGGGAACGTGCTCCGAGAACACGACTTAGCCCCCGGACCGATCGCCGATCTGATCGCCGGGAACGGTCGGTTCGGACAGCTGGTTTCGGGGGAACTCGACGTCGATCGGATGGACTATCTCGTCCGTGACGCCCACCACACCGGCGTTCCGTACGGGACGATCGACCACGGCCGACTCGTCCGGGAACTGACGTTCGTCGACGGCGAACTCGTCCTCGCCGAGGGAAACGTCCAGTCAGCCGAAAGCTTACTGGTCGCCCGGGCGCTGATGAACCCGACCGTCTACAGCCACAGCGTCGCCCGAATCAGCAAGGCGATGCTTCGCCGAGCCGCCGAAACCCTTCTCGAGTCGACCGACACCGACGCCGAGACGCTCCAGCGGATGGACGACGCCGATCTGCTCGTCGCGTTGCGATCGGCCAACGAGACGGCGGCGTTCTCCCGACGACTGGACCACCGAAACCTGTTCAAACGAGCAGTCTGGGCCGAGATCGACGACGTCCCCGGCGGCGTTATCGAAGCCGACCACGATACGATTCGGCGGTTCGAACGCGAGATCGCCGCGGAGGCGAACGTCGATCCCGACGCCGTCATCCTCGACGTCCCGAGTCGGCCGACGATGACTGAATCGAGTTCTCGAGTCGTCGTCAACGGCGAGATCAGAGGCCTCGAACAACAGTCGCCGCTCGTCGAAGCGCTCCGGGCGGCCCAGTACTCACAGTGGCGTCTCGGCGTCTACTCGCCGCCGACGGTGCTCGAACGGGTCGGTCGAGCGGCCGTCGACGTTCTCGAGTTGGATATCGAGGGTGCGCTGGTGACCGAAGTTCGAAACGGGTTGGACACGACGCTAGATCAATTTACTGAATAGTATTGGTTCCCTACTGAAACCCAGATATAGTTTTAATTCGATGATTAGAGTACAACGGATGATAACACAATCGATCAGTTAGTACGCGGCGGTTATTACTCGTTAATAGTCGTGAGATTCCCTACCTACACGTTAACCGATTGCCACCAGCTAAAATGAATCGGAGATCAGCAATGACTGTGGAAAAAGCAATTTAACCGCCGATAGGGCCGTCAAGGGTCGATACATCCAGAGACACCCGAAATACGTCTCGAGATGAAGCCACATAAAAATACATACATGTATAGTTAAAATATGTATGTTCGAATGAGTATGACCGACTACTCATGCTGCCCGTATCATGGATAGCCACCAGTTATCCGACTCGCTTACGCTGATGCGGACTGGAACTGACAACCGTCGTCGGTTCGGACCCGGTTAACAATCACAGCCTCCCTGCTCGAGGAGGTCGCGGATCGTATACTGCTGTCGACAGTCCTTACAGGAGACGGTCACGTTAACCAACACGTCGAACTCGCCGACGTCGAGGACGTCGTTTCTGGCAAGTTGTGCGACCGTATCCTCGGTGACGGCAGCAGTTCGGTTGCGAAGCGCACCGAGTTTGTCCCGGCTCCGTTCGAGACGCTCCTCGTCGCTCGGCGATTCGAGCGATGCCTCGAGACAGTCCGTCAGGTGGTTGTAGACGGTCTGGTGGGAGACGAAGTCGCTTTCGACCTCGTCGATCGGGATGGAATCACGCTCGAGTTCTTTCCGAGTCTGCACCTGTGTACCGCTGCTGACGTCGTCGCCAGTAAGCAGCCGGTACGTGTTCTCGACTTCGCCGTCTTTGTACTGCAAGCCGGCTTCGTCGAGTGCCGATTCGAGAATGCGCTGGTTGACGTGTTCGGCGAGGTCACGGGTACTGTACCGTTGGTCCGTTCTGTCGGTCCAGTAGCGGACGAGCTCGTCGTCGAGGCCATTGAGATCGTACCGTTGGGTGATCCGGCCGACTTTACAGCACGCCGTACTCGACTCAGTAGGGCTCGTTTTACTCACTGTTTTCTCTAGTCGGTTTACATTTAAAAACGTTCCGAACAGCGACCCTCGTCGGGGCCCGACGGCTCGAGAGCCCTGAAAGCGTCCACCAGCGGGCGTCGTTGTTTACATCCATATGAACGTAATTACGTTCGGGACACTGCTTTTCCGCCGTCGGACTGGTGTCGTCTGGCGGTGTCACAGGAATACGAGGAACCCCTCATATCCCAATAACAACTGCGGCGCATCCGAGCCCATCGGCACCGAAATCTGCCCCATGCGGGACGGTCTCACGACCTGCCGGTACGGTAGTGGACGGTCGCGTCGCCCCAGAATTGACGGATAAGAGTCCGTCTCAGTCTGTCACAGCTCCGTACCCTGGGCTTCGACGACCGCAATCGCAGCGAGGTTGACGATGTCTTTGACCTCGTCGTCCCGCTGAAGGACGTGCACCGGCTCCGCCATCCCGGCGAGCATCGGACCCACGGCCTCGGCCCCACCCAGCCGCTGGAGGAGCTTGTACGCGATGTTCCCCGCCTCGAGATTGGGCAAGACGAGGACGTTCGCCGGCGACTCGAGGTCGGTGAACTCGTAGGTCCCCTCGAGCATCTCCTCTATGACCGCCGTGTCGGCTTGCATTTCGCCGTCGACGGGAAAATCGACGGTCGGATCCGTCCGGAGCCGGCGTGCCGCCCGTCGTGGTTTGCGGGTCCCCTCGTTGTCGACGCTTCCGAAGTCGGAGTACGACAGCAGGGCGGCCCTCGGTTCCACGTCGAATCGGCGTGCGATTTCGGCGGCGTGGCAGGTCACCTCGGCGAGTGTCTCCTCGTCGGGATCCTGGTTGACCGTCGTATCCGCGAGAAAGACGACTCGGTTTTTGAACGTCAACATGTAGACGCCTGCTGCGTAGTCGACGTCCTCGGCCGTCCCGATCACCTGCAAGATCGGACGCAGCGCCGATGGATAGTTGTGGGTCAGCCCCGTCAACATCGCGTCGGCATCCCCACGGTCGACCATCACCGACGCGAAGTAACTGCTGTCACGGATCAGATCCGCCGCCTCTGTCCGCGTGATCCCCTTTCGCTGGCGGCGCTGATAGAGATCCTCGACGTACGCCTCGTACTCGCCCGCACCGGGATCGACCACCTCCGGATCGAACTCGAGCCCGAGGTCGTCGGCGAGGCGTTCGATCCGCGACTGGTTACCGATCAACACCGGTTCGGCGATCCCACGGTCGGCGAGTTGGGAAGCTGCTCTGACGATTTTCTCGTCGCCGCCCTCCGCGAGGGCGATCCGCTTCGGGTCGCTTTTCGCTTTGTTGAGCACGATCCGCATCATCTCACGGGACTTGCCGAGGCGAGCCTCGAGTTCCTCCTCGTAGCTTTCGGGGTCGATCCCGGTTCGTGCGGCACCGCTGTCGATCGCCGCCTGTGCGACCGCGGGTGCGAGTTCGAACAGCACCCGTGGATCCATCGGCTTCGGGATGATGTACTCGGGGCCGAACTGGAGCGGTTGGTCGCCGTAGGCCTTCCGGACCGCGTCGGGAACGTCCTCTTTCGCGAGGTCCGCGAGTGCCTCCGCCGCGGCAACTTTCATCGCCTCGTTGATCTCCGTCGCGCGGACGTCGAGTGCGCCACGGAAGATGAAGGGGAAGCCGAGGACGTTGTTGACCTGATTCGGATAGTCCGACCGGCCCGTCGCCATGATCACGGTGTCCTCGCGTGCCGCCTTCGCCGCCTCGTAGCCGATCTCCGGATCGGGGTTGGCCATCGCGAAGACGATCGGATTCTCGTTCATCGATCGGACCATCTTCTGGGAGACGATCCCGCCGACCGAGAGGCCGACGAAGACGTCGGCACCCGCGATCGCGTCGGCGAGATCCCCCTCGGGAACGTCCCTGGCGAACTCCCGGCTGTACGGATCGAGATCGCCCGCCTCCGCCCGCTCCGTGGTAAGAATACCGTCGATATCCACCATCGTCACGTTCTCCCGGCGTACGCCGAGTGAAACGTAGAATCGAGCCGTCGCCAGCGCCGCGGCACCCGCACCGGCGAACGTTACCTCGAGATCGCCGAGATCCGTGCCAACGAGTTCGGCGGCGTTCAACAGCGCCGCGCCGCTGATGATCGCGGTCCCGTGTTGGTCGTCGTGGAAGACGGGGATATCCATCCGTTCGCGCAAGCGCTCTTCGATGACGAAACAGTCCGGTGCGGAGATATCCTCTAAATTGATACCGCCGAACGTCGGTTCCATGCCGGCGACCGACTCCACGAACGTATCGAGATCGTCGTGGTCGAGTTCGACGTCGAAGATGTCTATGTCAGCGAACCGTTTAAACAGAACTCCTTTCCCTTCCATGACTGGTTTCGACGCCTGCGGGCCGATGTCGCCGAGACCGAGCACCGCGCTCCCGTCGGAGACGACGCCGACGAGATTTCCCTTGCCCGTGTACCGGTAGGCGGCGTCGGGGTCCTCGGCAATCTCGCGGCAGGGGCCGGCGACGCCCGGCGAGTACGCGAGACTCAACTCTCGCTGGGAGTTCGTCGGTTTCGTCGTCGTGATCTCGACCTTCCCAGGGGGATCAGTAGCGTGATACTCGAGTGAGTCGTCTTCCAGTGACATACCCCACGTTTTCAGCATACGGGCAAAAATCTGTGGGAATCGCGTACGACCTACAAATTGTCTCCCGAATCGACCTTACGTCCGACGGTTGACGACAGTAATAACATACAGTAAACAATCATCCCTATCTGAAAGATTCTCGAAACGAATCGGAGATGAGACACTGTCTACAGGCGGAACAGGCTGAGTTCATCGAGGTCGTACGAAGCTCTCTTTCGTGACTGAGCGGAGCGAATTCTGCGATGTCCGCAAGACCGGTGTTCGCACACCTGGCGCTCGAGGAGTACGTCGGCCGACGCCGTGATCCTCGGATGGCCTCGTCACGTGGTACACCATCGCACGACCTCGAGTCGCTGTCTCCGGCTAGCACTTCAGGACACTCGTCGCGTTGTATCCGTACACGAGTGTGTCGTACGGGGACGTCCCAACGGACCCGTGGGAGACCTGCCCATGATCGATACCTACTCCCGAATGGGTCCTGTTGGAATCCGTATGGACCGATCCATCGTCGACGATCGACTCGAGCGGGTACGGTCGGCTCTCGAGCGTGCAGACGCCGAAGCGCTCGTCTGTTTTCCGAGTGCGAACATGCGCTATCTCTCGGGGTTCGACGACGAGCCGATGGAACGGCACCTCTTTCTGTTCGTCACCGACGGCCAGGCGGCGTTTCTCGCACCCGAACTGTCCGGCGAACAGATCCGGGCCGAGTCCCCGATCGACGACGTTCGGACGTGGAGCGACGGCGAGGAGCCGACCGCCACACTCGAGTCGATCGGCACCGACCTCGGCCTCTTGACCGGGAGACTCCTGGTGGACGATCGGATGTGGGCACTGTTCACGCAGGACCTCCGCGCGACGTTTCCCGACGCGGCGTTCGGGTTGGCGAGCGAGGTGCTCGCCGACCTTCGAATGCGGAAAGACGAGACCGAACTCGAGGCGCTTCGCGAGGCGGCCACGATCTCGGATGCGGTAAGCGAGGCGGTCCGTCGGCTCGGGCCCGACGCGGTCGGGATGACGGAGGCCGAACTCGCAGCGGAGATCGAGAATCGCCTCGTCGCGGAGGGGGGAGCGGGCGTCTCGTTCGACCCCATCGTAGGCTCCGGACCGAACGGCGCTCGACCACACCATCGTCACGGCGATCGGACCATCCAGCCCGGAGATCCGGTCGTCCTCGACTTCGGGACCGTGGTCGACGGCTACGCCGGCGACCAGACCCGAACCGTCGTCTTCGACGGGAACCCACCCGACGGCTACGAGGCGGTACACGAAGCGGTACTCGCGGCACAGTCGGCCGCCGTCGACGCGGTCGAGCCGGGCGTGGCTGCCCGCGAGGTCGACCGGGCCGCACGTTCCGTTCTCGAGCAGCGAGGCTACGGCGACCGCTTCGTCCACCGAACCGGCCACGGCGTCGGGCTCGATCTCCACGAGTCACCGTACATCGCGGCCGACAACGATCAGCAACTCGAGCCGGGAATGGTCTTCAGCGTCGAACCGGGCGTCTACCTCGAGGACGAGTTCGGCGTACGTATCGAGGACCTGGTGGTCGTCACCGAGGACGGCTGTGAACGGCTGAACCACTCGCCACGGACGTGGCGGCCGTTGCCAGAAGAGTGTTAATCGAACCGACTGAGCGGTTTCGAGCGTCCAACCGTACGAGTGATCGGTCCTGGACGTCGACCGTTCGTGCAACTCGTCGTCCGCAGGTCCACTCGAGCGGGGGACGGTCGTCGGTTCCCCGTCGCCTGGCCGTTGCAGGCGCCAGTTACTCTTCTCCAGTACTGGAACTACTGCACATGTGTGCCACCTTCTCGGAAGACGATCAGGGCAAGACGGTCGAGAACGCACGCGGTGACTCGGTCGGGACGATCGCAGCCGTCGAGGGAACGGTCGCGTACGTCCGACCGAAACAGGGGATCCTCGATACGATCAAGTCGACGATCGGCTGGGACAGCAGGACCGACGAGTCGATCCCGCTCACGGCGGACTCCGTCACCGCGATATCCGACGAGGCGGTCCGACTCGAGGGAGGGCTCGAGGATTCGAAACCTGACGGCACAAACGCTGGAACCGACGACGAGACGGGCGTCGATCGGACGAAATCCGCAGGCGAGCCAGGCGGACAAGACGAGACCGAATACTCGGACGGGCGAAGCGGCGAATCGGACTCGAACGATAGTAGCACGGAGTCAGAGGAGACACACGACCGCGGCCTCGAGGCAGACCCGACGGAACTGACCGACGACGACTCGGGCCTCGAGGTTCATCCCGACGACGTCGACGATCGGAGCGATGCAGCCGTCGATCCGGCCGACGAGACCGATTGATCGGATTACCGCTCCGGCCGTCCGGGGCGACTGCAGGCCACCCGCACCCGCACGGAACCGACGAAAGCGGTCAGTGCGACGGTATCGTCGTGGCGAGATCTCGGTGTGCCAGGCGAAGCCGCGGACGACGGGGGGACGGGTCGTCAGTACATTTACCACGGCGGTTCCTGTACTCCCGGGTATGGGTTCCGAAGGAGAGCGAGAGTTGATCCGTGAGACGGTCGCGGCGTTCGTCGAGCGCGAGGTCGAACCCGCGGTGGCGGAGGCCGACGCCACCCAGACGTTCCCGGAAGACGTCTGGGATGGCCTCGCGGAGATCGGTCTCACCGGACTCACGATTCCGGAGGCCTACGGCGGCTTCGACGCCGACCGGGTGACCGAAAGTATCGTCAACGAGGAACTCGGTGCGGGTCACCTCTCGCTTGCGACGGCGCTCTCGGTCCACTGTCTGGCGGCTTCCTGTATCCGAGAGTTCGGCTCCGAGACTTACCGGGAGGAGTGGCTCCCGGCGATGGCCGAGGGGAGACCCGTCGGTGCGTTCGCACTGTCGGAGGCCGAGGCTGGCTCGAACCCCGCGGAGATGACCACCGAGGCCCGACTCGAGGGCGACGAGTACGTCATCGACGGGCGAAAACAGTGGATCACGAACGGCGAGCGCTCGGGCGTGGTGATCCTCTTCGCGAAAGTCGACCGCGACGACTCCGACACGATCACGCAGTTTCTCGTCCCGAAAGACGCCGACGGGCTCACAGTCGGCAAGAAAGAGGACAAACTCGGTCTGCGAGCGAGCGATACGACGGCGCTGATCCTCGAGGACGTCCGAATCCCCGAGGAGAACCGGCTGACGCCGGTCGGCGAGGGGTTGAAGGCGGCCTTTTCGACGCTGACCGGCGGCCGGATCGCGATCGCAAGTCAGGCCGTCGGCGTCGCACGGTCGGCGCTCGAGGACGCCCTCGACTACGCGGAGGAACGCGAGCAGTTCGGCCAGCCGATCGCGGACCACCAGGCGATCGGGCACAAACTCGCGGAGATGGGGACGAACGTCCGGGCCGCCAGATTGCTCACCCGCGACGCCGCACGCAAGAACGAGAACGGCGTCGATCCGATGGCCGCGAGCATGGCGAAGTACTTCGCGAGTGAAACGGCAGTCGAGGTAGCAAACGAAGCGGTCCAGATCCACGGCGGCTACGGCTACACGACCGACTTCGACGTCGAACGCTACTACCGCGACGCCAAGATCACGACGATCTACGAGGGGACCTCCGAGATCCAAAAGGAGATCATCGCGCGTCACTTGCGGGAGTGACCGCCCGCGCTGGACGGTGTACCCCGGACGTATACGCTCGTGTACTGTCACGGCGTGCGACGTGGTACCAACACTTTAGGCTCGTCCCCCCGTCGGATAGGGTATGTTCGACCAGGACGACCTCGAGGGAATCCGCCAACGACGCGAGCGCTGGGAGGAAGAGACGCTCGAGCCGGTTCTCGAGGCCCACGGCGAACGCCGCGACCGGTTCGCGACGGTGTCGAATCACGAGGTCGATCGGCTCTACACGCCCGAAGACGTCGCGGACATGGAGTACGAAGACGATCTCGGATTCCCCGGTGAGCCGCCGTACACGCGGGGGCCGTACCCGACGATGTACCGTGGGCGGACGTGGACGATGCGCCAGTTCGCCGGCTTCGGCACCGCCGAGGAGACGAACGAACGGTTTCACTACCTCATCGAGCAGGGCCAGACGGGGCTCTCGACGGCGTTCGACATGCCATCGCTGATGGGGATCGACTCCGACCACCGAATGAGCGAAGGCGAGGTCGGCACGGAAGGCGTCGCCGTCGACACCTTACGTGACATGGAGATCCTCTTCGACGGCATCGACCTCGCCGAGGTGTCGACGTCGTTTACGATCAACCCCTCCGCACCGGTCATCTACGCGATGTACGTCGCACTCGCCGACCAGCAGGGCGTCCCTCGCGAGGAGATCCGCGGCACCCTCCAGAACGACATGTTAAAGGAGTTTATCGCCCAGAAGGAGTGGGTCATCCCCCCAGAGCCGTCGCTCGAGGTCGTTACCGACACGATCGAGTTCGCCGTCGACGAGACACCGACGTTTCACCCGATCTCGATCTCGGGCTATCACATCCGTGAAGCCGGCTCGACCGCCGCCCAGGAAGCCGCGTTCACGCTCGCCGACGGCTTCGCGTACGTCGAGGACTGCCTCGAGCGCGGGCTGGACGTCGACGACTTTGCACCGCTTCTCTCCTTTTTCTTCAACGCCCACAACTCCATCTTCGAGGAGATCGCGAAGTTTCGCGCGACTCGACGGGTCTACGCCCGCGTGATGGCCGACCGATACGGCGCATCGAAGCCACAATCGCGACGACTGAAATTCCACACACAGACCGCCGGCCAGTCGCTGACCGCCCAGCAACCCTTGAACAACATCGTCCGAACCACCGTTCAGGCGCTGGCCGGTGTCTTCGGTGGCACCCAGTCACTGCATACGAACAGTTTTGACGAGGCGCTGGCGCTCCCGACGGAGAAGGCGGTCCGCGTCGCGCTACGGACTCAGCAGATCATCGCCGAGGAGTCCGGTGCGGCCGATATCGTCGACCCGATGGGCGGAAGCTACGCGATCGAGGCGCTCACCGAGGAGATGGATGCGAAGATTATGGCCTATCTCGAGGAGATCGAGGAGATGGGCGACGGTTCGATTCGCGACGGCGTCCTGGTAGGTATCGAACAGGGCTACTTCCACCGCGAGATACAGGACGCGAGCTACGAGTACCAGCGGCGGGTCGAACGCGGCGAGGAGGTCGTCGTCGGCGTCAACGAGTACACGATCGACGAGGATACTGCCCCGGAGATCCACCAAGTCGACGAGACGACTCGCGACCGCCAGCTCGAGCGTCTCGAACGTGTCAAAGCCGAACGCGACGATGCGGCGGTCGAGACGACCCTCGAGGCGCTGTCGGACACGATCGAGGCGGGAGAGAACGTCATGCCGCCGATCGTCGACGCGGTGAAGGCGTATGCGACGATGGGCGAGATCATGCAGGTACTCGAGGACCATCACGGATCGTACCAGGAGACGGCCAGCCCGGTCTAACGTTTTGCTGTTGGGCTAAACGTATGCCCAAATGTATATCACGTCTCTCTGTGGAGATATATCATGGATAGACGATCACTCCTCGTAGAAACGGCCGTGGTGCTCCCGGTCGTCGGTGCGTTGGCCGGCTGTCTCGACGACGAGGGCACGGGGAACGACGCTCGCGACGACGAACCCGGTGTTGACGAACCAGAAAACGCCGAAACAGCATCGGAGACGGCATCCGACGACGAACCGGTCGACACCGTGGATACCGAGAGCGAAGGGACCAGCGACGATTCGACGAGCGCCGACGATTCGGCGAACGAGTACGACCTCGAACCGCCGGATCCGGAGACAGCGACCATCGATCTCTTGCCGGATACCGACGAGTGGCCACTCCAGGAAACGAACGACGTCTCGGTCGCCTATCTCGAGGCAAACGAAGGAACCGAAGGCCGGTATCTGGCCGGCGACGACGACTACTCCTTTCACGTCCTCCGCCACGACGACCCATCGACAGCGGAGTATACCGCGAACTCGACGTACGGAAACTATCAGATGTCGTTTGGCTTCGGCGTCTTCACCTTCGCGATGTTGGGTTCGGACGGAGAGACCGCACACGACCTCCTGATCGCCTCCCCCGGCTTGGACCGGGAGGTCGTCGAAGGCGAAGTACCACTCGCCTCCGCGCCGCCTTGAGATTCTCTCGTGTTTTGTCGAAGACCGGCACACCCGAGAGACGAGCGACGGATAGCCGCTGACTTACAGGGATACCAGGAGAACGCCCACGACTGTAGTCGTGCGGATGAATCCGTCACTTCTGAATACAACCACGAACTGGATCCAGTGCTGTAATCCCAACGTTTACAATATACTAGGTTGACACTAAATCCGTGAGCAGCCGACCACAACGCACGAACGAATACATCGCCGAACCCGCCACCGAACGGTACCGGCAGTGCGTGTTCGAGTGGTTGGCCGCCCACGCCCCGTTGTGGAACCAGATCAACTACCGACGTCCCCAGAACGAAGTTCTGGTGTGCCATCCAGACGCAAAGCGTCTGGAGACGTCGACAACGGTACTTCCAAGAAGACGGCGACGTCTGGGACGCCGAGTACACCGACCTCTACGACACGTACGCACCCATTCTGGGGAAGGCGGCGTGCCAACAAGTCGCCCGGAAAAACAGCGAGGCATGGCGGAGCCACTTCCGCCTCCTCGAGAACTACCACGACGACGCAGACCCCACGGTGACGGAGAAACCGTCCCCACCCGGGTACTGGGGTACCCGTGAAGACGGCTACGAACTCCACGGCCTCGTCCGCAACGATCTCTACACCTTCGACTGGGACGAGAAGCGGAGTACCCTCGAGTTCGGCGTCGGTGACGTCCTCGAAGAGAAGTACGACTTCGAGTACCAAGAGCGCATCACACTGGACGTTCGCGGTAATCCACAATGGAACGGTGATGATAGCAGGTTAGAACTCGTCTACGACGAAGCAGCAGACAGCATACGTGTCAAGCATCCGGTTCGCATTCGGCCAGACCGATTGCAGGAACAGCGACTGGATGCCTTCACTCACACACTCGAGCCCGAGAACACGACGCATTCTGCTGCTATCGACGTCGGCGCGAACAACACCCTTGCCATCGTCACGACCACTGGAGAAACCACTGTGTACCACGCTCGACCGGAGTATGAACGCTTCCGTGAGTTGTCCGGTCAGATTTCCGAGTTGCAATCACAACTTCCCGACGACCGATATACGAGTAACCGGATTCAACGTCTGTACGACGACCGATCGCGCAAGCGCGACCACAGTCGTGATGCAGCGGTGAAGCACGCTGCGGATTGGCTCTTAGCGCGCAACATCGATACGGTGTACGTTGGTGATTTGACCGATGTGTTGGAGGGGCATTGGTCTTCAGTGGTGAACGAGAAGACCCATTCGTTCTGGTCGCACCGACAACTCGTTGCCCGCCTCGAGCTCACACTCGGTGACAGTGGCATTCACGTCGAGCAAGTGAGTGAGGCTGATTCGAGCAGTGAGTGTCCCGACTGTGGAAGCGAGGAAGTATCTCGGGATGGCGATGCGTTTCGGTGCCACGATTGCGAATTGGACGCACACAGCGATATTGCAGGGGCGTGGAACGTGTTGCAAAACGAGGTTGGGCCGATGGCGCGGCCTGCTGCCCTCTCTGCTGAACGCGAGGGGGACGCACCCGAATCAGGGGCGTACTGGGAGTGGGATGGACACGACTGGACACCCGCCCGGTTTGGGGAACAGTCGGGTCCGGTCGACCAAACCAGCGTCGGCAAACCCGCAAGTTCACAGCCGGGGTAATCTGCTGGTCGGATTGCCCACGGAGGAATCCCACGACTTCAGTCGTGTGGAGGACGTCAACGCAACGGCAACTTTTTCAGTTGTGCTGGACAGATCGAAGACGAAATGGACCTTCAGATCGACGGAAACGCGGCACTGGTAACGGCATCCTCGAGCGGACTCGGAAAGGCATCGGCGACGGCGCTCGCCCGCGAAGGGGTAGACGTCGTGATCAACGGACGGGACGAGGATCGGCTCGCAACGGCGAGAGACGAGATCGCGGACGTCGCGACGGGTGACGTGGTCACACAGCAAGGTGATCTCACCGACGAAGACGACATCGCGGCGCTCGTCGAGACGACCGTCGACGAGTTCGGGGGACTCGACCACCTCGTGACGAGCGCCGGCGGACCGCCGTCGGGACCGTTTCTCGAGACCGACGACGAGGATTGGTATGCAGCATACGATCTGCTCGTGATGAGCGTCGTTCGTCTCGCACGCGAAGCCGAGCCCCACCTGCAGGAGGGAGAGGGCGGTACGATCGTCAACATCACCTCCCGGAGTGTAAAAGAGGCGATCGACAGCCTCGTGTTGTCGAACTCGGTTCGGATGAGCGTCATCGGCCTCGAGAAGACGCTCTCTCAGGAGTTCGCACCCGACGTGCGCGCAAATGCCGTCCTCCCTGGGCCGCACGAAACCGCACGGATCGAGGAACTCGTCGAGCAGGGTGTCGAGCGCGGCGAGCACGACTCCTACGAACAGGGGATCGAAGACGTCGCGGACAATCCGCTGGAACGGGTCGGCGATCCGATGGAACTGGGCGATACCGTCGCTTTCCTCTCCTCGCCCCGATCGGGATTCATCAACGGACAGAGCATCGTAATCGACGGCGGAACGACGGGGGCGAACCTATGAGTGCGTTCGTATCGCCCGGTAGAGACCGATGAAGTACCTCGCTCGCACCCTCGAGGGGCGTCCACTACTCGGGAGCGAGGACGGCTTCGTCCCGCTTTCTGCTGCGGATCCGGATCTCACGACGGCCATTGAGGCACTTTCGCGCGCGGCCGACGGTGGACTCCCCGATGTCGCCGACGCCCCGGCGGAGCCGGTCGACCGGGAGTCCATCCAGTTCGGCCCGCCGCTGGCCGAGTTCGGCAAACTCTGGGGTATCGGCCTCAACTACGCCGAACACGCCGGGGATCTCGACGAGGCACGGCCGGATGCACCCGCGAGTTTCTTCAAGCCGACGAGCGCCACCACCGGTCCGGGTGGCCCGATACGGCTCCCGCCAGTCGAACGGACCGACCGTGTCACGGCGGAGGCCGAACTCGCCGTCGTAATCGGTCGAACGTGTCGGGATCTCGATGATGGTGCGGTCGACGACGTAATCGCCGGCTACCTCCCCGTCCTCGATATGACCGCCGAGGACGTCCTCCAGCGAAACCCGCGCTTTCTGACGCGAGCGAAGAGCTTCGATTCGTTCCTCGTCGTCGGATCCGCGATCGCCGTCCCCGAAACGCCGCTCTCGCTCGAGGAGCTGTCGGTTAAGACGGTCGTCAACGAACGGGTCGTGGCGGAAAACCGGATCGGGAACATGCTGTTCCCGCCGCGAGAACTCGTCGCGTTTCACTCCAACGTCGCCACGCTCGAACCCGGCGACGTGTTCAGTACGGGGACGCCGGGTGCCGAACCGATCGAACCCGGCGACCACGCACGAGCGGCGGTCGAAACGATCGGTTCGGTCGAGGCACCGGTCGTTCGGTGACGAAGGTCACGCCGCCGCTTGAATTTCGAATATCTCCTCGTACAGACTCGCGGCGAGCTGATCGAGATCCGCCTCGGCCTCGCTTGCGTCCATGGAGTCGCCGACCCCCTGCCACTCGACGGAGAGGCGAGCGATCGGAACGAGCGCGACCCCGCCGATCGTAACGGTTCCGTTCGGTGTCCGAACCGTCCACTCGGTTCGCATCCCCTCGGAAGACCGCGTTACGTCCTCGATCTCCGCACCAGAACTGGCCCACCGTTCGACGAGGCCGTCGGTGATCCGGCGGAGCTTTCGTTCGCCGAGAACGTGGACGACGACGCCGATCGCCGCGAGGACGCCGAACGCTGCGACGGCGAACGCGACTCCACCGTACGGGACGTTCAACGACGCCGCGAGCGCGGCGGTGACCCCGACGAAGCCGAGAATTCGACTGTCGAAGGCGTTCGGGACCGTCCCGTTCCAGCCCATCTCCCTGGCGGGTTGCTCCAATTGCATGCTCACACGGGCCTCGGGACGGGACGCCGGTAGTTGTTCACCTGTCCAGGTGTGGACTTTATCCCGTACCGTCACTCGTACTCGAGCAGTTCATCGTCGCCGTGTCTCGAGCGCAGGTTCTCGAGATACGATCGCTGTTCCTCGAGTCTGGCGGTCGGTTCCTCGTACGTGTACTCGAACATCTCCCGCGGATCGGCTTCGGTGGACTCGGCTCGATCGATCACGGACGACAGCGTCCGTTCGATTTCGGCTTCGATCTCCTCGATCAGTTCGTCGTCGAGGATCCACCGGTCCCGCAGGTACGATTCGAATCGCGCGATCGGATCGCGCTCGCGCCACTCTTCGACTTCGGCTTCGTCACGGTAGACGGACGGATCGTCCGCCGTCGTGTGTGCGCCAAATCGGTACTGAACTGCCTCGATTAGCGTCGGCCGGAGCCGATCGGTGTCCGGATCGATCGCTTTCGTCCGGGCCACGTTCGTGACGACGTACGTCGCGAGCGGGTCCATCCCGTCGACCTGAACGCCGTCGAACCCGTACGCGTCGGCCTTCTGGGCGAACGTCGCGCTCGCGGTCTGGCGCTCCTGTGGAACGGAGATCGCCCACTGGTTGTTGTTACAAAAGAAGATCGTCGGCGTATCGACGACGCCGGCAAAGTTCATCGCCTCGTGGAAATCACCCTCCGACGTCGCGCCGTCGCCGAAGTGGACGACGGTGACGTTCTCCTGATCGTCGAGTTTTTCGGCCCACGACCAGCCGACGGCATGGGGAAGATGGCTCCCGATCGAAATGTTGAGTGGGAAGACACTCACGTCGGCGAGTGCGGCGTTTCCGTCCTCGTGACCCATCCAGTAGAGCAGATACTCCCACGGAAGGTCGCGAGCGACGACGGCTCCGTGTTCCCGGTACTGGTAGGAGATCGTATCGTCGGCCCCGAGGGCGTACGTCGATCCGATCTGGGACCCTTCCTGACCCGCAAGCGAGGCGTACGTCCCTATCCGGCCCTGTCGCTGGAGGCTGATAGCTCGCTCGTCGAACCGACGGGCAAAGCGCATGTCACGATACATCGAACGCAACGTCTCCGGCTCGAGTTCGGGCTCGAGTTCCGGCGCGACGACGTTTCCGTCGGCGTCGAGCACCCGAACCCTGTCGTCGGGTGCTCGATCGAAGAGATCGTCCTCGAGTACGTCCGGTGTCATACCTTCACTCTCGAACTCGTTCCACATAACAGTAGCTGTGCATGTACTACGGACGTTTAAATAGATAGCTTATCAAACATTATCTCGATAGTATTCAAATACTGCTATTTCTGACGCACGGTAGAGGAGAGAGAAGAAAGCAGCCATTATAAGCCTCAAAACACCATATATATCGATTTCTGGCGGTAATCGCAGACTTGTTACCAGCGCCCCAGTATTTAAATACACCGCCGTATAGATGCCCATACGGCTAATTTTATCCTCTCGCGGAATAATTGCGTCTAATAACCAAAATACTACAGATATGTATGTGAATCTGATTACTAGTGGTCAACGAGACGACCGTCTCACGGTCGAACGGTTTGCCAGAAGGATCGTGATCCAAAGATTTAGTATATATTACGAATTCGTACCGGTATGGCCACGAACGCGCTGTTGATCGGGGAACGCACCTTTCCATTTCACGCCATCGACGAGAAGGGTGACGAACTGGTCGATGCAGTCGGCGACGCCGCGGACGTAGAGATCACGACGGACCGAGATGTACTCGAGTCACTCGACGACTACGACGTCCTGATCGATTACATGACCGACAGCGAGTTGACCGCCGAACAGATCGATGGTCTGGTTTCGTTCGTCCGGAACGGTGGCGCATACGTCGGCGTCCACTGTGCGGCCGATCTAACGAGTACGGCCCCCTCAGACCCCGAGGACGTCGTGGACACGCGACCGGAACCCGATCCACGCCATCGCTCGTTACTCGGTGGGGAGTTTCTCGACCATCCGGCCCAGAGCGAGTTTCACGTGGACATCGTCTCCGATCATCCAGTCACAGCCGGCGTCGATTCCTTCGACGTCTACGACGAACCGTACCAGGTCGACGTCGGCGCCACCGTCGACGTGCTCGCGCGTATGGAACACTCTGAGTTAAAGAACTACCCCGTCGCCTGGGTTCGGACCGACGGAGACGGCCGCGTCTGCTACATCTCACTTGGACACACGGACGAAGCGCTTCGTAGTTCCGGCTTTCGACAGCTTCTGCGTAACGCGATTACGTGGGCGACCGACGGCTAACAGCGGCTCTCCGACACTCCACACCGCACGAAACCGGTCACCGTTCGGGACTCGTTATTCGTTTTTCGGTCTCGTCGGCCGAATCCAGGTCTTTCGTTCGAAGCGAATCACCCGTCTCCGCGTCGAAGAGATACACGTTGTCGTCGTCGAATCCAAGCAGGATATCGTCCCCGGCCGAGAGTCGGTGCTGACTGTCGACACGTGCTCTGATCTCTGCGTCGCCGACCTGGGCGTAGACCACGTTTTCGTCACCCATCGCCTCGACCACAGTTACCGTCACGTTGAACCCGCTTTCAGCGCCGACCACCAGATCCTCCGGCCGAATCCCGACGGTACACCGGTTCCGGTCGCCGAGGGCCTCCGCGATCGACGACGCCTCCGAATGATAGACGAAATCCGCGTCGCCGTTGAACGTCACTGTATCGCCGTCGCTCGAGACCGTCGCCTCGAGGAAGTTCATGCTCGGACTGCCGAGGAATCCAGCGACGAACTGGTTGGTCGGATTGCGGTAGACGTCCTCCGGCGGGCCACACTGCTGGAGTTCGCCGTCGTTGAGGACGGCGACCCGATCGCTCATCGCCATCGCCTCGGTCTGGTCGTGGGTGACGTAGACCGAGGTGATTCCGAGTTGTTGCTGGAGTTCCATGATCTCCTTTCGCATGCTGTCTCGGAGTTTGGCGTCGAGATTCGAGAGCGGTTCGTCGAGTAAGAACACCGATGGCTCCCGAATGATCGCACGACCGAGCGCCACACGTTGTTGTTGGCCTCCGGAGAGGTCACTCGGCTTCTTCGGAAGGAGATCCTCGATACCGAGCATTTCGGCCGTCTCTTCGACCATCGATGCGATCTCGCTTTCGGGAATGTCCGTCGAGAGACGGAGTCCAAAGCCGATGTTGTCCCGAACGCTCATGTGGGGATACAGCGCGTAGTCCTGGAACACCATCGCGATATCTCGGTCGCGGGCGCGCAGGTCAGTTACGTCTTCGTCTCCGAACTCGATCGTACCGGTGGTGACGTCCTCGAGACCGGCGATCATTCGCAACGTCGTCGTCTTCCCGCAACCACTCGGTCCGACGAACACGAGAAACTCACCCTCCTGGATCTCGAGGTCGATGTCGTTGACGGCACAGATCTCGCCCCCCTCCGAATCGTAAATCTTGTTCACACTGTCAAGTTCGATCGACGTCATCTATACACACATCCAGTCTCCTGGATAATGAATATACCGGAGACCAACCGAATGAATGCGGTGATCGGACCCTCATACGGATTGCGGTCCCGATTTCCCGGCACACGGGTCGACCGTTGCCGAAGCACTAGTGAACAGGAAACCGTATCACTCCCCGCCCTGGTCGAGTCAGTTCGACGTCCAAAAAATCGTCCGGAGTCGCGTGTCCGTTACGGCTGGTACGCGGTTCCGGCGAATCCTCTCACGAAGTACTTCTGCAGGAGCAAGAACAGTATCGTGATGGGGATGATCGCGAGCGCCGTAGCGACCATGATCTGATCGAAGTAGAGTCGGTGTTGACCGACGAGGCGCTCGATCGCCAGCGGAATGGTGAACAGTTCCTCGCTGGTGAGGACCACCAGCGGGTAGAGGAACGCGTTCCACTGGAACAGAAAGAGGATGACCGAGAGTGCGGCCAGCGCCGGTTTTACCGACGGCAACGCGATCCGATAGTAGAGTTGGAACTCGGAGGCGCCGTCGATCCGCGCGGAGTCGAGCCACGAGTCGGGAATCGACTTCATGCTCTGGCGCATGAGGAAGATACCGACCGGGTTCGCCGCGAACGGCAGGATGAGCGCGATGTGTGTATCGAGCAGACCGAAGTTCGCCATCAGGAGGAACAGCGGAATAATCATAATCTGGACCGGCAACACGACCGTCGCCAGGATGAAGTAGAAGAGGTACTCCTTGTAAGCGAACTCGTATTTCGCGAACGCGAAGCCCGCGAGCGAGCAGAGGAACAGCGAGAGGACGGTGTACACCGTCGCGACGAAGATGCTGTTCCAGATCGACAGCAGATACGGGAACCGATCGCGGAGATCCGCGAGGTTCTCGAAGAAGTGGGTTCCAGGGAGGAACCGCGGCGGGTACGTGAAGAACTGATCCTGTGGCAATGTCGCGCCGACGATCATCCAGTAAAACGGGACGAGCGTCAACACGATGACGATCAGAAGCGAGATGTAGACGCCGAACTGAACCGGCAGATCCGGTTTCTTGGATGCGACCGACATTAGTCTTCACCTCCAATTTTCATCTCGATGATCGACAGTGCCGTGACGACGCCGACGAGTACGTACGTGAGCGCGCTGGCGTAACCGAGGTTGAAGTAGACGAACGCCTGATCGTAGATGTAGTAGAGGATCGTGATCGTCGAGTTGCTCGGACCACCCTCGGTAATGATGAACGGCTCAGAGAACAGCTGCATCGAGCCGACCGTCGAGAGGACGATCACGAACAGCAACATCGGTTTGAGCTGTGGCACGGTCACGTACCGGAACTTCTGCCAAGCACTCGCGCCGTCGATTTCGGCCGCCTCGTAGAGCCGGCCGGGGATGTTCTGTAAGCCTGCAAAGAGGATCAACATGTTGTACCCCATCCAGCGCCAGTCGAGTGTGATCGCCAGCATGACACGTGCCCACCAGCGATCTGACTGCCAGGCGATCGGTTCGAACCCGACGAGTTGGATAACGTAGTTCGCGAGCCCGAACTGTTCGGAGAAGATCATCAGGAAGATCGTCGAGTACGCGACGAAGTTCGCGGAGACGGGAAGCGCGATCAGCGTGCGCTGCAGTCCCGAGAGCTTGATGAACGACGCGTTAAGCGCGAGCGCGACGCCAAGCGAAACCAGGACCATCAGCGGCATCTGGAACACGGTGATGATGACGGTGTTCCACATCGACAGCCAGAACAGTCCGTCACCGACCATCCGGGTATAGTTCTCGAGACCGACGAACTCGACGTTCGAGATGCGCGGAACTTCGACCGCGAACACACCCAGGTCGATCGCAAACAGGAATCCCTCTCCGACTCCGTGATACTCGAAGAACGAGAGGTAGAGCGTGTAGACGACAGGGAACGCTAAAAACACTGCAAAAAATATGAAGAATGGGAGGATGTACAGATACGGCACTCCCGGGAAGGAGGGGAGTGAATCACGAACGCGATTTCGAGCGATTCGCCCCTCCGTTCGAACCGCCTGTATACTACTGTGTTCTCGTATTGACATTGAATACCTGTTCAGGCGGTGTCGAGGCCGGTACGATCGGCGACGGCCTCCTGGGCCTGTGCACCGATCTCGTTGGGCGCTACGTTACCCTGGAGGACCTCTTCGAGTTGCGTTTCCATCTCGTCTAAGACCTCGGCGTGTTCTTCGTGGTATCGGAGCTCCGGAACTTCTTCGGCGACCTCGAGGATCAGTTCGTAGCTCTGGCCGTCGAAGTACTCCTGGGGCTCCTCCCAGAAGGAGTCGCTGTACGTTTCCTCGTTCGCGGGGAAGACGCCAGCTTCGGTTCCCAGCATCATACAGCGCTCGGTGTCGGTGAGGAAGAACTCCGCGAAGTCGTACGCTCGTGCGATCTCAGCGTCGTCGAGCTGACTCGCGAAGACGACGCTCGAGCCACCGTGGTTCGACGCTCGGGCGTCGCCGTCGTGGAGTGCCGGACAGCGATGCATTCCCCAGTTGCCGTCCTGCCCTTCGAGGGAATCTTCCAGCGCACCGGCCATCCAGGCGCCGGAGGTGACGGTCGCGTACCGATCGTCGTTGAGCGCCGCGAACCAGCTTTCGGTGAACTCGTCGGTTCTATCCATCACGTCGGCCTCGTAGAGGTCGAGCATGACCTCCGCGATCTCGGCCGTCGCGTCCGTGTCGATGTTGAGCGCACCGTCCTCGGTGTAGATCTGCTCGCCCTTCTGGCGGTAGAAGATCTCCCAGCGGATGCCGAGCATCTCCGGTGCCCACGAGAGAATGAACTGGTCGTCGTCGAGTTCCTCACCTAGATCGATGAGGTCGTAGTAGGTCTCGATGTCCCCGGGTGCGAAACCGGCCTGGTCGTACATGCTCCGATTGTAGAAGGTGACGACCGGCGCGGTGTCCATCGGGAGGCCGTAGATACCGTCGCCGTCGAAGCCTTCGATCGGCGCCCACTTCCAGTCGACGAAGACGTCCTCCGCGCCGTCGCTCATCATTCCGGAGATATCCGCGAGGCCACCGCGGGCGATCATCCCTGGCGTGTCACGGCCCTCCTGGATACCGATCGAGGGCGCGCCCTGGCCGGACGCCACGGCGGTGTTGTACTGGGAGATGTTCTCGTCGAAGCCCAGTTCCTCGATGTTGATCGAGACGCCGTCGTTCTCCGCGGTATATTCGTCGGCAGCGGCCTCCCACGCGGGAGGAAGCGTGCCGTGGGTCCAGACGTTGATTTCGTCGGCCATCTCGCCGTTACCGCCGTTGCCGCCGTTGCCGCCGTTACCACCATTGCCGCCGTTGCCACCGTTACCGCCGTTGTCGTCGGTACTGATACAACCGGCAATCAGTACTGTTCCTGCTCCCATCGATCCCAGCAGCTGTCGTCGCGACACTGGTGCCATACCATTACGTGACATACGAAAAAGATTGTGTGGGTTAACCCACTTAAACATTTCTAAAACGATCAATATCCTAACCAGGCAGGTGTAAATTTCTCGGACAAACTTGTGGTTTTAATCTAGCTTCGGCACCACCTGTTCGAATGGTCGAATGCGTGTTCGGACGCGTGTGTACACTGGGGGTCAATGTTCCAGGCGGACGTGTCGAGTACGAAAATATAAGTATTGCGCCTCGAAATGGACGACAATGCGTTCAGAATCGGATACGCCCGCGTTTAGAGATGGTGATATCGACCTTGAGACTCGCGTCGACGACCTCGTAGAGCGGATGACGCTCGCCGAGAAGGCCGGTCAGGTGACCGGGACGTGGGGTGGGAATTTTCGACACGAGAACGACGTCGACGATCTGAAGACGGCGATTTCCGAGGCACACATCGGGGCGGCTGCTCCGTTCGGCTGGGGGTCCGGGATCACGAGGGATCCCGCCGAAGCAGCCGCGATCGTCAACGAACTCCAGCGTCACGCGATGGATGAGACGCGACTGGGTATTCCGCTGTTGTTCAACGTCGATGCCGTCCACGGTCACGCCTACATTACCGGGGCGACGGTCTTTCCGAACGGACTCGGTGCCGCCGCGACCTGGGATCCCGAGGGCGTCGAGAAGGCCGCCTCGGTAACGGCGGGTGAAGTTCGGGCGACGGGCGCACACCAGAACTACGGCCCGACGACGGACGTCGCCCGCGACCCGCGGTGGGGACGGGCGTTCGAAACCTTCGGCGAGAGCCCACACCTCGTCGGCGAACTGGTCGCCGCGAAAGTTCGTGGCTATCAGGGATCGGGAGTCGGCGACCCCGAGGGCGTCGTCGCGACTGCGAAACATTTCCCGGCGTACAGTGAACCCGAACGCGGCGAAGACGCCGCACCCGTCGACGTCTCCGAGTACAAACTCCGGAACACGTTCGTCGCGCCCTTCGAGCGTGCACTCTCGGAGGACGTCCGCTCTGTCATGCCATCGTACAACTCGATCAACGGCGAGCCATCTCACGGCTCGGTCTCGCTCCTTCGGTCGTTGCTCCGCGACGAACTCGGATTCGACGGGCACGTCGTCTCCGACTGGGACGGCATTCGGCACATCTTCGAGGATCACGGGACGGCCCACAATCACGCGAGCGCCGTCAAACAGGCCCGACAGGCAGGTCTCGACATCGCCTCCGTCGGCCACATCGAGCACGCCGATCGTGTGATCGAACTGGTCGAGGACGGTGACCTGACCGAGGATGCACTCGATACGAGCGTTCGACGCGTGCTCCGCTTGAAGTTCGAACTCGGGCTGTTCGAGGAGCCGTTCGTCGACGAGGAGGCGGTCACGGAGACGCTCGGCAACGACGATCACCGCGAGGTCGCACGCCAGTCGGCGCGTGACAGCATGACGCTTCTGAAAAACGACGATCTCCTCCCGCTGTCCGGCGACGAGGACGTCTTCGTCGGCGGCCCAAACGCCGACGACATGGTCCACCAACTCGGCGGCTGGAGCGTCGACGACGACGACGGTATTCCCGGGGAGACGATCCTCGAGGCGATCTCGGCGTCGACGTCCGGAACCGTCACGCACGCCCAGGGGACGACGCTCAACGAGACGATGGACGTCGACGATGCCGTCGAGAAGGCAGCCGCGGCCGACGTGGCGGTTCTCGCACTCGGCGAAGGGTGGTACCTCCACGAGTTCGGCCCCGCCGAGCAGGCTGGCGTCGAAACCGGCGAGTGGCCGACCCGAACCGAACTCCGGCTCTCAGCGCCACAGCGTGAACTCGTTCAGCGAGTACACGAAACCGACACCCCGGTCGTCGGCGTGCTCGTCACCGGCCGCCCACTCGTCGTCGACTGGATGGCCGAACACGTCCCCGCGATCCTCATGGCGTACTTCCCGGGGACCGAAGGCGGCGTCGCGATTGCGGAGACGCTGTTCGGCGAGAACGATCCAAGCGGTCGGCTTCCGATCACGATCCCGAGTTCGACCGATGCGCTCCCGCAGACGTTCGACCATCTGGTCCACCCGACTCCGATCGGCGACCACGAACACCCTGACTCGTACGATCCGCTGTATCCGTTCGGCCACGGCCTCAGCTACACGACGTTCGAGACCGACGACCTCGCCGTCGCGTACGATACCGACGCCGACGCGGTTACCGTCGAGGTCGACGTCTCCAACGTCGGGGATCGAACTGGAACGGAGATCGTCCAGATCTACGCGCGCCAGCTCCAGGCGTCCCGCGTTCGACCAAACCGCTCGCTCGTCGGCTTCGACCGCGTGACCGTAGAGCCGGGTGAGACCGTGAGGGCGACCGTCGAGCTACCGACGGCCGCCTTCGAGTACCACGTCCCGAACGTCGGCACCGTCCTCGAGCCGGGTCCGTACCGAATCGACGTCGACGCCCACTCCGAGACCGTCGAGTTGCCCGAGGACGCATAAGCCTCCGCCGACACCCCGAGGACGTATAAGACTCCGCCGGCGAAGCGAACCATTATCTAACTACCACCACAGATGGTAGCCCATGGATCGAAGCAGGCTTCGCACGGCGCTCGAAGAAGGGGGGTTGACCTCCTATCAGACCGACGCCTATCTGACCCTGTTGGATCGTGGTATGGCCTCCGTGACGGAAGTCGCGAACAACTCCTCGATCCCGTCCTCACAGATCTACGACGTGCTTCGTGCCCTCGAGGACAAGGGGTACATCGAGACGCTCGAGCAGGATACGCTCCACGCACGCCCGGTCGATCCCGAACACGTCCTGGAGGATCTGCGCGAGCGCGGATCGCTGCTGGTCGAGGCGGCCGACGAGATCGAAGAGCGCTGGCAACGGCCGGAGATGAGCGACCACTACATGACCGTGTTCAAAAGCGAGGATACGGTCGTGAGACGTGCCAAAGAACAGATCGACGAGGCCGAGATCGGCATCGAAGTCGCGTGCCAGATCGAACAGTTCGAGCGGTTGAAACCCAACCTGAAGGCCGCTAAAGAACGGGGAGTTGTCATCAAGATCGTCGTCTACTGCCCGAACGATCCCAGCGAGCTGTTCGAAGAGAATCTGGAGCCGTACGCCTCGGAGGTGCGGGCGTGTTACATTCCCGGGCCGTTCGTCGCCGTTATCGATCACACGAAGACGTGTTATACGCCAAATATGCGACCCAGCGAACCGTTCGGGCTCGTCTTCGACGATCCGCTCCTCTCGTTTATCTTTCACTGGTTCTTCCAGATCTGTCAGTGGGCGATCTGGGAGCCGATCCTCCCGCGCCACGATCCACCGACGTCGTACGTGAGTATTCAGGGGTTCATCCGCGACATCGGGCCGCTCTTTCTGGAGGGAACGACTCTCGAGATTAGCGTCGAGGGAATCGTTCCCGAGACGGGCGAGGACCGAACGATTTCCGGGACCATCACCGAGGTCGTCTATCCGGGCCGGTACCGCAACGAGTTGCCGACGTACGAACGCCTCGGCGGCAAGGCGGCGATGGCCGTCACGACGTCGGAGGGGACGTACACCATCGGCGGGTGGGGTGCGGTGTTCGAAGACCTCGCTGCGAAGGTGATTACCCTCGAGAACATCACCCTCCCCCATCGCTTGACCGAATAACCCGATCTCGTTCGATCGATTTCGTTCTGCGGGCCGCGGTCAATTCGTTTCCAGGACTTCGTGTTCGGTGTAGTCGTCCGTCTTGACCACGCCGAAGGGAGAGATCGGCTCGCCAATCCCGGTATTCGACGGAACCCGGATGAATGGATATTATATAGTGGAGATGGTAGGAGATTATATACGGACAAAATCTGTGAAAACACCGGACTTGAAGCACCCAAAAATATTGTCTATCCATCATGTAGTCTCCAAAATAACCTAAAAAAGATATGTTCTTATCAATACCATAGATGGGTGGTATTGACACAAAGTACAGATACAAGACGTTATAAGCCAGTATAACCACAATGAGCCACACTAGTGATTATACTTCTAAAATACTATTTCCTATTGATTAAATCAACTATCGAATGTTTCCCCGAACACAAATTTACAAAAGTATGTCCGTAATCTGCCGGTCGACATCTCATCCACCAAGGACGTTTGACGAGACCCGTGTGCTTTAAATCTGTACTATTGTAAATCATCCAGTGTATCGTCGATCACAGCCAATCCTCCCGCTCAGTGCGGTCGGGGGGTGCGTGTTTATTCCGGTGCGTACATATAAGTAGTATGAGTGCAAATCGTCATCAGCTGACGATCGGGATCGTCGGGTTAGGGACCCACGGGACGAATCACACGCAGGCGCTCAGGGAACTGGGACACGACCTGGTCGGTACCGACGCGGACCCAACTATCCGCACAGAGTTCGAAGATCAGTTCGGCGCGGAAACCGTCGAACACCCATCGACTCTCTTCGAAGAAGCGATCGACGCCTACACGTTCGATGGTGAACGGGTGTTCTCCCGCAAAGAATCAATCTCGATCGATACTCAGGCGAGTCGCGCCGTGACGGTGGTTCCGGACGACGCGTTCGGCGACGTCCCCCCCGAGTCGGTGTTCGTCAGAACCGAGTTCCACCCGGTCGACGACGTCGAGAGCTACCCCGACTTCGCCTTCTTCGAGTCGGTCAAACACCTCGAACTGCCAGAACCCGAGATCACCGTCGACGTCGAGGGTACCGACGTCGTTCTCGAGACCACCGACGCGGCGCTGTTCCTCGCCGTCGACGACTCGCTGCTCTCGGGGCACTTCTCTGATAACTACGTCCACCCCACCCCCGGAAGCCCGTTCGACTCTCCTTCCAGGGAGCGGCCAGCGAGAGCGAACTCGAGGAGGCGGTGTCGGTTCGAAGCCTTGAATCGACGTACTGAGCGCGAGCACGGATCGCGTGGGTTATCTGCAGGTCGTGTCCGACCGTTTCCTGTAACTATCGACGACGCCTCCCACGGAGAAACGGCGATTCCGTTCGGACGTGGGCAACAACGGATTACGGAACGCACCGACCTCAACCGAGTACGATTGAACCGAACGGTGGCGACGAGGCCACCGATCTGGGGTAACGAGAACCTCGGACGACATCCTCGAGAGGCTATCGCGGTCGCTGCCGAAACGAGTGACATGACTGATCGGTCGAGGAGCGTGCGACGGTGGATCGAAATACCTACGTGAAGTGTCTTTTGTACCGGTACATAATAGCGATTCTACATTTTTATGGGACCTCTGTCCGGCCTTTCACACCACTCAGTCGGATATCAACCAATGGCAAAACAGTTATATTATTCACTAAATTTATAGATCAATCGGGCAGAACGAGGTCGTCGCTGGCTCGGATCCACTGTGGAGAACGTATCTGCTGGCGGTCCCGACCGGTCGTTACTCGAGCAGGCCCTTTATGTATCCGACGGCGAAGATCTTGCCGGTGATGTGGTAGCCGGGGATCGAGTTATCCTCGCCTTCCATCGTGGGGACGTGGTCGGGTCGGATGGGGCCGTCGAAGCCGACCTCGCGGTAGGCGTCGATGGCGGCCTGCATGTCGGTCGGCCCCTCGTCGTGCCACGTCTCGACGAAGGCGTCGCCGTCGCCGTCGACGTCGCGGAAGTGAACGAAGGTGATCCGGTCGCCGAAGTGACGGATCGTCTCCGGCACGTCGACGCCCATCGCCGCGAAGTTCCCCTGACAGAACGTCAGGCCGTTGTACGGCGAGTCGACGATATCGAGCACACGGTCGTACGCCTCCACGCTGTTGATGATCCTGGGCATGCCTCGAACCTCCTCGCACGGTGGGTCGTCCGGGTGGAGACCGAGTTTGACGCCCGCCTCCTCGGCGACGGGAACGACGCGCTCGAGGAAGTACTCGAGGTTCTCCCAGAGATCCTCGGCAGTCGTCGTCTCGGCCGCGGCCGGCGTCGGACCCCGACGCATCAGGTCGTCGTCGTAGGAGGTCGTCAGTGAGCCGCCGCGGGCGGGCGTCGTCGTCGACGTCCGGGCCCACCGGAGTCCGGCCATCCAGTCGTAACAGACGACCTCGACGCCGAGTTCGCCGAGATTTCGAAGCAAGGTACAGAACTCTTCGATCTCCTCGTCTCGGCCCTCGAGTGCGAGTCGCGTCTTGTCCGTCACCGGGACGCTCCCTTCGAACGCGGCGGGTTCGATCCCGTGGTCGCGATACCGGGAAATCAACGGCATGAGTTCGTCGTAACTCGAGGGGCGGCTCCCGTCACCGATCTCGAGGGAGTGAAAGACGGCGTGGTCGACGCCGGCCTGTTTCGCGAGTTTCCACCGTTCGTCGGGTTCGGGGGGGGAGTACGAGTGCGATGTCCATCGTTGTGACTCGAGAATTACCCCGTCGTCTCTTATGCTTTTCTTCGTTGCGTCGCGAAGCTGAACACACGTCTGCAGGATCGATAGCTATTCCTTTCGAACGGCCGAACCTCGAGCCATGCCACTCGAACGCATCGCGGTCACCGGCGGAAACGGGAAGATCGGCGAAGCGATCCTCGCGGAGTTCGCCGAGCACGGGTACGAGACGGTAAACATCGCACGAGGGAAACGCCGGGAGGACGTCTCCGACGAGTTCCGCTCGACGGACCTGCTCGATGCGGGCGAGACGTACGGTTCGATCGCCCGCAGCGATGCCGACGCAGTCGTTCACATGGGAACGATTCCGGGACCGACGAACCACCCCGGATTCCGAACGTACGAGAGCAACGTGATGTCGGCCTACCACGTCCTCGAGGCGGGCCACGAACTCGGTCTCGAGTCGGTCGTTCTCCCCTCGAGCATCAACGCGATGGGCGCAGCCTACCAGGGGGCTCCGACCGACGTCCGGTATCTCCCCGTCGACGAGGATCACCCGCTGACCCCGCGAGATCCCTACGCGACGAGCAAGCACACAATGGAGGTCACCGCCGACGGCTTCGGCCGCCTTCCCGACGCCCCGACCATCTCGTCGCTTCGGTATCCGTGGGTCGCCACCGACGACGAACTCCGCGAAGAGTTCGCCGAAGCGGACCGCTCACTCGCGGGACTCGAGGACGCCTGGCACCACACGACCCGCGACGTCGTCTTCTCGTATCTTCACATCGACGACGCGGCGTCGATCGCTCGACTCGCCGCCGAGGGCGAGTTCGACGGTCACGAGACCTTCTGGGCGGTCGCCACAGACACCTCGGCCGACGTTTCCTCCGAGCGACTGGCCGAGGAGTACTTCCCCGACGCGTCGATCGAATCACCCCTCGAGGGCCACGAAACCCTCATCAGCGTCGATAAAGCCGAGGAACGACTGGGCTGGACGCCCGAGCGAAGTTGGCGGGAGCTGTAACGAGACGGAGAGTCGACGGCGTCATCCGGGTGTTTGCCGAGCGGCCGACGACACTCACCAGGTTTATCACCACCGGTACCCGTTTTCGAGGTATGGTTCAGACCGCGATTCAGTTGTACTCGCTTCGTGACATCGACGCCTCGCTCCCCGAGGTTCTCGACCTCGTCGGCGACACCAGCTTTGACGGTGTGGAGTTCGCCCACCGCGTCGGATCCGACGACGTCGACGTCGATGCCGTCCTCGAGGCGCTCGAGCGCAACGGCCTCGAGTCGGTGGCGGCCCACGTCGGACTCGAGGCCCTAGCGGAGGAATACGAGGCAATGACGGAACTGTACGAGACGCTGGGCTGTGAGACGCTCGTCGTGCCGTGGCTCGATCCTGAACAGTTCGCCTCCGAAGATGCGGTCGCGGACACGGCCGGTCGTCTCGAGCGGGTCGCCACCGATCTCGCCGAGGACGGGTTCGACCTCCACTATCACAACCACGACCAGGAGTTCGTCAGCCTCGGCGAGGGAACTGCGATGGACGAACTGCTCGCGCGAGCGCCGACTGTCGGCTTCGAAATTGACCTCGGCTGGGCGCGTGCGGCCGGGGCCGACCCCGTCGAGGTCGTCGACGAACACGCCGATCGGATCTCCTATGCTCACTTCGCTGACGCCGACGCCGAGACGATGGCCTGTGTCGAACTCGGCGACGGCGACCTCGACGTCGAGGCCGCACTCGAGGCGGTCCGACGTGCCGACGTCGAGTGGTACGTCTACGAGCACGACGAGCCCGACACACCCCGGGAGTCACTCGCCCACGGTGCCGAGACGCTCGACTCTTTCAGGTGAGTCGAGCCGCGAGCGAAGAGCAGAGATGTTCGAAGCGGACCGAGGGTCGCGGTCGCCCGTCGGTTCGCCGGTAGGGAGGCGACGGCTGTCATACGGTTTACTGTCCGTCAGTACCGCCGTGTCCGGGACCCGCTTTGCGGGAGCGGCGGGACACAGGGACAGCAATCCGTATCAGTCGTCTGTGGGCTCGGGCGAGAGCGCACCCGATTCGATCATCTCCTCGAAGGGGTTGTCGTCGATCTCGAGCGGGAGGTCGACCCGGCCGCGCCGGCGGACCGACTCGTATCCCGCAAAGAGGATTTCGGCCGTGTTCAATCCGATCCGACCGCTGAGGACCGGCTCGTCGCCGGAATCAAGCGAGTCTACCAGATGTTCGACGAGTCGGTCGTGGAAGAACGATCCGAGTCGATTGGCCGGTTCCGAGCCCGCGTTGTGGATGTTCTCGCCGTCGACGTCGATCGCCTCGCGCTGGCCGCCGCACTCGAGTTCGAGCATCGGTCCGCCGTCGACGTCGATCCGAACGGTGCCTTCGGTACCGCGCAGGACGAACGCGCTGTCGATCAGTTCGGTCCGCCTGCCGGTACTCGAGACGGCGTGGACGCCGTTGTCGTACGCCCACTGTGCCCACATCTGGTTTTCCTGATGCGCGCCGAATCGCACGTCCTCTTCCCGATAGTCGAGTTGTGCGATAACCCACTCGGCGGGGCGGTCGCCAGCGAACATGCCCGCGAGATCGACCGAGTGGGCGCCCGTATCGTAAAAGTCACCCCAGCCGATCTCGATCCGGGAGAGGTCGCCAATCTCGCCTTCCTCCAGGAGACGGTTGGCTTCGGTGAACGGCTTCGCGAACCGCCGCTGTCGGTTGAACGTTAGTTGAGTGTCGTACCGCCAGCAGGCCTGGACCATCCGCTGGGCGCTCGCCCAGGTGTGGGCCATCGGTTTCTCGCAGTTGATCGCCCGGACTGCGTCGTGTTTTGCACAGCCGACGACGATCGCCTCGTGGATCGCGGGCGGAACGGCGATGCTGACGATATCCGGACCGACCGCCTCGAGCATCCGCTCGTACTCCTCGAAGACGTTCTCCGCGGGCACGTCGAACGCGTCGGCGAACGCGTCGCCGTTCTCGGGAACGACGTCTGCACACGCGACGACGCGGCACCGATCGTGATTTCGATACGCTTCCGCGTGGCGATACCCCATCGCGAAGCCGTCGACCGTCGGATTCGACGGATCCGGCCCCGTACCGATGATAGCTACTGTATACTCGCTCATTCGTCTTCGATATCATTTCGTAACGCCGAAAATAGTGCTTTCGGTTGGACATCGATCCTCCTGGTCACAAACCTTTATGCGAGTATAGCGACCCAGAACGAACATGCTCGAGACGACGTGGACGGGGCGGAGGTCGGCGATCCGATGAGTATGTCGCCGAGAGAACGGTTCTGGGACGTCCTCTGTGAGTACCGGCCGTTTCTCCACCTACTTTTGCTGTTTACGACGGTGCTTTTGGTGTTGACGGTGATCGCGATGGCGATGGGCGATCAGCAGACGGACGCCTACGTTATCTCGATCGTGACGATCGCGATTCTCGTCGCGACGATCGTCGCGATCAGCTACTGCGTCTGGCGATGTGGAGCGATGACGAACGACCAGTCGTGAGACGGTCGCCGTTCCGAGACGGTGCCGGTCGGACGCAAGCCCGATCGAACGCGAGAGGCTGCACGTGGTCGGGCGAACAGCTTATACTATCGGACAACGGTCAGTGACGATTGTCGACCTCCCGTTCGGTCGACAACCTGTGACCCGGTTTGTCCGGCAGTATTATCAGTTCGACGCAGAAACGACGAACCATGGCCGAACAGAACGCAGGGACGAAAGAACTCCTGGACGCGGTACAGGACGATCCGACGGCAATCGACCTCGAACTCGCCGAGGAACTACTCGAGGCCGAGGGCGCAAGCGGGCGAGCGACTGCGCTACAGGCGATCTCGGTGATCGCGACCGAAGAGCCCGATCGCGTTCTCGAGTACACCGACCGCGTCGTCGAACTCCTCGACGACGACGTTCTCTCCGTTCGGAGCACGGCGGCACTGGCACTGACGTCGCTCGCTCGAAACCGGCCGGACGCGGTCGTCCCCGCCGTTCCGTCGCTCGTCGATATTCTCGGGGCGGAACCGCCGCTATTTCGGTTTCGCGCCGCGGGTGCGCTCGCGTCGCTGACGGCCGACCACCCCGACGCGTTCGTCGAACACACCGACCACCTATTCGAGTTGCTGCTCGATGGCCCGACGTTCGACGACGATCCACGAGCGATCGCGACGTCCGAGGAACTCTCTCCCGAGGAGAAACAACGGACGCTCTCGACTCTGGCGGGTCGTTCGAGCGAGTGGAAACGGGCGCGGACGCGTTCGAACGCGACGCGAGAGGTCGTCGCGAACGTGCTCGTCGAAGTCGCCCGGGTCGCCCCCGAGGAAATCGAATCGCGTCTCGATCGCGTCCTCGAGATGCTCTCGGACGACGATGCGGCCGTCCGCGGCGCGGGAGTCGAGATGGTTCGACACGTCGCCGAAGACGATCCGGACGCAGCCGAGGACGCGATCGATCCGCTGCTGGCGTTGCTCGACGACGTCGAGTTCGTTCGTGCCCGGGCGATCCGTGCACTCGGGTATGCCGAGGCGGGGCCGGCGATCGAACCGCTCCGAGAGATCGCGTCGACGGATTCGAACGACGACATCGCGAACCTGGCAGCGGATACAGCCGACTGGCTCGGCGAAAACAGCTAATTAGGTGCAGGACGACCCACCGCCAGAGAGCGATGCGGACCTTCCTGATAAATATGAGGTGATAACAGGAAGCTTTATATGATTCGAATATTCATAGTGAACTGTATGGCAGATTATGACACGATAGTGTCTCGACGAGAGATTCTTGCCGTCACGGGGGCAGCAGGTGCAGCAGCGCTCGCAGGTTGTTCGGACGACGCTTCCGGAGGCGGAGGGAACGGTGGAAATGGCGGAGACGGTACGACGGACCCAGGAGAGGACGTTCCGGATCACGCCGACGTCTACTTCCAGACGGCCGACGGCGAACACCAGGTCAGCGACTTCCAGTTCAACCCGCATCAGTGGGGCGGCTACTCCCACATTTCGTTTGCCCTCTACGCGGAGTGGGCAAACTACATCATCGACCAGGGAGAGTACTACCCACACGCGGTAGCGGACTGGGAGGTCACCGATACCACGATGACACTTCACATCAGCGACGAGTTCACGTGGGGCAACGGTGACGACATCACCGCCGACGACTTCATGATGCAACTCGAGCTCGGCGAGGCGATGGACGACTCGTTGTACGACTTCGTCGACGAGGTCGAGGTCGTCGACGACTACACGATCGAAATTACGTACCCGGAGGGGACGAACCAGGATATCATCGAGCACGTCGTCCTCGACCGCGATCTCGACCATCCGCCGGCCGACTGGGGAGACCTTCACGAAGCCTACCTGGACGGCGAGGACGTCACGGACGACCTGTTCGGTCACGAAGTCGAGGAGCCAACCCCCTCGGGATTCGTCGACCTCACGGAACTGGGCGAACAACAGGCGACGTTCGACGTCAGAGAGGACAGCCCGGTCGCCGACAACGTCAACTGGAACGGCTACCAGGTGGGGTACCGCTCGGGCAACGAAGCGTTCCACCAGTCGTTTGCGACCGGCGAACTCGACGGCGTCCACAGCCTCTTCGCCGGGCCCGGTGCCCTCCAGCAGTTCCCCGATACGCTCGAGCAGGTCCAGGTTCCCGGTGGTTTCGGGCTAGGAATGGTGTTCAACTACGATCACGAACACTTCGGCGAACGCGAGGTCCGGCAGGCGTTTGCCTACGCCATCGACTCGGAGACGGCGATTCTGTCGGTCGGTGCGGACTCCAAGATGGAGTTCCCCGTCCAAGGGGGACTCACGGTTCCGGCGACCCATGAGTGGCTCGACACTGACGAGTACAAGAGCTACGATCAAGACGTCTCCCGAACCGAGGAACTCCTCCAGGAGGCTGGATTCGAGCGAAACGACGACGACATCTGGGAACGCGACGGATCCGAACTCGAGGTCGATATCATCGTTCCCGCCGGCTGGAGCGACTGGGTGACACCGACCAGTACGATCGTCGACCAGCTCTCCCAGGCCGGCTTCGCCGCAGAACTCAACTCCCAGGATCAAGGTGTCTGGCAGGAGAACCTCTCGTCAGGTAATTTCTCCGTCGCCGCGTACGGACATACCGAGGGCGGAAACGCCTCGATGAACCATCCCTACTTCTCGTTCACCTGGAAGCTCGAGAATCGGGATCACGGCTCGCCGAACTTCTTTAGCTTCCCCGAAGACGAGGCGATCACGGTTCCCGACGGGGACGGTGGCGAAATCAGTGTCAATCCGCGTGAAGAACTGTCCGCGATCGCAAACACAAACGACGACGCGGAGCTACACGAGAGTGTCGGACGGCTCGCCCGGCTGTTCAACGAGGATCTCCCGATGTTGCTCATCGACGAGAAGTTCGAGCAGTCGTTCCTGAGCCGCGACGGGTGGCAGTTCCCCGCCCAGGAAGAGTCCCAACATTTCCAGGCGTTCTGGCCGCTGTACTGGCTAGCCAAACAGGACGAACTAAAGGCGACGACTGCAGCCAACGACTAACTTCGACACGCTTCTATGAACTGGTTTATCAAACGGACCGGCCAGGCGATATTCACCCTCTGGGCAGTTGCAACCCTCTCGTTCGGGCTCATTCGACTGATGCCCGGTGGCGCGGCCGATATCATGGCCTCACGGCTACAACAGCAAGCACAGGGATCGAACATTCCGCGCGAGCAACTCCGGGAGATGGTCGCCTCCCAACTCAACGTCGACCCCGACGCGCCGATCCACGAGGCGTACTACCAGTACATGTCCGCGCTCGTGCAAGGCGACTTCGGAAACTCGATCCGGTACGGTGGGCAGGAAGTGAACGCCATTATCGCCGATACCCTTCCCTGGACCCTGTTTCTCATGTCGCTTTCGACGCTCGGCATGTTCGCCATCGCGCTCTCGCTCGGCGCGATCATGGCCTACAAGGAGGGATCGACGTTCGACCTCGCGAATACGGGCGTCGGAATCCTCCTCAGCTCCATCCCCTACTACGTCGCCGCCGTCGTCTTCATCGCCTTTCTCGGCTACCGGACGCCGCTGTTTCCCGTTCGAGGACGCTATCCCTCCGGCGTCGATCCCGGCTTTACCATCGAGTTCATCGGCGGTGCGTTCCACCATGCCATGTTACCCGCACTGTCGTTTATCGTCACCGGCTACGGCCTGCTCGCACTCACCATGCGCGGCAACAGCATCCAGGTTCTCGGCGAAGATTACGTCAGAGTCGCCAGACTCCGCGGACTCCCCGACCGACGGATCGCGCTTCGCTACGTCGGCCGAAACGCCGTCCTTCCGCTCTATACCAGCCTCCTCATCTCCATCGGCTTCATGTTCGGCGGCTCGATCATCCTCGAGATCCTCTTCCAGTACCGGGGCATCGGCTTCGAGATGGAACAGGGGATCATCTACCGGGATATGCCGCTGATGATGGGGACGTTTCTCGTGATCACGTTCGGCGTCGTCATCGCACTCTGGATCGGTGACGCCACGTACGGGAAACTGGATCCGCGGATCAAATCGGGTGATGACAGTGAAGCCTACTGACGACGACGCAGTGAAGGCTACCGACGGGGAGTCGTCGTCAGTAGACGGCTCTCGCACGGACGGCGGACAGATGTTCTCGCAGGCGGAGATAACGGAGGTTACCCGAACGCAGCGGTACCAGGAGTGGTTCGCCGAGTCCATCGCCGAACCGTTCCGAATCGCCTGGAGCGACTGGCGAACCAAGGTCGGTCTCCTCATCATCGTCGGCTTTCTCCTCATGGGGCTGGTCGCCTGGATCTCCTCGTCGACCTGGTTCGTCCTCGAGCGCATCGTCCTCGTCGATCCACCGATCGCCAACCAGGGCTCCCCTCGGCTCCAGCCTCTCGAGGACATGAGCCATCCCCTCGGCACGGACATGAACGGCCGAGATCTCATCTCGGGCGTCGTTCACGCGACGCCGACGATGATCCAGATGATCCTCGCCGGCGCCGTCTTCGCCATCGTCGTTGCCGTGATCGTCGGCACCCTCGCGGGCTACAAAGGCGGCACGACCGAAACCGTTCTCATGACCGCGAGCGACGTCGCGATGACCATCCCCGGCCTCCCGCTGGTGATCGTCCTCGTCGTCCTCATCGAACCGCAGTCGCCGTGGCTGATCGGCATCATCATCACGATCAACGTCTGGGCCGGCATCGCCCGGACGATCCACTCGCAGGTGCTCTCGTTGCGCGAAAACTCCTACGTCGAAGCCTCCCGCACGATGGGCATCGGTACGCCGACGATCATCCAGAAGGACATCCTGCCGAATCTCATGCCGTACGTCCTCGTCAACTTCGTCTACGCCTCCCGACGCGTCATCTACGACAGCGTCGCGCTCTACTTCCTCGGCTTTCTCTCGTTCCGAGGCGTCGAGAACTGGGGCGTGATGATGCACCTCGCGTACGCCAACGCGAGTGCGCTGTTGAACCCGGAGGCGACGTACATGCTGATCGTCCCGATGCTTCCGATCGTCGTCCTCTCGTTCGGGCTGATGCTGTTCGCACAGGGAACCGACAGGCTATTTAACCCCCGCGTGCGGACGAGAAACGAAGGGAAATCGAAGACCAATGAGACCGACGAACCCGACCCAATGACGGGGGTGTGACGATGAGTATGCACGAATCCACGACCGACCGAGACCTGTACCAGACCGCCGACCCGATCGTCGAGATTCGGGACGCGGAGGTCGTCTTCGAGATGGACCGCGGCGTCTCCCGGGTCCTCGAGAGCGTCGACCTCGACGTCGACCGAAACGAGATCCTCGGAATCGTCGGCGAAAGCGGCAGCGGCAAATCGATGCTCGCCTCCGCCATGCTCGATGCCGTCGTCGATCCCGGAATCCTCTCGGGATCGATCACCTACCACCCCGACGGGAGAGAGTCCGTCGACGTCCTCGAACTCGACGACCGCGAACTCAAGAAGCTCCGCTGGGAGGATATCTCGATGGTGTTCCAGGGCGCGATGAGTTCGTTCAACCCGACGATGAACGTCGGCGGTCACTTCACCGAGACCCTCGACGCCCACAACTACGACGTCGAGGCCGGCATGGATCGGGCCCGTGAACTCCTCGCGGATCTCTACCTCGAGCCCGAACGGGTACTCGAGGCCTACCCACACGAACTCTCCGGGGGGATGAAACAGCGGGCGCTCATCGCGCTCTCGGTCGTCCTCGAGCCGGACGTCCTCGTCATGGACGAGCCGACCGCGGCCCTCGACCTCCTGATGCAGCGATCGATCCTCTCGTTGCTCGAGGGGCTCAAAGAGAAGTACGACCTGACGCTCGTGTTCATCACGCACGACCTGCCGCTGGTGGCCGAACTCGCAGACCGGATGGCCGTCATGTACGCCTTCCAACTGGTCGAGATCGGCCCGACCGAGGAGATCCTCGGGAACGCCGCACACCCCTACACGCGAGCGTTGCTGAACGCCACGCCGAACCTCGATGCGCCGCTTTCGGAGATGCGACCGATCGACGGCTCCGCACCGGATCCGGTCGACGTGCCAGCCGGCTGTTCGTACCATCCACGGTGTCCGCTCGCCGACGACACCTGCGTCGCCGCCGATCCGGAGTACCACGGCGTCTCCGAGAGCCACGGCGTCGCCTGCCACCACTGGGAACACGCTGCCGAGGAGATCCCGTTCACCGTCGACGCCGTCGAGGCGACCACCGGAGGTGACCAGCGATGAGCGACCACCTCGTCTCCCTCGAGGACGTGGAAGTCCACTTCGAGGAGAGCCAGGGCATACTCGACTTCGGCGCTCCGGAGGTCGTCCAGGCCGTCGACGGCGTCTCGCTCGAGATCGAGGAAAACGACGTCGTCGCGCTGGTCGGCGAGTCCGGCTGTGGGAAGACGACGCTCGGCAAGACGGCGATCGGGCTCCAGCGGCCGACCGGCGGGAGCGTCTCCTACCGCGGTCAGGACATCTGGGACGCGAAAGACAATCGTGGCGACGTCGACATCCCCCACGACGAGATTCGCCGATCGCTCCAGATCATCCACCAGGATCCCGGCAGTTCGCTCAACCCCAACCGCCGAGTGATGAAGATCCTCGAGGCACCGCTGAAACGGTGGCAGGACCAGATGAGCGCGGGCGACCGCCGCCGGGAGGTGCTCTCGATGCTCGAGCGGGTGGGGATGACGCCGCCTGGCGACTACGCGGGGCGGTATCCCCACCAGCTCTCCGGTGGGGAGAAACAACGCGTCGCGCTCGTGCGAGCGCTGCTGATGGATCCCGACCTCATCCTCGCCGACGAGGCGATCAGCGCACTCGACGTCTCGCTTCGCGTCGAGATGATGGACCTGATGCTCGATCTGCAAGCCCAGTTCGATACCTCCTTTATCGCCGTCTCGCACGACCTCTCGAACGCGCGCTACTTCGCCTCCCACGGCGACGGACGGATCGGCGTGATGTATCTCGGCCGACTCGTCGAGATCGGGCCGGCCGAAGAGATCATCACCAACCCCAAACATCCCTACACGAAGGTTCTCCGGTGGGCGACGCCCGACCTTCGGGCAGGGGTCGACTCCGGCGATCCGCCGGTTCGAAAGATCGACATCCCCGATCCGAAGAACCCGCCGTCGGGCTGTCGGTTCCACACCCGGTGTCCGGAGGCACGAGACGCCTGTCTGCGTGAGGATCCCGGCGCGTACGACGTCGGATCCGATCACGAAGTCGCCTGCTTTCGCGAACTCGACGAGCACGAGTACTGGTCGAGTTCGCCGCTTGCAGACGAGGAACTCGACGACACGTCGCCGTCAGCACCGTCGACGGACTGACGGCGATCTGCCGCGAGGACGGATCGCCAACGTGACAGACACCAGCGTTCGGATCCGTTCCGACGTCGGATCTACTGGTCGAGTTTGTCCGGTCGATCCCCCGAACGAAGCTATCAGTCGTTCGAAAATCGATCTCGCCCTCGAGTCCGACCAGTACCGCGTCTCGGACGTCTGGAGCGACGACGAGTGGACTACGACCGACGAGATTCACGCGACCGTCGAACCTCACGGAGTCGCGTTCTACCGCGTCGGAGCACGCTGAGGGGAGTGACCACTCGAGGTCGAGAGATAGCTGTCGAGTATACGCCTATAACAGATACCATATGTATGCTGGAGAATACACGTGGTCCAATATCCTTCACTTCTTATGACTACACCTGTTAACCCGTTTTTCACGTCCGGGTTTCAATCAGTGCCACAGCGGACCTGGGAGTTATTTCTCCGCTTTCGAAGAGTGTATCGCACGCAAATAGGGACTTTACTTACCACAAAACTCCCAGTCACACCACAGAAATGTTACGGGTATGAAGCATATGTGTATTTGTATTTCACACGCCTCTCACTCCTTTTAATACGTGTTTACTCTCGAATAGGTGTGGAAAAACATCGTTAACAAATAGTGTCCGATCGATGAAGTCGAGGACGTAACCGCTGAGTGTGGCTACACTCGGACCGTCACACGAACGAGTCGAGACGACGTTGCAGACGTCCGGTGGGGTGGACCTGCCCACGATGTAACGCTGAGCCGACGGCGGGCGAGATCCGTCGTCGGAGACGTTCGGATGGGAGTGACCCGAAATCCGGTGTCCGGCGGTCGGATTCGGTTTCACCTCCCATCGGCGAGCACGGATCACGCTCACGAACTACCGTAACCGGTACGAGAACGGCTACCAGTGATCGATCGGCACGACCGGATCATCGGCCTGGAGATGCGGTCGTCTCGAGCGCCGGTTGGGTTCCAGCGTTCGTTCCGATCGGTTCCTCGGAGCCGACGTCCGGCTCGGGCACCTCGTCCGGTTCGCTCTCGTCGGTCTCCTCGATGACGTACCGTTGGCCGAGCATCGGATCGAGCAACTCGTCGACGCCGCCGCGGTCGTCCCGGAGCACCGGCGCGTCGGCCGTATCCGGCTCGGCCATCTGGTTGTCGACCGCGTCCTCGAGATCGACGCCGAGCGCTCGGTCCGCGTTTCGCTGTGCGAACTCGTCCTGGCCGAGGTCGCTGTCGGCATTCGTCGCCACGACCTGAATGTTCTGAATCGCACTCGATGGCGACGTTCGGAAGCTGTAGACGTCGGGAAAGACCGTCACCATCGTTCGATGCTGGGCTCGGTAGAACTCCGATCCGGAGCCACTGGGCGCGGAGATGACGTTGGCATAGAGAACGCCGTCGTCGCTCAGTCGATCCGAGGCCAGTTCCATGAACTCGACCGTGGTGAGGTGAAACGGCACCTGGTCCTGTTTGTAGGCGTCGAGGACGATCACGTCGTACGTCTCGTCGGTGTTCTCGAGGAACTGCCGTCCGTCCTGGGCGTAGACGTTCAGGTCGTCGCTCTCCTCGAGTCCAAAGTACTCCTCTGCGGCGTCGGTCACCGCCGGATCGATCTCGACGACATCGACCGTCGCGTCGTATCGCTGTTCGAAGTCCTGGGGGCCGGTGAAACCGCCGCCACCGACGAACAACACCCGCTCGACGTCCTGGTGGTCCTCGACCGCGAGCATCGAGAGGTGAAAGTACCGCGTATACGTGAAGACGTGGCGATCCGGATCGGAGAGATCCGTGGCGCTGTGTCGCGAGCCGTCGAGATACATCGTCCGCTCGTCACCGTTGTCGACGATCTCGAGGTGCTGGTGTGCGGTGTGTTCCTCGTAGACGACGTCACCACGGTGGTCGAGTGCGACCGGACTCACACCGGCTGCGACAACGAGCAATACTGCGATCGCGACGCTCGCCACCGTCGGCTTGCGGGGGAGCCCTGGAAGCGTGAGTCCGACGGCCGTCGCGACGAGAACGAACCCGAACAGCAGACCGATCGTCTCGATCGTCATCGCGGGAATGAGCACGAACGTCGTCGCCGCCGAGCCGACGATACTCCCGATCGTCCCGAGCGCGTAAACGTGGCCCGACGCCTCGCCGACCCCCTGTTTCTGCGAGAGTTCGGCGGCGTACGGACTGATAAATCCGAGCAAGTACGTCGGCGGGCCGAACAACGCGATAACCGCCGGCAGCGAGGCGTACCGAGGCGGGAGCGGGAGCGTCGACGTATACGCGAGCAACAGATCGCCGGCGTAGATCACGATCCCGACGTAGACTGCAGTCGCGAGCATGATCCAACTCATCTGCCCGTTCGTCGCCAGTGACGCCCGTTTCCCGCCCTGCCAGTAGCCGAGGCTCAACGCGATCAGAAAGACGGTCAGGATCCCGCCGACCGTGTAGATGTGACTTCCGAACTGAGGCGCGACGATTCGAACGGCGAGAATCTCGAGGCCCATGCTGGTGACCCCCGAGACGAACACCGCGACCTCGGGTTTGGTGGGCCGGTACGACGCGAGCGCCCGTCGGTCCATACCACAACAAAACCGCGGTCGGTTGTGTACCTGTTGTTTCGACACACCGACTCCACCGTCAGGAAGACGCTCGTCCGTCGACTGCTTACGGTTTGATTACGAACTGCGTGATCGCGAAGATGACCAGCGCGACGAACGCGACGTTGACGAGCGTTAACTCGGTCGCACCCATAAACGAGAGCCCCCAGACGACCGTCCATCCGAACAGGACGGAAAGGGCGACGTTGAACAGCGCTGCCACTCGTGGATCGCCCTCCGAGGACTCGAGTCCGTCGCGAAACCCCTCCCGCTCGTCGTCGCTCATGTCAGTAGAGGCGTCCGTCGCGTACTTAGTCGTTTTCGTCGTTGCGCGAGATCGATCACCGAACGTTATCCGGCAGCGGTGTAAACGAGTGTGGTATGCGAGACGTATCGGTTTCCGGATTCATACAGGAAACGCCGGGCGTGCTTCGCCGACACCTCGATCCTGCGACCGTGGTCGAAGCCGAAGGGTCGTTCACACCCTCGAGCGTCGACGAGCGCGAGGAAGAAACGATCGTCGTCGCGTCGGGACCTGGCCTCGAGTTCCCACTCCGGTTCGAGAATCGCGACGACGAAATCGTCTACACGCAGGCGAGCGAGGACGGCCCGTTCGCCCGGATGGAGACCCGGATCGAGTTCGACAGGGAAAACGAGGGAACACGGGTAACGATCCACTCCTCGGTCGAACTCGCCGCACCGATCCCCTTCGGTGACCGGATTGCTGCATGGAAGCGGCGTCGCGAACTCTCCCGAATGCTCGAGGCCGTGACTCGAGACCTCGAGTAACCCGAGTTAGCGCAGGACGACCCTCCCGCCGACCTCACTCGGGAACGGGTTCTCGAGCGCCTCGCCGTCGACGGCGTCGGGAGCGCAGACGCAATCCCGGAGGGAGTCACGAAGCGCGGCTTCGTCGAACTGGCCGATGAAGACGAGTTCGGTCCGGCGGTCGCCGTGCTCGTCGTCCCAGGGCTCGTCTGGGTGATTTCGGCGGTAGAGACGCTGCTGGGCGGCCGGTCGCGTCGCGATCCAGTTCCCTCGCGCCTCGAGTACGACCGACCGTCCGGCCTGACTGAGCTGAATCAGCAGATCGTCGCGACCCGCGATCCAGCACTGCCCTTTCGCTCTGACGACCGACTCGGGCAGGTCCTCGAGAAACGAGGCGAATCGGGTCGGATGAAACGGCTCGGTTCGCCGGACCGTGATCGACGTGACGTCGTAAATCTGGTCAGGGGTTCGGTGATCGTGTTCGTGGTCGTCGTGGCCGTGATCGCTATGGCCGTGTTCGTCGTGGTCGTCGTGGCCGTGATCACCGTGGTCGTCGAGATGTCCGTGTTCTCGAGCGTGCTCGAGCGCGCGTTGCCAGCCGGGGAGATCACCGAGTTCGTCCGGATCGAACAGTTCCCGACCGAGAAGCCGGCTGGGATCGATCTCGCTGAACGTCGTTCGGTGGATCTCCGTGTCGGGCTGGAGCGCTTCCACGATCGTCTCGAGCCGATCGAGATCGTCCGCGTCGAGGAGATCCGCCTTGTTCAACAGGACGAAGTTGCTGAACTCGAGTTGTTCGACGAGCAGGTCAGAGAGCGGCCGATCCTCGGCGTCCGGTGGTGTCTCCCGCTCGAGCGATCGGCCCTCGACGGCGTCGAGGAGCAGACTGGCGTCGACGACTGTGACGAGCGAGTCGACCTCGTAGCGCTCGGCAGCGGCCGACCCGGTCGTGAACAGCCGTGCGACCGGCGCGGGTTCACTGATCCCGGAGGATTCGACGACCAACTGGTCGAAGTCGTAGCCCCGAGCCAACCGACGAACTTCGGTCTCGAGATCGTCCTGAAGCTCACAGCAGATACAGCCGTTGCTCAACTCGGCGATGCCATCTCGTGCGAGATCGGTTTCGTCCTCGAGCAACGCCGCGTCGACGTTGACGTCGCCCATGTCGTTGACGAGGACGGCGATGCGCCGATCGGTGCGCTCGAGCAGATGGTTGAGTAACGTCGTTTTCCCGGCACCCAGGTTCCCGCTGACGACCGCCACCGGTATTCGACCCGAAGCCATAGCTGTCGAATTAACGCCCAACTCGTATAATAGAACTGGTCGCTGGCTCGGGCGATATGCTTTTGGCCCGACGTTCGAAACGTCCTGGCATGAGTCTGGTTCGTCGTATCGTCGCATACAAAAACGCACTCGAAGGATGGTTGCGCGATCGGTTCGAGGACACGCTACCCGGTCTCTGGGCGCGTGGGCTGTACCACGGGCTGTTCTCACATCCGGCGTACGAAATCATCGAACTCGAGGCCGAGGACATCGAGGACGCGTTCATGGTCGCGTGCTTTCCCGACGCGTTCGGCATTCCGAGCCCGGTTTCCTACTATACGGCCGAGTTACTGCCGTATCTCGAGGACGAGTACGAACAGTGGCAACGGCGGATGTGGGATCGCGGGAGTCTCCTCGAGCGAAAAGGAAAGCAGCTTCACTTCTGATGGGTGGAACACGATTCGTCTTCTTCGGCGGGAAAGGTGGCGTCGGAAAGACGACGGTCTCGAGTGCGTTCGGACTCGACAGTGCGCGGGCGGGCGATCGGACCCTGCTCGTCTCGACCGATCCGGCCCACAGCACGGGCGACGTGTTCGAGCAGTCCTTCGGCGACGATCCACAGCGCGTCGAGAGCTACGAAAACCTCTGGGCGATGGAGATCGATCCCGAACGCGAGATCGCCGACCACCTCCAGGGGATCAAACGGAAACTCAACAGCCAGCTGAGCGCGTCGATGATCAACGAGGTCGACGTCCAACTCGAGATGGCCCACCAGACGCCGGGGGCCTACGAAGCCGCCCTGTTCGATCGGTTCATCGACGTGATGGCCAACGTCGAGGAGTACGATCGAGTCGTGTTCGACACCTCGCCGACCGGCGGAACGCTTCGATTGCTCTCGCTCCCGGAACTCCTCCGGGACTGGGTCGAACAACTGCGGGCCAAGCGGATGCAAAGCGTCGAACTCTACGAGCGAGCAGCGATCGGGAAGCGCGAGCCCAGGCGAATGCGCGAGGGCGATCCTATCCTCGCCAGACTCGAGGAACGACGAGATCGGTTCGAGTTCGCCCACGAGACGCTTCGGACGGACGCCTCGTTCTATCTGGTGATGAACCCGGACGACCTCTCGCTTCGCGAGACCGAACGCGCGGTCGACGCACTCGATGAGTACGATCTCGACGTCGGCGGAATTGTCATCAACAGAGTGACACCGGAACCCGAGTCTCACGAGGAGGGACGCGGCGCGTCGTACCTTCGCGAACGGTGTTCGAAAGAACGAGATCGGATCGAAGCGGCCCACGATCGCCTCGAGCCGCCGATAGTGGCGGAAATCGAGGCCCGCGTCGAGGAGGTCAAGGGGCCGTTGCTCGCCGACGTCGCGGACGAACTCGATGTGATTCGGACCGAGGGGCGCGATCAGTCCTCGACGCGGTAGACGTAGTCGTCGACGTCTTTGTACGCGGTCAACCCGGTGTGATACCAGTTGTCGCCACCCCGGAGCGTGAACCGTTCGTCCTCGAGGGTGTCGTTGTCGTAGTAGCCGTCGGCGACGTTCGGGCCGGCGACGACGAGTTCACCACAGGCCTCGGACGAAACGGTCTCGTCGCCCTCGACGACCGGACACTCTTCGAACGCCGGGTTGACGATACGGGCCTGGCCACCGGGTACTGGGCGACCGAGCGACCGATTGCTGCCGTCGACGTTCACCAGCGCGACCGGCCCCGTCTCGGTTCTGCCGTAGAAGTAGTACCGCTTCTCACAGCCGGCATCCGACAGCATCTCTCGAGCACTGGGAGGAAACGGACCACCTACCGAACCGGCGACCCGCAGCGACGAGAGGTCGACGGCCTCGAGCAGTTCGTCCGCGGCCAACCTGGCGTACATCGACGGAGAGAGGTGAAAGACGGTGATGTCGTGTGCGTCGAGCCGATCGACCGTGGCTTCGGCCGACGGATTCGCGATCAGGTTGTACCGACCACCTGTGAGGAGCGTCGCGTTGAGAACGGGGGTTATGTTGAAGAGGTGAGTCGCTGGGAGCACGCTGAGTTGTTCGTCTTCCGGACCGAGGCCACCTGGAACGATCTCTGCGACGGCTTCGGCGTTCGACCGAAGCGCCTCGTGTGAGAGAACCACACCCGTCTTTCTTGGTGTTTCCGTACCTGTATACGAGAGCAATGCGGGGTCCTCGTCCGCTCGCTCGATGACTTCCCAGAAGTCGTAGAGCCCGTCGGTGTCGGTAAACGCATCGAAGTCGACTCCCAGATTCGCACCGTCGCCGACCCGCACCAGCGCGTTGAGCGTGTCGACGTTCGAGAGAATACCCGTCACCTGATCGTCCGTCGCGACGACGACGTTTGCGCCGACCTGCCGTGTGATTGCTGACTTCTCCTCGGTTTCGAACCGGGGATTGATCGGCACAGCGACGCTCCCGTTTCGGAGCGTTCCGAGTAGTGCAACGACGAACGCGGTGCTGTTCGGGAGACAGATCGGTACCGTATCGCCGGCTCTGACGTCGTACTTTCGAAGCCCCCCGGCGAACTCGCTGGCCCGAATCCAGAGTTCTCGATACGTCAGCTCGTCGTTACCGTCTACGAGAGCTGTCGAGAGGGGTCGCTGTTCGACGGTCTGGCGCATCGAATCCACCACGTTCGTCATACGTTCTAATATTCATAGAGAAGACACGTATATAATAAGTTCCATGAAAAATATGTCATGTTAGAGGGACAGACATTGACTCCCACCGAGTATAGTCTTCGAGTGAAACGCGACCGACGCAACCGGGATTCCCGACGAAGGAAATAGCGATCGATTAGAATCCGGTTGGAGGGAGTCACACCCCACTATCTGAGTGAATTGCCGCGAACGGGTTCATAGCAGTTATTCCAGACCTGAGTGATATTTATTCCCACGTGCACTACAAAACAACTCCTTTGACCTCTCTCCCAGTTGATTCACTTCGATCATCTGTGATAAATATAATTTATTATACTAAAACATGGTGGTTGTTTGGGGGAGATTTAAGTTGTATTTATGCATGGTGTATCCTGGGGTATGAAACCATGGTACAGGTAGTTTGGATGGTCGCGTTCGTACTGATAACGTTCACAGTTGGATATCTCGGCTACTCGAGATATCTCGCGCAGTTCGTCGAGCTCGACGACGAGCGAACGACACCGGCACACAAGTATCAGGATGGCCAGGAGTACGTGCCATCCAAGAAACCGGTCTTGCTCGGGCACCACTACTCGAGTATCGCGGGAGGAGCACCGATCGCTGGGCCGATCACGGCCGCAGCCGCGTTCGGCTGGCTTCCAGCACTTCTCTGGGTTGGGATCGGCAACCCGATTTTCGGCGCGGTGCACGACTTCATGTCGCTTTCCTCGAGCGTTCGCCACGAGGGGAAATCGATCGGATACATCATCGGCCAGTACGTCGGGAAACGCGGCAAGAACATGTTACTGTGGTTTGCGTTCCTGACGATCATCCTCGTGATCGCGGCGTTCGCGTTCCTGATTGCGGCAGTGTTCAACGCGTTCCCGGCGGCGGCGACCGCCAGTATCGTCTACCTCGCGCTTGCCGTTCTCTTCGGAGTCTATCTCTACCAGTTCGGACTCCCGTTCATTCCGGGGGCGATCGCGTTCACCCTCGCCGTCTTCGGCGGCGTCTGGGTCGGCCTCGAGTTCCCGTTCGCGATCGTCGCGACGGAGACGATGCCCGCGGGAACGATCACGATCTTCGGTGAGGGAGCACTCAGCTTCCTCCCGCTCGCTGGCGCGATGGGTGCAAACTTCGCGGCGTGGACGATCGTCGTCGTCCTCTATGCGTTCGCCGCGAGCGTCCTGCCGGTCTGGGTGTTGCTCCAGCCGCGGGACTTCCTGACCTCCGCGATCCTGTACGTCGGTGTCGGGGGGATGTTGCTCGCCGTCATCGTCGCCACCGTCATCGGCTTCAGCCCGGTCACGATCGATGCCGTCTGGGATCCGGGAGTCGAGACGGTCACCGTCGACGCGCTGACGGCGAACCTGCCGGCGTTCACCGGATTCGTCCATCCGGCGCTCGGCCCGCTGTTCCCGTTCCTGTTCATCACGATCGCCTGCGGGACGATCAGCGGCTTCCACTCGCTGGTTTCCTCGGGGACGACGGCCAAACAGCTCGACAAAGAGACCGACGCACGGCTGATCGGCTACGGCGGCATGCTCGGGGAGGGACTGCTCGCGGTGACTGCGATCCTCGCCGTCTCGCTCGTCGCCGGTGCCGGTGACAGCCTCGCTGCAGCGCTCGTCACGTTCCCGGCCGGTGGTGGCGCGTTGCTCACCGTCTACGGCCTCGGAGTCGCAACCGCGACGACGTTCATCGGCCTCCTGTTCGTGAGCTTCCTGCTCACCAGTACCGACACGGCGATGCGACTGGGTCGGTACATGTTAGAGGAGATCATCGGCACGCCCGAGACCCAGATCGAGGAGACGTTCATGAACCGCTACGTGAACGCGAGCGTCGCCGCGATCGGTGGCTACCTCCTGGTCGCCTCCGGTACCTGGGAGAACATCTGGCCGCTGTTCGGCGGTGCGAACCAGACCCTCGCCGCGCTCGCGTTGCTCGTCGCGACGATCTGGCTCGCCAACTGGAGCGACACGAAACAGTTGATCAGCACCGGCGTGCCGCTCCTGTTCATGATCGGCGTCACGCTCGTCGGTCTCCTGTGGATCGGACTCCTCAGGAACCCGTCGACGATCCTCTCCGGAGAGACCGGAACCATCGAGTCGATATCACTCGGGCTACAGAGCATCATCGCACTCGTTCTCGTCGGGTTGACACTCGGATTACTCAAGATGGGGTACTCGAGCATCAAAGAGGCCAGAGACGGGCTCGATAGCGACTCGATCGTCGGTGCCGAAACGGGGCCAAGCGACGACTAGCATCGGTACCGTCCCAACCGAGTTTCGAAAGCGAGTTCAGTCGTCCGGTTCCCGCCATCCACGCCCTCTTTCCGTCGACCGAACCCGACCAGTCGGTAGAGTTAGGTATCTCGAACTCGTCGGTCGACGTATGACCGATTCGTCCGAGAAGGAAGCCTGCGGCCGCTGTAGCATGAGTACCGTGGTCGATATGGCGACCGAAGACGGACACCGAAGCCGAGACCCCCTCGAGGGAGACCGAATCGAACTCGAGGAGGACGAACTCCGCCGCGCCAGCCCGCACGTCGTCTTGCTGGGTCGGGTCAAATCCTACCTCGACGCGTTCGCTCGGCGGCTTACCTACGGGAAGTAAACGCAGTCGAACCACGGAGGGGATCGGCGTTCGAACGGACGGTTACAACCCGAGCCGGCCGGCGAGCCGCCGGAGCGGTCCGCCAGCGGTCTCTTCGGGCGTCTCCCAGTGGACGAACGCCGGTTCGATCTCAGCACCGGGACTCGAGACGAACACCTCGTGTTCCGGGGCGGTGACGACGAGTCGAATCTTGTACTCGCCGTTGTAGCCGAACTTCAACAGCGTCCGCTCCGAGAATTCCTCGACGAACGTCTCGACCTCGTCGGGTATCTCCGGAGCGACGACGACGAACGTAAACGTCGTACTGAAGTGGTCCTCGTTCGCCTCGATCCACTCGTCGGCGAGGTCGTGGCCGAGGTCGACCAGCGACTCCAGTCGATCCTCGCTCACCCGCGACTCGCGGGTCACGAAGAGGTGTTCGTACGCCTCGTGGTTCGCGTACGTCACCGACGGGTGGAGGAAGTGTTTCGAACTCTCGATGCGCAACTCGCCGTAGAGGTCGAACCGTTCGGTCTCGACGACTCTCTCTTTCTCGAGGTCGTAGTTGACGAACAGTCGGTCGGCGACCCGGTCGACGTACTCGTCCTCCCAGTCGGGAACGCCCTCGGCCGCCCGGAGGCTGGGTTCTTCGTCCTGCTCGGCGTCTCCATCGACCGAATCAGCCCCATCAACATCCGATCCGATCCCGTCGGCAGCCGGAGTATCTCCCTCGTCATCCGGTTCGTCCCCGTCGACGGTAGACTCCGCGTCGTCGGGTCCGTGCACTCGAGCGTCGCGTTCGGGCCCCTCCCCGTCCGGTTCGCCGTTCGTCTCGTTCGCTGGTCGGCCCGTCATATTCGATCTCGTCGGGTCGAAGGTTTCGGGCAGGTACACTTAAACCGTGCGCCACAATCACACGGTGGTTCGGACTGCGATCGAGCGCGGTCTGTACGGCGGATCGTCTCAGGGGGATTATCGTCGGGGGTCATCGGTTTCCTGTGACGGATCGAGAGACAGCCACGACAGACGAGGCCGAAACCGTCGGGTGGCGACGATACTCCCTCGCATACGGTTTACTATACGTCGGTACCGCCGAACCCGTGACCCGTCTGCGGGTTCGCCGGCACATCGGGACAGCAATCCGTCTCAGTTGGTCGTAATGACCTCGAGGACGTCACGTGCCTCGACTTCGTACTCCTTGCCGAGCTGGCGGTTCGACCGACAGTCGATGGCGTGGAGGAAGCCGTCACCGATGTCCGAGTGGAGGCTGTACGCGAAGTCCTCGGCCGTCGACCCCGGCGGGATCAGATAACAGTCAGGAAGCACTTCGCCGCGTTCGTTCCCGAGCCCATTCGCGCCGCCGGGAAACACCGGTGTCACGCCCAGCACGTCGAACAGCGCCGTCTCGAGGGCCGCCTGGACCCCGGTCGCGCCGTACTCGGAGAGAAACTCTCGAATCTGTTCGAGACCCTGTTCCTGTTCGCCCGAAATATCGCCCGTGATCTCGAAGTCGGCGTCGCCGGGCCGGTAGTCGACGACGCTGGCCTTGTCAGCCGACTTGAGGGCCTTCTCGGCGTGGGCGCTGCACGGGACGATCGTCAGGTGCTCGTACTCGGGGTCGGACGTGATCTCCGCGTAGTTCGCCTGGGCCTCGGGGGTGTCCATCTTGTTCGCCGCGATCACCATCGGTTTGGTCTCCGTGCGGATCTCGCGGGCCAACTCGAGTTTGTCCGTCTCCTCCCACTCGTCGGGATCGAAACCGACGTCGATCCGGCGAATCAGGCGCTTGATCTCGTCTTCGTTCGTCTTGAACGCGCTCATCTGTTCGGCGAGTTCCTCCTCGATGGCGTCGTCCTCGGTCGTATATCCCGACTCGTAGCGACCGATCCCCTTCTCTAAGACGTCCAGATACCACTGGTCGAGTTCCTCCTCTAAGAACGCGATGTCCTCGCGCGGATCGTGACCCTCGGTCGGTTCGCCCTCGAGGTCCGTCTCCCCGGAGAAGTCGACGACGTGGACGAGGACGTCGGTCTCGTTCAGGTCGGTCAGAAACTGGTTGCCGAGGCCGTTGCCCTCGTGTGCGCCGGGGATCAGCCCGGCGACGTCGACGAGTTTTGTGGGGACGAATCGGGTGCCGTGATCGCAGTAGCCGACCGACGGCGTACACTCTTCGTCGAACTCGGGTGCCGCACACTCGACGCGTACGTAGGCTTCACCGACGCTGGGGTCGATCGTGGTAAATGGATAGGCCCCTTCGGGGACGTCGTTCATCGTCGCCGCGTTGAAAAAGGAGGACTTGCCGACGGAGGGTTTGCCGACGAGTCCGATCCGGTAATCCGTACTCATTATCTGTCCCTCGTGCGGCCCGACTAAACGGGTTTCCTTCCGATTCAGGATTGCTACGGGAGAGCGTGGCATACGGGCGGCTGCCCGTCAGTGCCGACACACCCGTGACCCGTGGGGCGGGTTCGCCGGGACATCTTACACCAATCGGTATCACGCCCGAGTGGGTCGTACACCGGTGGCTCTCGGAGGGCGTCACAACCCCGATTCGAGACCGACCGCGCCGGACGTGCTGTAGTAAAGCTACCACATCCACACATATACACTATAAATTATCATTTGAGCAGACGTTCATCAGTTGATGACAGTCGTCCCGACCTATTTATAATAATTCGTTGACGTTGCGCTATGGGCGATTCGAACGCCGATACGATAGCAACGACTCGAGTACGGAGAGTCCACGACGTCACCACCGACGACGTGCGTCCTGAACTCGACATTCCGATCGAACGGTCACACGTCGCCCGTCTCGAGGGAGAGCGATCGTTGTCGGAACGAGTCCGGTGTTCGACGTGCGACGTCGTGATTGAACCGCAGGAGTATCGGCTCAGCTGGGTCGTTACGAGCAGGGAGACGACTGTCGAACGCCACTACTGTAGCGAGCCCTGTCTTCCAGACGAGGCGACGATTCGTGCGAGCGACCGATCCGACGGGTCGGGTGCGTCTCGAGACTGGTCGTACTGTCGGTGACCGTCGTCATCCCGTAATCGCGTTCCAGCTCCAGCCGGCGGCTCCGAGCCAGATCAGAACGAGAACACCGAAGATAGCCCACTGCTGGATTTCGGTTTCCGCGACCGGTGCGAAGACGTCCATCAGGCCGGTTGCCTGCATCAGCGCGATTACGATCAGCACCAGTCCAAATATCGAGACGGCAGCGATTCCGAGCCAGTTTCGCCCCATCCACTTCCCCTCGCGTTCGGCCTCCTCCCTGTCGGTCGTGGGTGTCTCGGTCGGTTCTCGGTCGGGCTCGGACATAGAGACGGTAGTCGGACGAGAGGGGAAACCGTTCTACCTGCAGCTTCCGGCCAGGCTGGGGACGTATCCGTTCGTCCGACCCGTTCGTGTATCCTCGTACGGATTGCTGTCCCGCTGTTCCAGTGCGACCGCCGCCCGGTCGCGAGTGTGCCGGCACTGACGGTCAATCGGTCGTCTCACTGGAGGACGTCGGCAAGTGCGTCCATCGTTCGCTCGACCCGGTCACGACGTGCGTTGTGCCCCATGTGGCCGATTCGAAGTATCTCGTCCTCGTGGTCGCCGAGTCCTGTTGCCAGCACGATCTCGTGGTCCTCGAGCATCCGTCGTTGGAGCTCGCTGGCACGACCGTCGACGTCAAGTGCCGTTACCGTCGGCGAACAGTCGCCTTCGTCGGCAGGGTAGGTCTCGAGGCCGAGTTCGGCGGCCCGCTCGTGACAGTACGTGGCGACCGACTCGTGGCGATCGAAGACGGAATCCATTCCCTCCTCGAGCAACAGATCGGCGGCGGCGTCGAGCCCGGAGAGGTTCGACGCGAGGTGGGTGTACGGGAACCACTCGTCGTCGACGGCGGTCCGCCAGGGCTCGAGGTTCGCGTAGAGCGTCGGGTTCTCGGCGGACTCGATCCGATCCCAGATACGATCACTTACCGAACAGATAGTGAGTCCTGGCGGCGAGCTGAAACACTTCTGACTGCCGCCGATGCAGACGTCGATCCGGTCGGTCGGAACCGGTGTTCCACCGAGCGAGGAGACGGCGTCGACGACCGAGCGGATCCCGTGTTCGTCGAGGACGTCGAGGATCGGCTCGAGGTCGTTCAACGTCCCGGTCGGCGTCTCGCAGTGGACCATCGTCGCGACGTCGAAGTCGTCGCCGTCGGCCCGTGCGTCTTCGATCGCTTCGGCGACGACGTCGGCATCGAGCGTCCCCCGATCTGAAACGCCGCACGTGACGGCCTCTCCCCCGTAGCTCTCGACGAAATCGGCGAAGCCGTCGCCGTAGAGGCCGTTCGAGAGACAAAGCACGCGGTCGCCGTCGTCGACCAGCGAGGCGACGGCAGCCTCGAGGCCGAGGATTCCTTCGCCGCCGAGGACGACCATATCCATCTGCGACTCGCCGTCCTCACCGGGAGCGCTCGGATCCGCGCGGAAAATCGACTCGAGTTTGTCCAGCAGTCCTCGGTACCACTCGAAGAATTCGGGCTCGACGTCGGGGTTCGGCGTCGGTTCCGCCATCCGGCTTCGCACTTCCTCGGGCACCTCGGTTGGACCGGGCGTCATCCGTAATCGATCGTCGGTCATACAGGAACTCGAGACCCCCGGAGGGATAAATCCCGAATACGGTACAGTTGCTGGAGCCGGTCGGTATCCACCGACCGTCCATCCTACTCGGTTCCGATGCCGAAGAGGCCGTCCCGGTTTCGCCGCAACCTGCCCCGGACGACCGGCGACGCGGGAAAGACTCCGACGCCGGTGCGTTCGATCTCCTCGAGCCCGAACGCGTCGTGGGAGACGAACCGGTCGATCGTGTCCCGGTTCAGGTGACAGCCTCCCGCGGCTCGTCGCCACAGCGGTGTCAGCAGGTCCTGGCCGCTCGCCCGCCAGTCGTCGGCACGGACGTGCTCGAGGAAGCGAAACTCGCCGCCGGGTTTCAGTACCCGCGCAACCTCCTCGAGGGCGGCGTCGGGGTCCTGGATCGTACAGAAGACGACGCCGGCGACGACGACGTCGAAGGCGTCGTCGGGGTACGGAAGCGACTCGGCGCGAGCGTCCCTGAGGTCGACCGGCAGGCCGGTTTCCCGTGCGTTGTTCTCGGCTCGCGTGCGCATGTGGGGATCGGGCTCGATAGCGTGGTACTCGAGGTCACCCGTGCTGGCGTCGACGGCGTAGGGAAACAACTCGCCGTTGCCACAGCCGAGATCGAGGGTGCGACCGGAGAGATCCTGAACCAGGTACTCCCGGTGAGACCGGAGCTGTGCTGGTTCGGGCAGCAGGTCGTAGAGCGCCGCGAAGACGGGGTGGGAAATCTCGTGGTCACACCCGCCCGCGTGCTCGGCGGTCGATTCGGACATACGTAGGGATACAACGGACAGACGGGTAATCGTTTGCGCACTCGAGCGACCGCTTCGATCGTGGTCGGCGTGAGCCAGAGCGAAGGGAGAGTAGCGACTCACCTGATCGTATCCGGAATGCGCTCGATCACGTCCGTCGCGACGACGCCCGGACCGAACTCCGCGGTCGCCAGCTCGCCGGTCTTGCCGAGAATCCAGGCACCCAGCTCCGCCGCGTCGGGTCGATCCATCCCCTGTCCGAGCAACGACGCGACGATACCCACGAGCGTATCACCCGTCCCGGCGACCGACAGCGCCGACGTTCCCGTTTCGTTCTGGATCCGATCGCCGCCAGCGACGATCTCGTCGACGTCGCCGGTCAGCGTGACGACCGCGTCCGTCTCCCTCGAGAACGCCTCGAGCGATCCGTAGGCATCGCAGATGGGGTCGTCTTCGGCTCCGCTGGGGGTGAGAACCGCATTCGAGAGGTCGGCCTCGAGACTGGGTTCGATCGCGAGAGCGTCGACGACGGTCGGGACGCCCACGGTGTCGACGACCGAGCGGATCGCGTCGGGGTCGGCGTCGACGAGACCCGGCCCGATCACGAGGGCGTCGGCCCACTCGCTCATCTCGTGGGTGCGGGCGACAGCGCGTTCGTCGAACGTCTCGCCGGCGTACCGATCTACCAGCAGATTCGGCGACTGTCCGGCGACGATCTCGTAGATCGGATCGGCCACGAGCGCCCGAACGTGATCGGAGCCGGTTCGAAACGCCGCGCGTCCGACGAGCGCGGGCTGATTTGGGTACGCGGTGCTCCCCCCGATGACGCCGATCCGACCGTTCTCCCGGCCGGATTCCTCCGCGACGTTCGAGAGCGTTCGCTGGAGTCGAGCCATACGGTTCGTCGGAACCGCACTCGGGTAGGCGTTGGCCACGCGTACTCCGGCTTACCGACAGCTGCGCCGCCTGGCTCTTATCAGTAGTTAGTAGCACGGCTTCTTTATTTAGTAATGGACACGAAACCCACGCTCGCTCAATAGAGGCGAAGAAGTGTGCACTCACCGCGAGCGAACGACGTGAGCGAGCGGGCCGACGACCGACCCGAAGGGGAGAGAGGAGTGCTTTTCATCAACGTTTCGCCGAGAGCGGTCGCTCTGCGACCGCACGCAGAGCAAAAGGTTGGTAGACTAACTGTTCGAAATTCGTGTCTCTCTATTACTAAAATGAACATTTTCGTCAAAGGGGTATTTTTGTCGGTAACTCCTGATACACAGGTATGCAGCGACGAAGATTTCTCGCGGGAATGGCTGCATCAACTGTCCTAGTGGCAGGCTGTCTCGGCGACAGTGATGGTGAAACCGATGACTCACAGACGGGAGCCAGTAACGAGAGTGACGACGATGCAGTGGAGTACGATCGATGTCCACACCGCATCGTTCGGGTCTCCGACCTTCCTTCCCCCGCCGAAGCAGAGGCACTGGCAGCTCTCGAGAACGATGAGACCGAATCCGAGAAGGGTCCATATCTCCCAGACGTGATCGATATCAACGAAGCGTATCTCCTCCATGAGGATAGTTACTACCTTGTTGAACAACCAGATATGGAGAATCAAAGCCCGATCTACCTCACGGAGACGCTGCCGGTATTTGGCGAAAATGTGATACTAGAAAACAGGATGGATACTGACGTCACAGTACACATTCGTATCGAACACGAGGACACGAGCGATGTACTGCTCGAGGAGACGGTCAAATTCGACGTAGACGAACACGTCACTCTCAACGACGACGTGGAATTCCCGTATGGCGAGTATCATGCAGAGTTCGACGGGGACGACCTCTCCGAACAGGATACGTGGGAAATCGCTTGGGAGTTGGACTGGGCGTACGAGACCGGCGACGACTATCCAGTCCTGCTCGACGATCACGGCGTGTTTATCGATCCTGTTGCTCGAAACACGTCGTTTGGACCGTGTTCTTGGGACGATGACGGTAGCGTCAGTTCGGGTGACTACTGATACGTTCAACAGGGTTTTCGTACGTCACGTTCCGTCGTTCCATTGGGCTTTCCCGTATCGGAATACCGCTGACGCTCCGGTGAAGACGTAACGGGTCGCAAGTCAGGACCGGCGCGAACTGTCGGGTGCGAGCGCGTCGTCGTAGACCGTCACGAAGAGGTTTTCGAGCTCCTGGCGAGTGGGTTTGCGTGGATTGTTGGCCGGAGATCCCGAATCGAACGCGTCCTGGGTCATCTGGGGGACAACCTCGAGGTACTCCTCGCGGGAGAGGACCTCGCCGAAGTCCTCGAGGTAGTCGGTGAGGGAGATGTCCTCGCAGAGTTGTTCGATGCCGTCGCTGGCCTTGCGAGCGGCCACGCGAGCGGACTCGTTTTCGTCGGCGACACCGAGGATACGGGCTACGTCGGCGTACTTCTCGGGTGCAGCCATCTGGTTGAACTCGACGACGTAGGGGAGGATGAGACCGTTCGCGAGACCGTGTGGGACGTGAAGTTGTGCCCCTAGCGGGCGGGCCATGCCGTGAACGAGCGCGACCGACGAGTTACCGAAGGCTTTGCCGGCCTGGAACTGTCCGATCATCATCTCCGTTCGGGCCTCGATGTTGTCACCGTTGGACCAGACCACCGGGAGCGCATCGACGATCCGGACCATGGCGTTACGGGCGTACTCGTCGGTGACTCCGTAGCTCTTGACGGACGTGAACGCCTCGATGGCGTGGGTAAAGGCGTCGATACCCGTGAAGGCGGTGTGGCTCTTGGGAAGCGAACGAGTCAGTTCGGGATCTTCGATGGCGACTGTCGGAACGATGTTCTCCGAGACGATGATGAACTTCGTTGCGGTAGACTCGTCCGTCAGGACGGCCGTCCGCGTCGTCTCGCTTCCGGTCCCTGCGGTGGTATTGACGACGATGATCGGTGGCGTCGGATTCGGGACACCGTCGTATCCGGCCTCGTCGACACCGAAGCTTCGGATGTCGCCCTCGTTGGTCGCCAGGATTCCAACCGATTTGCCGGCGTCGATCGACGAACCACCGCCGAGTGTGACGATAACGTCACAGTCTTGCTCCCGCCAGAGCTGAAAGGCCTCCCGGACGTTCTCGACTGTCGGGTCTGGCCGAACGTCGGTGTACAGGACCGTCTCGACGCCGCTGGATTCGAGCGCCTCGACGATCCGGTCGCCGTGGATGTCGTAAATTTCTTGTGAGGCGAGGAGGAGGGCCTTCGTTCCGTAGCGATCGGCGTACTCGCCGACCCGTTCGCTCGCGTCGATACCGAAGAGCGTTTTTCCGGGCGAGACGACGGTTCGCGTTCCGTGCGTCGGCGCTGGTTCGGACATGCTCTCTACCCACGGTGAGCGTGTGGAAAAGCGTTTGTTCGTAAGTGTACGACAAGTAGCCGTCGAGGGATCAGTCTATCGGGATCCGCCTCGAGGAGCCGGTCGGTGACCGGATCGGGACGGTCACGCTCCGGAGGCCCTCGTCACCCTCAAGCGACGCGAGCGTTCGGCGGATGCCGTTGTGGTGGCCGACGCCGACGACGGCGACGACGTCGTAGCCCTCAAGTCGGAGCGCGTGGAGCCGTTCGGCCATCGCCCGGTCCCGACGGTCGATCACCACTTCGGCGAGTTCGGGGACGACACGGCGTAGGAGGTCGATCGCCGGCTGGACGTCGTCGCCGTGTTCGATCTCCGCGAGCGGGGGTGAGAGAGGGGCAACCGAATCGGCTCGCCGGCCCGGATCGGGGCGAGCAGCCCGGATCAACACTCTCGGGATCGTCGCCGGCCCGACCCGGGAAGCGATCCCCGAGATCGTCTTCTCGATCGGATCGTCGACGAGCGCGACGTCGGTGTCGAGTTTGGCGGCAGTGTCGATCGCGACCGCCATGTCGGTCGTCTCGAGGTCGAGCCCGTAGAGCCGGCCGATCGTCCGCTGAATCGCCCGAACCGCGGTGTAGATTGCCGCGGGGATCGGCGTTACCGCTCGAGCGAGATCGGCGAACGACGGGTCGACGTCTCGGTCGAAGTACTCGAACCGACGAACGTCGAGTTCGACCGCGACGAGATCCGGATCGGCCTCGCGGATCGCCCGCCGGACGCGACGGCAGTGACTCGCAGAGTAGTGAACGCTGGGGACGAGGGTGATAGAACCGTTGGCGGACACGCACCGACGTACCACTACGACGCTCTTGAAAGACGGGGGGTGTCTCAACTAGCGGAATAGCGGCGAGACGTCCGAAAGCGGTACAACTACCCCAGGTACGGATCGGTATGCCGGTGTACCGATGAGGGTGCTGTCCGAGCCGCGACCCCGCTGGAAACGGCGTACGTACGTAGCCCTGTCTGGATCAGTGCCCAAAGCGTACGTACGTAACCGTGTCAGGGCCAGAGTCCGCGGATATCGTGTGCTTCGGCGATCCGCGAGAGCGCGACGACGTACGCCCCGTCGCGCCAGGTGACGTCACGCTGTTCGACCTCCTCGCGGACCGCGTTCCAGGCCGTCACCATCTCGGAGTCGAGTTCCTCGTGGACCCGCTCGAGCGACCAGCGCCGTCGGTTGATATCCTGGAGCCACTCGAAGTAACTGACGGTGACGCCGCCGGCGTTGGCGAGGATGTCGGGGATCACCGGAATCTCTCGTTCCTCGAGGATCGCGTCGGCAGCGAACGTCGTCGGGCCGTTTGCCCCCTCGACGACGAGATCGGCGTCGACGGCGGCGGCGTTGTCCTCGGTGAGGACGTTTCCGACAGCGGCCGGGACGAGGACGTCGACGTCCAGTTCGAGCAACTCGTCGTTCGAGAGTCGCGAGACGTCGGTCTCCTCCGCATAGCGGGTGACAGCCTCCGGCTCCTCGTCGTGGGAAGGGATCGCTCCGACCTCGAGGCCGTCGGGGTCGTAGATACCGCCGTTGACGTCGCTAACCGCGACGACATCCGCCCCCCACTCGTCGAGCAGGCGGGCTGCGTTGGCGCCGACGCTGCCGAAACCCTGGACGGCGACGGTGGTTTCCGAGAGCGGGTAGTCGAAGTACTCACAGGTTTTGCGGGTGACGATAGCGACGCTTCGTCCGGGGGCCCGCTCTCTGCCCTTCGAGCCGCCGATCGCGGGAGGCTTGCCGGTGACGACGCCGGGAATCGTCTCGCCCTCTTGCATGCTGTAAGCGTCCATCAGCCACGCCATCGTCTGCGGGTCAGTCCCCATATCTGGTGCGGGAATATCCTTCGTCGGACCGATGACGCCCCGAATCTCCTGCATGAACCGACGCGTGAGCCGTTCTTTCTCGTCGGCGCTCAAGGACTTTGGATCGACGACGACGCCTCCCTTAGCGCCCCCGAAGGGGATATCCATCACTGCACACTTCCAGGTCATCCACATCGCCAGCCCGACACACTCGTCACGGGTAACCTCCGGATGGTACCGGAGTCCCCCCTTGTAGGGCCCCCGAACGCTGTCGTGTTGGGCCCGGTAGCCGGTGAAGACGTCGACCGATCCGTCGTCACGCTCGAGTGGGACGGTCACCTCGTGGACCGCCCTCGGATGGCGGAGGCGCTCGTGGATCGCGTCGTCGATCTCGAGGTTCGATCGAGCTCGAGCGAGTTGTCGACGGGCGGTCTCGAGTGCAGTCTCCGGTTCGTCGCTCGACGATTGCTGCGGCTCAGCCGTCGAAACGTGTTGATCCGGCCCCATCGTTATTCGATCGGTGTCCGTCGGTTGCGCATATCGGCACCGCAGTTGGGACACGCCTCGGGTGCCAATGCGATGACGACCGTACCGCAGTCGAAACACTCGTAGGTCGATTCTTCGCCGGGATCGAGTTGAACGTCTTTCATGGATATCGTCGACGAGCGAATCGCGGGTGCGATCGTCGCATCTAGGAATATTAGGGATATTAAGATCAGGTTGTTCGTTGAATATCTAGCATCGGATCTCGGCTATGGTTCACTATTCAACCCCACTTCGTCATCCAGCACGTGAGCCGTGCCGTCGAACAGTGCCTCGAAGAGTTTTCGCTGGGCCGTTCGCACGTGCTGGTAGAACGCCGCCGGAGAGATCTCGAGTGTTTCCGCAACGTCTTCCCCCGATCGAGCACGCGGCGACTCGAAGTAGCCGCCGTAGTACGCGAGTTGGACGACCTCGAGTTGTCGGTCGGTGAGTGTGTCGAGGAGGTCGGCCCGGCCGTCGGCTCGCATCGTGCGGTCGACGGTCTGTTTCGAACGGAGGTCGACGTCCTCGAACTCGCTCGAGACGATGTCCGCACTCTCGCGAGCGTCGACGGAGCTCGGAACGTCCACGACGATCCGTGCGAGCGACGGCGTCGCCACGAGGCGTCGCAAGACAATACCGTGATCGGCGAGCCGGAGTGCGAAAAACGGTCGACTGAGTACGAGTCGGACGGTTCCACCAGTTCGGTCATCGTCGTCCGCGGGCGACGGTCCACCGTCGACGACCTGGGCGTCCTCGACGGCGACGAGATCTGCAGCCGCAGCCACGACGTCGGTGGCCGATGCCCCCTCGACCGACGCGAATACCGTTGCTCCGTCGTCGTGCTGTCGTACGCCGCCATCGAACCAGAGCGTACAGTCGGCCCGTTCGGCGAGCCGGGTGAAGACGGAGCTCTCGTCTCGAACCGCGAACTCGAGGCGGTTGCTCGAATCCGAGAGGAGTGCACTCTTTCGCTCCACCGCGGCGATGGCGGAGGCGATCGTCTCGCCGAGTTCGTCGAAGACGGATCGTGTCACGTCGTCGAACGCATCCGGCCGATCGGCGTACACCGTCAACACCCCGTAGGTGAACTCGTCGTAGGACAGTGGCACGCCGAGTACCGACTGATACTCCGCGGCGAGCGCTTCGCCTCGCCACCGTTCGTCACGAAGTCCGTCGACGACGTTCGAGACGACCGTGACCTCGCGATGGGTCGCCGTTCTCACGGCTGGCTCCGTCGCGTCGCCGCTAAGCGACAGCGAGACGCTATCGAGATACTCCCGACCACGTCGCGGACCGCCGTAGGCGCGCACCTCGAGATGGTCTCCCCCGTCGTCGGACGCACCGATCCAGGCGACGGAGAACCGATCGGCTGCGGTAAGTCGATCACAGACCGCCTGCTCGATCTCCTCGCGCGTCTCCGCCTGGACCAGTGCGGCGTCGATTTCGCGGATGAGTTCGTTGATCCGGTTGAGTCGGGTGAGCTGGCGGTTCCGCCGCTTGAGCTCCCGATCGCGTTCCCGAAGCGTTCGCTCGCGCTCGACCCGGTCGAGGGCGGCCTCCGTCGTCGCCGCGAGTAGGTCAGTCAGCTCCCGGGAGGCGTCGTCGAACTCGTCCGGCGACGACGATCCAACGACGAACACGCCGTGGTCGCCGAGCGGAACGAACGCGGCGCTTCTGACGTCGGTCGTCGGGTTCGAGAACGCCGCGGCGTCGGTGATGTCCTCGAAGAACCGGCTCTCTCCCTCGAGGAAAACGGCTCCGAGGACGTTCTCGTCACCGACTCGCTCGGCCGAGAGCGGGCCGTGGAGCTCCGCCATTCCGGAGGAGTGTGCCGCCGGCTGGAGGACGTTGTTCTCGGGATCGAAGCGGTAGATCCCGCTGGCCTCGAGGGCGAGGACGTCCGTGGCATCTCCCACGACGAGATCCACGATCTCGCGGTCGGTTTCGGCGTAGAGGAGTCGCCTGGTCGTTCGATGGAGGGCAGTGAGCGCCTCGTCGCGGCGCTTGCGTTCGGTGACGTCGCGACAGCTGTACAGCGTCTTTCCGTCCTGAATCGACACTTCCCGAACGTTCACGAGCAGGGTGTGTTCGCGTCCGGCCTCGTCCGTCGCCGTACACTCGATGTTCGTCAGAACGCCCCCCTCGGCGAGTTCTTCCCGGTCGAACAGCTCCGCTCCGAGCAGTTCGTCGATCGTCCCCATCTCGTGGATCTCGTCGTCGTCGTAACCGAAGATGAAGTGGACGTTCGGGCAGACGTACGTGAACTCGCCGTCGTCGTCCGTGACGAGGACGGTATCAGTCATGTTGTTGAGCGTTACGCGGTGGAGTTCTTCGGACTCGCGAAGCTCCTGCTCGAGGCCAGCGCGCTCGGTTACGTCCTCCGCCCGGACGAGCACGGAGGTGACGGTTCCGGTCTCGTCTCGGACCGGTCGAATCGTGACCGACAGTGTTCGTGAGCGGTCACTATCCGTCCGGCCGATCTCGGCGGAGACGTCCTCCGAGCCGTCGGTTTCGCCGGATGCCGTCCACGGAAGCTCCCGCCGAACGACGGACCCGTTGGCCGCCGTCTCGAGCGCCTTTCGGAGCGTTGCTCGCTCGTCGTCGCTCTCGTGCCACGGCGACACGTCGAGGAAGGGGCGACCGACGACGTCGGTTCCGGTCGCATCGATCGCCTCGAGTGCGACCTCGTTCGCCCGGCGAACCCGTGCGTCGGGTTCTAAGAGCCATGATTGTGTCTCGCTATCCTCGAACACCGCCGTGAACCCGCGGGCCCGCGACCGTCGGCGACGTCGCCGGCGACCGGTCTCGATCGCACGTTCGATCGCACGACCGCGCTCCTCGGGGCTCCGATCGGCGGCGACGTACTCCGTCACCCCGGCCGTGATCGCCTCACTGGCGAGCGATTCGTCGCCGTCGACCGGTGCCAGGACGACCGGAAGCGTCGCATCGCGTTCCCTGATCGCCTCGAGCAACTCGAGTCCGCTTCCGTCGACCAGCGTCCGCCCCGTCACCACGCAGTCGATCAGTCCGTCCGTAACCCGCTCGAGCGCGTCGTCTATCGTTTCGACCGTGGTCACGGTATCGGCACCGTCGTCGGTTCTCCACCGCGCCGGTTCGGTCGATCCATCGCTCGAGTCGCGATCCGTCTCGGCGGTATCCGATTTCGCCACGAGAAGGTGGGCGTCGGCGATCGGTCCAGAGACCATTCACCGCCAGTACGAACTCGGGGCGATAGAAACCATCGGTCCGCACCCGGGCTGACAGGGGGGGTGGTGTTACTCTGTGAGGTCAAATCGCGCGGTACTTTCTCGAGGTGATCAGATCGGGTGCTTGCTCGAGGATACCGGGGATCCAGCCCCTCCTGCGAGCGCTCCCCGCGTCAAGCGTACCTGGACCAGAGTTCCTGCATCGGCACCCACTCCTCCTCGGGATCGACGCGACCCGCGAGGACGGCGTTCAGGACCGACCCCAGGAGGAGACAGAACCCGCCGAAGTAGACCCACGTCAACACGAGCAAGACCGCACCGGCGATCCCGAAGAGCGCGACGCTCTCGGACGTCGCGACGTAGATTCGAAAGCCCACCGCGAGAACCGTCCAGGAGAGGGAAGCGAGGACGGTCCCCGGGAGCACCTCGCCGACGGAGACGTCGGACTGGGGAAACAGGTAGTACATCGGGACGAAGACGAGCGTCAGGAGTACCGCGAGAACGGCCGCACTCGCAACCGTCGCCACGGGGCCGCCGACGAGCACCGAGAGACTCACGCCGACGACGCTAACCAGCGCGATTCCGACCGCGATCGTCGTCGTCACGAACGCGACGCCGAACGCAGTCACGAGCGTGACCGTCACGGCCGTGTTCGCGTACGACTCCGACCGCCTGGAGCCGTAGACGCCGGTAAACGCGCTGTTGACTGCCTGAAACAGACGAGTCGCGCTCCAGACGAGGATCACCAGCGCGAGCACCGCGGCCCGCGTTCGATCGACGCCGGCACCGGCAACCTCGTCCGTCCCGCCGTCGGTCACCATCCCCTCGAGCCCGCTCGCAGCCTCTAACGACTCGATCAGTGGGTCGAGCGAATCGAGCAGGCTCGCACCGACGAGCAACAGGACGACGAGCGGAACCAGCGTGTTGAACGCGTGGTAGGCCAGCCCCGCGGATTTGACGCTGATCTGACGCTCGCGCGCTACGGCGATCACGTCACGTACCAGTGCGAGCGGACTCGAGTCGGCCATGGCTCGAGGATCCACGTCGGTAGGGAAATCGGTTGGGCCGGCAGACGTGCCGGATCGACGGACGAGGCGGTGGCGACGCGGAACGAGAGAGTCTCGATTCGATCGACAGCACACCGCTACCGGACCGATCCTATACCGACGCCACACTGATACCGGACCGAGTTCTCACTGATCTAGTACCGATATCCCACCGGTACGACACCAGTCTCACACCGATCTAGTACCGATGCCCCACCGACACCGTACCGCTACTCGTCGTGAACGACCGACTGGACGTGTCCGCCGACGCCGTTTTTAAGTTCGACTTCCGGTCCCTCGGGGGTGTCCTCGTAGATCGTCGCCACCTCTCCGACGATCGGTTCCCTGTCCTCCGACTGGACGTCCTGATCGCCCTGGACGATCTCGACGGTGATCCCCTGTCGCAACTCTTGGGCAGTTGGTCGTTCGCTGGAGATGAACGCAGGTGCGTCGGTGACGGCGAAAAGGGTGGTGCCTGCACGCGCGACGGCCGAGACTCGGCTCCGTCAGGCGGTGATTCGATACAGGGTGGTGGATAGTTCGACGTCGTGTTTACATCGAAACCACCATAATTGTGGAAGACTGCCCATCGAGTATGAACCGTGCCGAGAAGGCCGCTCTCCAGTTGCGCGCCGTCGACGTGTTGCGGATGTTAAAGGAGACGCGAACCTACGACGAGTTGGCCGCCACTACCGGCCTCCCCGCTGGCGACCTCAATCGGTACGTGAACGGTCACGTCCTTCCCGGCGCCGACCGCGCCGGCGACGTCGTCGAGGATCTCGGACGGGAAGCGCTGGCCGCGGAACTCGACGCCCGCATTCGCGTCGACGACGAGGGGTACGTCGACAACACCGCCACCGTCTTCGATCAGCCGTTTCTCGACCTCGTCGCGCCGGTCGTCGCCAACGCCTTCGCCTTCGGTCGGCCGGACGTCGTGCTCACCGCCGCCACCGACGGAATCACGCTCGCCGCCTCACTCGCCAGTTACTACGGCACCCGCTGTGTGTACGCGAAAAAGCGCAAGGAGACGGCCGTCGAGGAGTTCATCGAGGCCCGCGAACGCCTCGAGTCCGGCATCCAGCTGACCTACTACCTCCCGGAGTCGGCCATCGATCCCGGCGAGTCGGTGCTGGTCGTCGACGACCTCATCCGCTCGGGTGAGACCCAGGAACTCCTGTTGGACATCGTCGAGACCGCCGACGCCGACGTTGCCGGCGTTTTCGCGCTCATTGCCGCCGGCGAGGACGGCATCGAACGCGCACGCGAGCGGACGGACGCGCCAGTCGGCTCGCTGACGATCGTCTGATCGGCGACTTGCTTCGATCGTTCCGTCGACAATCCGAGACCCACTCGAGTCCATCCTCTATCGCTCGAAACCGTCGTTTCGAGGGGTTTTCACTCGTCGTAACCGCCATTCGCCTCACCGTCACTCGAGTTCGCCCGCCTCGAGGCCGTCGAACAGCGCCTCGACGCGACTCGAGAGATCGATCCCTGCCTCGTCCATGACCTCGACGACGTCGTGGACGGCGTCGGCGGCTCTCGTTCCTCCGGAAACGATCTCGATGTCGAGGTCGGGGGTCACACGCTCGCGCTCGGCGAAGGCGGTTGCCATCTGACTTCTCCCGGCGTTTTGGACACAGACGAAGGCGATCCGGCTGTCGACTCCGTGTTCGGCGTCTGGCTCCATATCCGACTCGAGGGCCGTTCGGGACCTAACCGTTCGTATGTTCGGCCGTGTGCCAACTGTTCGCATCAATATTCCGGAACGCCCGCTCGAGACGCCACATCAGCCGTCGCGGCCGACGCCTGGCGACGAAACCGGACCTACTTCAGCCGTTCCCCGCAGTGTGGACAGTACTCGTACTCCGACTCCGACTCGTCGTCGGTTTGGTCCATGAACCCTGCCGCGAGAATCGAAGCCGGCAATGCGAACAGCCCGATCCCGAGCAAGGCGATTATCCCGGTCAGGAACTGACCAAGGGGCGTAACCGGCGTGACGTCGCCGTAGCCGACGGTCGTCAGCGTGATGAACCCCCAGTAAAACGAGGCGGGAATCGACGAGAAGACCTCCGGCTGGTGGGGGTGCTCGACGAAGTACATGACACTCGAGGCGAGCGTCAACAGCAACACGTTCGCGAACAGTGCCAGAAGGAGTTTCTCTTTCTCCCGATAGAACACCAGTCCGAACGACCGCATGGCACTCGAGTATCGCACGAGTTTCAACAGCCGGAAGAGACGCACCAGTCGGATCGCACGGAGGAACCGAAGATCGGTCTGTACCCCCGCAGCCGAAAGGTAAAACGGCAGGATTGCGATCAAATCGATGACGATCAGGGGGCGACTCGCAAACCGAAGCCGTCCGGAAATCGGTCCCTCGTAAGCCGGATCGTCGACGGCAGCCCACACCCGGCCGAGGTACTCGACGGTAAAGATCGCAACCGAGAACAGCTCGAAATAGTGGAAAAACGGACCGTACGCGGCCGCGATGGTGTCGACCGTCTCGAGGATAACCGCCGCGACGTTGGCGGTAATAAGCGCCATGATGAACCAATCGGTGTAGTAGCCAACCGTCCCACCCAGCTCTGGTTCGAACAGCTTCCGTGTTCGACGACGAGCATCCACATACCGACCGGCACTCATAGAAACGGTATTTCAGTAGAGAATTATTAGTGTTCTGCTAGGAGAGCGGATTTTCGTCAACCACCATTCACGCCGATAACTGCACCGTCGCTTCGAACGCACGCTCGGTGTTCGAAGGAGTGCCCACGGTTTCCCGACGTGTCGGGAGACGTCTGAATTTAACGGGCAGAGAGGGGTAACACGAGACGAAGGTCTCACGAGCGAGGTTGCTCACCGGGTCGGCGTCCCAAGACGTTACCGGACGATCGTTACGGGAACCGGCGAGCGCCGGGCGACGTTCTCGGCGACGCTACCGAGTAAGATCCGACTCGCACCGGTCCGACCGTGGCTGCCGATGACGACGTGGTCGACGTCGCTTCCCTCGACGTAGTCGACGATCGAACGCGAGACGCTGCCGATGACCTGTTCGGTCTCGAGGTCGTGGTCGTACGCCGCGGCCTGTTCGCGTGCTCGCTCCAGGATCCCTTCGGCACGGTTCTCGTGTTGTTTTCGGATCTCGTCGTAGTTCGCCATCGCGCCGCCTTCGATACCGGTGGCCGCGTAGAAATCGCCCGGATCGAGGACGTGGATCGCCGTGATCTCGACGTCGGGATACTCTCGGCAGGCGAACTCGAGTGCGTCGGTCGATCGGTCGGATTCGTCGATTGGAACGAGAACGTGGTTCGTCATGCTCGCCGCTACGCAGCGGCGAATCATAAATTTCAGCCTCGATAGCGTCCGCTGGCAACTGTCGAAAGAACGAAGATGAAACGAGCGGACGGGAGAGGTTACTTCGCGCGGCCCTGACCGCCGGTGTTCGACGGTCGGACCTTCTCTGCGCCCTTTCCACGGGTGTTGAGGCCACGGTTGGCCGTTCCCGCGTTCGTCAGACCACGGAACGCGCGGTTCTGGTGGGCGTCGTCGCAGATCCAGTTGAGATCGTCGTCGTTTTCGATCGCCGGGTGGTTCGGATCGACGAGGATCACTTCGAACCACTTCTGGGAGCCGTCTTCACCAACCCAGTAACTGTTCAGCACACGGAGGTTGGGGTACTTCCGAGAGACCCGTTCCTCGCCGATGCGCTGGATGTTCTTTCGTCGGCCGATGCGGTTGACGCCCTGTCGCTTCGAGCGTCGGCCCGCCTTGTGTCGCTGCTTGCGCGCCGTCCCCTTGCGGACGGAGACGCGAGCGACGACGATACCCTGTTTGGCCTTGTAGCCGAGTTCGCGTGCTTTATCGAGTCGCGTCGGGCGATCGACCCGTTCGATCGCGCCCTGCTTGCGCCACTCCTGTTTGCGTTGCCACTGTAGTTCCCCGAGTTTGCCGTCGTCGGGGTCCTTCCATGCCTCCTTGATGTGGGAGTAGAAGCTCTTTGCCATGCGTATCACCGCGGGCGTTTCCTGGTTCAATCCCGACCGGGGACGGTCCCCGCGGATCACATCCCGACCTGCGGCGAAGCCGTGCAGGTGCCCGCTGATGCCCGCGACCCAGCGAGTCGGTCGATTCTACCCAGCGTTCGGGTATAAGCGCTTCGAACCTCGAGTCGAACTCGAGGCGAGACCAACGTATTTGTCGTCGGGGAGAGTACAGCGTGACATGAGATTCGTTATCGTGGGGTACGGACGAGTCGGATCACGAACGGCACACATCCTCCTCGAGGAGGGTCACGAGGTCGTCGTCGTCGACGAGGATTCCGACCGGACCGAACGCGCGGAGCGATCGGGGTTCGACGCTTGCCACGGCGACGGCTCGGACGAAAACGTTCTCGTCGACGCCGGTATCGACGGCGCTGGTGCGATCGGCGCGTTCACGCCCGACTTAAACGTCAACTTCGCAGCCTGCATGGTCGGGAAACACTACGGCTGTCGGACGGTGCTTCGGATCGACGAGGACTACCGCGAGGACATCTACGAAAGGTACGCCGAAGACGTCGACGAGATCATCTACCCGGAGCGCCTGGGTGCCGCAGGCGCGAAAACCGCGATGCTCGGCGGCGATTTCGACGTCGTGGCCGATCTCGCAGCGAATCTCCAGCTTACGGTCCTCGACATTCGTGACGGATCACCTGCGGTCGGGAAACGAGTGAGCGAACTCGAACTCCCCGATTCCGCTCGGATTTACGCCCACGGACGCGAACGCGAACCGCTGACGATCCCGCTCCCGGGCACCGAACTACGGGCCGGCGACGAGGTCGCAGTCATCACCGAGACGAACTCTCTCGAGCGCGTGCAGGCAGCGCTGTTGCCCGCCAACGGGTGAGACGATCGCTGTCACGGTCGGTGAGAGAACGGCGAGAAACCAGTCGACGGCGAGCCGAACGGAAACCGGTCGCGGGCCACCTCGAGTCGAGGTCGCGTAACCGATCGACAGCAGTTCCGTTCGACGAACCTGTTCGCCAGCAATCCGGGCGACAACCACGTACCGGCAGCCGGCGGACGCCGGACTCGGCGTCCGGTCGCTGCCGTCACTCGATCACCAGCGGGTTCTCCCTTCGTCCGCTGTAAACGGCGCGCGACGGGGGGATGGGGGTGATAACACGGTGCGCGCCGGTCGAATCGAGACGCTCGGTGGTCATAAAACCGCGTCAGACGATCGAATGACGGGAGTCTGACGGCGTCACTCGCTCTCGTCCGGCCGGAAGACGAGAACGTTCTGATGGACCATCGAGGGGACGAACGAGAACGGATAGCCGTAGACGTGGAGGTCCTTCGTGGGATCGTACCAGACGAGATTCGCCGCGAGGGTTACCGGTGCCGCCGACTCGACCGCTCGCGCCAGATCCGCCGAGAGGAACTCGTAGGACTGCTCGCGGTACATGTCGCCGATGAAGACCACCAGATGACCGCCCGGGGCGACCGCGTCGGCGAAGCGGTCGAACTTCTCGGCCATCTCCGCGAGCCACTCGGCTTTCGTCTGCGTTCGGGCCGACTCGTCCTCGAGTTCACCGTCGTCGCCCCCTCCGTCCTCAGCCTCGCTCGAGCCGTCGTCGAACGATCCCAGCTTGCTCTCGCGGGTCGCTCGCTCGTTTCGGGTCTGCTCGAGTTCGTCCATGTGCCAGTAGGGGACGTCGGTCAACAGGAGATCGATCGAGTCGTCGGGGACGTCCTCGATGAGGTCGGCGCAGTCGCCGTGGCGCATCTCCTGGGCGGCGAGGGGGGGCTCGCCGCGAGCGCGGCGCTCGTCGTTCTCGCGTTCTACGACCGTCTCGTAGATCTCGACCCATCGCTCGTTGCGCTCGAAGCCGATGGCTTCACGGAGACCGGTCCCCTCGTGTTCGCAGAAACTCGCGCCGAGCAGGGTACCACCGACGCCCGCAAACGGGTCGAGGATGGTGTCGCCCGCTTTGCTGAACCGGCCGATCAACTCGGCACAGAGCCGCGGCGGTTTCTGCCCACCGTGTTCGCTCCGGCGGTCGTGCTGGACGGCCGGTGGGTAGCCCTGAGCGATCACCGACTTGGTCGCGTACTTCCACTCCTTTCCGGTGAGGTCGTTGACCCGATTCCGTTCGTCGTAGATCCCGCGACCCTCGACGTAGCGCTGGTGGTCCGCGAGTTCGTCGGTGTCGATCACCTCGCCGTCCTCGACGGGAAGGGATTCCTCGCGTGCGCGTTCCGGATCGAACGACCCGTCGTCGTCCGTAAACAGGCGACTCTGCCGATGACGCTCCCCGTCGTCTGCCATGGCCTCGAGTGGTTACCGGGGCCGCTTAAACGCTTTCTCTCCGGCTCGGCCGACGTGTTCTGGGGTGTGGACACAGCGACGCCGTCGTCGATCGGTGACGTGACGCCGCTCTCGTGGTTCGTCGACGTGGTAACACGAACGTCAGGGGACACTTTGTACCCTCGAGCACGTACGGGCGGTATGAACATGCTCGTCGACGGCGAGTGGCGAACCGACGCGTACGAATCGACCGACGACGACGGCTCCTTCCAGCGTCAGGAGACGGCGTTTCGGGACTGGGTTCGCGACGATCCCGACGCCGAGTTCCAGCCGGAGGCCGGTCGGTACCACCTCTACGTCTCCTACGCGTGTCCGTGGGCACACCGAACGCTTGTCGTCCGCGCGCTCAACGGACTCGAGGACGCGATCTCGGTGTCGGTCGTCGATCCCTACCGGGACGAGGACGGCTGGCAGTTCACACCGGAGAAGGAGGGCTGTACCCCGGACCGCGTTCACGACGCCGACTATCTGCGCGAACTGTATGTCCGCGCGGATCCGGATGCGACCTGTCGCGTGACGGTGCCGGTGTTGTGGGACACCCACTCGAATACAATCGTCAACAACGAATCGAGGGAGATCATGCGGATGCTCGAGACGGCCTTCGACGAGTACGCGACCCGGGACGTAGACCTCTACCCGGAGGGGTATCGCGACGAGGTCGACCGGATTCTGGACGACATCTACGAGCCGATCAACAACGGCGTCTACCGGGCCGGCTTCGCGACCGACCAGAGACCCTACGACGAGGCCGTCGACGACCTCTTCTCGGCGCTCGACCACTGGGACGACGTGCTCGAAGACCAGCGGTATCTCGCCGGTGACCGACTCACCGAGGCAGACGTCGCCATGTTCACGACGCTCGTCAGGTTCGACAGCGTCTATCACACCCACTTCATGTGTAACGTCCAGTACGTCCGCGAGTACGACAATCTGTGGCCGTATCTCCGCGATCTCTACCAGACGCCGAGGGTCGCCGAGACGGTGAACATGACCCACATCACGGAACACTACTACACCACTCACCCGGAGGTCAACCCACACCGGATCGTCGCTCGAGGCCCGGACCTCGAGTTCGACGCTCCCCACGATCGGGACGAACTCCCGGGTGGGCCGCCGTCGGAGCTCGTCGCAGCCGGCACGGATCGATAAACCGGTCTGGGTCGGCCGTGGACCGGATCGTTCGTCGTCAGCAAAATAGCGTACGGCGATTCGTTTCACACGGACTACTGTACGTCATCGACGAGACAATTGCGAGCAGTCCAGCGGTCACACCGGTACAGCAGGCCGTATCATAGGGATTATCGTAGCCAACCACCGGTTTCGAATCCTCTCTTTCGGCACTGTCTCTCGGTTCTTCACTGGGAAACGATGAACTCCTACGATAATCCCTATCAGTCCTCGTCCTCGTCGTCCGTCTCCGGTTCTGGTGGCGAGGGCCGCAGCCGATTCGGATCGTTTCGCCACGTCTCGTAACTGGGCTCCACGTCGTCGCCCGCGACGAACACTCGCCAGAGAAGCCACACGAGGACGACGACGGGGAAGACCGGAAGCATGACGATCGCAATAATCGCCGCCATGACGTACCCGATCGCCGACATCTGGACGTTCGAGACGTAGCCGGTCGACTCGGACACCTTGGTAGACATATGTGACGGTTCGAACGACCCGATATTCGGTCTTTCGATACGGGGAGCCAACGGTCCGGAGACGGCGATCCGTCTCAACCGGTCTCGAGCCCCGTTCGTCCGTTCACCTCGTCCTCGAGCACCGCCTGGGAGTCGTCCTGGGGTCGGTAGCCGAGTTCGAGCATCGTCTCGGAGAGCGAGAGGAACCGTTCGGCGTTGTCGGAGATGCCGTGGGCGATCAACGGCGTCTGACGGAGCGAGTGCATCGCGGCCGCTTCGACGACGCGTCGACAGTCCTCGGGGCTGAGCCACATCGCGCGGACATACCGCTCGCCAGCGCCGTCTCGGTCGGCACACTCCTCGCGGAGTTCGTCGCGGGTGAGCAACCAGCCGATCCGGAGGGAAACGACGTCCAGTCCGTGACGGTTCGCGTAGTACGCACCCATCGCCTCGCCGAAGACCTTCGTGACCCCGTAGTAGGTGTCCGGATCCGGCGGATCGTCCGGCCGGACGACCTCCGGGTTGGCGACCGTCGATTCCGGACGGATTGGCGAGACGGTGTTTTCCATGTTCACCGCGTGGTTCGAACTCGCGAAGACGATACGCTCGAGGTCGTTCTCGACTGCGGCCGCGTACACGTTGTACAGCCCCTCGACGTTCGGTCCCGAGACGGCGTCCCACTCGGCGCGTGGATCGGGGTTGGCCGCCAGGTGAATCACCACGTCCTGTCCCTCGAGTGCGTCGAAGACGGCGTCGCGCTCGGTGATGTCGACCGGCGTCGTCTCGAGGTCCTCGGTCTCGCTGTGTGAAAAGAGCGTCAGCGCCTCGTCGCGGTCCGAGAAGGCCGCGATCGCTTCCCGTCCCACAGTGCCCGACGCGCCGGTGATCGCCACGTTGGTCATAGACGACCGACACCACTCGAGAGGAAATACGTCGGGCCGGCACGTTCTGGCCTCGCTCCCGGTTCGCTTCGACGGTTACGGATGGACGACCAGTTTCCCGACACTCTCGCGCTCGCTCATCGCCACGAACGCGTCGGCCGTCTCCTCGAGTGCGTACGCCTCGTCGATCGCGGGCTCGAGATCGCCGGCTGCGACGAGGTCGACGAGTCGTCGCAGGTCGTCCTGTGTCCCCATCGTCGAGCCGACGATCCGCTTGTGCTCGAGAAAGAGCTCGGCGACGTCGATCGTCGAAGTCCCTCCGGCCGTGCGTCCGCAGACGACCATCGTCCCGCCGCGGGCCATCACTCGTTGACCGAGTTCGGTGTACTCCCCGCCGAGGTGGTTGACGACCGCGTCGGGTACACCGATCTCTCTCACCTGCTCGTAGATCTCGTCGGTGTCGGTCGACTGGATTCCGTGATCGAGCCCGAACTCGCGGACCTGCTCGAGTTTCACAGCCGAGGAGGACGTTCCGACCGTTCGCGCGCCGAGGATCGTCGCCAGTTGCACGGTCGCGACACCGACGCCGCCGGTCACGCCCGGGACGAAGACGAGGTCGGCGGGCCCGACGTCGGCCCGCCGGAGCATGTGGAAGGCGGTCGTGTACGCCGTCGGGATCGCCGCAGCGGCGGTCGTCGACACCTCGTCCGGGAGCGCGACGAGCCGGTCGGCCTCGACGCGTGCAGCCTCCGCGAGACCGCCGTGGTACAGCGAGAAGTTCGCACACAGGTTCTCGGGGCCCTCCCGGCAGAACCGGCACTGTCCACAGGTTTCGTTCGGGCAGAGCACGACACGGTCGCCGGATTCGACGCTCGAGACGCCCTCCCCTACCTCGCGGACGGTGCCGGCGACGTCGAGACCCGTGACGAACGGCAGGTCGTCGGCCTCGACCATCGCCGACTCCCCCTCGAGGATCCACAGATCGTGGCGGTTGATCGCACAGGCATCGACGTCGACGACCGCCCCGCCGGGGCCGGGATCGGGCGTCTCGCAGTCGATCACGTCCACTCCGTCCGGGCCGACCAGATCGGTGAATGCTGCGGCACGCATCGGCTCGGAAAACGAGCGCCCGAGAAAAGTATCTGGCCACCGATTCGATCACGGTCGTAACTGCGTCTCGCCACGACGACCGTCCGTCACACCAGTTCCGGCAGCGCCTCGAGCGAGTCGATTTCGTAGCGCGGCTCGTGGTCCGCGAGGTCGTACTCGAGGCGGTGATCGCGCCTGACGAAGGCGGCGTCGATCCCGGCTGCGTCGGCTGCGACGACGTCGACGCGACTGTCGCCGACGTACAGCGGGTTCCTCGCGCCGAGATCCTCGATCGCCAGCTCGAGGTAGTACGGCGTCGGTTTCTTCCGGTCGATCCCCTCGATCGTCGGCTCGCGCCCGTACCAGACCTCGATCGGCTCGAGTGCGCAGTTGTCGAGGATGTTCTCGATCGTCTCGTGTTGGTTGTTGCTGACGATTCCGGTCGGAACGGGAAGCGACTCGAGGGCCGTGACGTCCTCGTAGACGCGTTTTCGTCCGGCTTCGATCTCGGCACGCTGGGCGTCGATCGCAGCTCGTTCCCGTGCGCTCCACAGCGCGGCGGCGTCGACCCCGTGGCGGTCCGCTACCCGACGCAGCGAGGACCGATCGGGGCCGAGGAGCGTTCGAATCTCCTCGTCGGACGGGTTCGAGACGCCGACGGATTCGAATGCGTCGTGGATCGCCTCGAGCAGGACGTCCCGGTCGGTCGGCGTCGTCAGTACCCCGTCGTTGTCGAACACGATCGCGTCGTAGCTGGCTGCCATGATGGCGTGGCGCCCACCTTGGAAGCGAACGGATATCGGCGTTGCGCCCGCGGAACCCGCTGCCGCGTCTCGAGAACGATTTCTACCGACCGGACGCGCCGAACCCGGTCCGGAGGTTCAAGTACGGGCGGGCGACCAGAGCCGGTGATGTTCGACCAGCCAGGAAACCGACCGCGTTCGATCGTCGACGGCCGTCCATCACGAGCGTGACCACGATGGGGCACAGAGCACTCGTCGCCTACCGGCGCCCGGACCGTCTGTACGACGTTCGTTACAGCCACTGGGGCGGCGAGGACCTCTCGCTGGCCGATCGAATCACCGAATCGACGCCGCTCGCGGAGGGGGTCGTCGACGCCACCGTCCTCGCAGGTTCCATCGCGCGCGATCGGATTCTCGTGGATCTCCTCGATCCCTGCGTCCACGAAGCGCTCTACCTCGTCTCGCCCGACGACGACTACACCGTCGACGTCTACCGCGTCTGCTGGCTCGAGTGGGGAGACGGTCGCGACGACGGCCGCGGTGCGATCGTCCGGGCGGACCCGGCCCGCGACGGGGAGATCAGAGCCTGGTTTCGCGCGGTCAAGACGACGCTGGGCGATGCGATCGAGATGGGCGCGCTCTCCCGCCGAGCGGCACAGGCCTACCTCGAGTCCCGGATCTGTGAGGACGAGGACGGAATCGTCTACACGTTCGGAAACGGCCAGCAACACGGCGAAAGCCTCCCATACACGCCGCGGCCGGACGTCTGGCTCGCGGAAGACGGTCGCCGGGAGGACGCCACCGGCCGAACCGATGACGATCGGGACCGCGACCGAGACGGGGACGAGAATCGAGAGTGACCGACGTGTGGCGGACGAACCGGGTTACTCGTTCCAGCGGGCGTCCGCAAGCGTCCGCTGGACGACCTCGTTTCCGACGGCCTCCGCGAGCGTCTCGAAGCCGACTCGTTCGCCCCGGTCGGTCGCGTTCGCGACCAGTCGCGAGACGATGAACTCGGGCGTCGACCGACCCACCGTGTCGAACCGCGGCTGGTAGTCGACGAGCAACTCGAGGTCGGGGTTCAACCCCTCCGCGAAGATACCGTCGACGCGTGCCTCCGGCGGCAACGGTTCGAGGTCGTCCGCGAGGTGGGTGACGAACACGCCGAGGGCGTCCCGATCGACGGTCAACGTCACGAGTCCGTGGAGCAGGTCGGCCGCGCTCCCCGGTTCGGTGATCGCCTCGAACTCGTCGACGAGCATCAGCGTCCGGCCGTCGGAGGAAAGCGGCGGCACGACCGAACGCAGCGTCGACTCGAGGACGCCCGCGTTGAAACTCGCGTGGCGACGGTGAAAGACCAGCGAGTCGACCGGCGTCACCTCGGCCCGCTCTGCGGGAACCGGCAGTCCCATCGTCGCCAGCAAGACGACCTGACACAGGGTCTCGAGCAGCGTCGTCTTCCCGCCGCTGTTCGCCCCCGTGAGGACGGCGACGCGCTCGCGGCCGGGGACACCGGGGCCGTCCTCGTCTTCGGAACCGGGTTCGAGGCCACCGGGAACGTCCGTGACGTCGTGATCGCCCAGCGCGTACGTGATCGGCTGGACGTCCTCCGCGTCACGCGTCGAAAGCGAGAGGTTTCGCGCCTCGACCACCGAGACGGCGGCCTCCTCGCCGTCGACGAACGTCGGACGCGTACAGTCGTAGGCGAGGGCGAACCGGGCGAGCGAGAGGTGGAGCGCGATCTCGTCGACCGCCTCGACGGCCCGATCGACGGTCTCGCGTGACTCCTCGAGGGCTGCCTCGAGTTCGGCGGCGACGGTCTCTTCGCGCTCGTCGATCGCCGCGGTGAGATCGCTCCGGAGCGTCCGTAAGGTGGCCCCGACGAAATCGGTCGCGTCCGTGGCATCGGTCGCCATCGCATCACGCACCCGGTCGATCGTCACGTTCGTCTCGTCGAGGAGGTGGTCCTCGAAGGCCTCGCGGAACTGGTCAACGTCGCGGACGCCGCCGGACCGAAGCTCCTCGATCAACTCCAGTGCGTTGGCGTCCATATCCTCGACGGCACCGAGCGCGTCCCGGAGTCGATCGAGTTCTCCGTCGGCCCCGCTGGCGACGCGCCCGCGATTGCCCTCGAGCGCCGCGAGCGCCTCGGCTGCCTCCTCGAGTCGGTCCCGTTCGAGGTCGGCGATCGCTGCGAACGGACCGGAGTCGACGCCCGCCTCGAGCAGTGCGATCGCCGCCTCGACGGCAGCCAGTTCGCTCCCGTCGCGCTCGTCGTAGCGGTCGTACGCCGACAGGACCGATTCCCGGTCGTCGTCGGGGAGGTCGCGCCAGGCGTCCCGCGCCGCGAGGACGTCCTCGAGCCGTCGCTCCATCTCGTCCCGACTGACGAGCGGTGTGAGAACCCGAATCCGATCGGCCGCACGCTGTGTAACCGCGTGTTCGACCGCGAGATCGAGTAGTTCCTTGTACGCCGAGCGCGCGTCGCTCGTCGCCAGCGCCTCCATGCCGTCGCCGCCGGTCGCCCGACGCAGGATGCGGGTCGCCCGCCCGCGAGCCAGTCCAGCGTCTGCGAGCGCTCGAACGTCGCCGCTCTCGATCGCCCGGATCGCCCGCTCACGGCCGAGTTCCTCGACCAGCGTCTCCCGCGTCTTCGGGCCGACACCCCAGTACTCCTCGAGTCGCATACCCGAGGTGTTCGAGCCGATACTCTTGAACGCTGTGTCACGTCGTCCGGCTGGCGCGTGTCCGAACCGCCGCCCGGAGTGGAAGTATGCACAAACGTGGATATTACTTAGGCTCGAGGACAGGATTGGAGGCACAAACACGGGGATTTTTATCCGCGCGCCACCCTACTGACGCCTATGACTGATGGGCGGGGCGAAACTCCCCGGCGAACAGGAATGACCGAGAAGTGCGGCGTCGTCGGCGTCTCACTGGCCGGTCGCGACGCGGCACGACCGTTGTACTACGCGCTCTATGCACTCCAGCATCGCGGCCAGGAGTCGGCCGGGATCGTCACCCATGACGGCTTCCAGCAACACAGCCACGTCGACATGGGGCTGGTCGGCGAGGTTTTCGACGAGGATGACCTCAATGTCCTCAACGGATCGACGGGAATCGGTCACGTCCGCTACCCGACCGCGGGCTCGGTCGACTCCTCCTGTGCACAGCCCTTCTCCGTCTCGTTCAAGAGCGGCTCGCTCGGGCTCTCACACAACGGCAACCTCGTCAACGCCGACGAGATCCGCGAGGAACTCGCCGCCGTCGGCCACGCCTTTACCAGCGACGGCGACACTGAGGTCATCGCACACGACCTCGCGCGCAACCTGCTAGAGGAAGATCTCGTACGCGCGGTCAAGCGAACGATGAACCGCATCCACGGATCCTACGCGCTGACGATCAGCCACGACGACACCGTCCTCGGCGTCCGCGACCCGAAAGGCAACCGACCGCTCTGTATCGGGAAACTCGAGGACGGCTACATCCTCGCCTCGGAATCTGCGGCGATCGACACCCTGGACGGGGAACTCGTCCGCGACGTGCGTCCGGGTGAGCTGGTCGTTCTCGAGGAAGACGGGCAGGGTTTCGACTCGTACCAGTTAATCGATGCCGAAAACACGGCTCACTGCTTTTTCGAGCACGTCTACTTCGCCCGGCCGGACAGCGTCATCGACGACACGCTGGTCTACGAGGCACGGCGCAACCTCGGGCGCAAGCTCTGGGAGGAAAGCGGCGTCGAGACCGACGTCGTGATGCCCGTTCCCGACTCGGGACGTGCGTTCGCCTCCGGCTACGCCGACGCCGCCGCCGAGACGACCGCCGACGGCGAACCCCGAGCGGACGGCGACAACGGCGTCGAGTTCGCCGAGGGGCTGATGAAAAACCGCTACGTCGGCCGGACGTTCATCATGCCGACCCAGGGCGAACGCGAACGCGCGGTCCGCCTGAAACTCAACCCGATCAAATCGACGATCGAAGGGAAGACCGTCACCGTCATCGACGACAGCATCGTCCGCGGGACGACCTCGACACAACTCGTCACGCTGCTCAAAGACTGTGGCGCTGAGGAGGTCCACGTCCGCATCGGTGCGCCCGAAATCGTCGCCCCGTGTTACATGGGCATCGATATGGCCACCCGCGAGGAACTGATCGCCGCCGACAAGACCGTCGCCGAAATCAGGGACGTGATCGACGCCGACAGCCTCGCGTACCTCTCGACGGACGCCGTCGCCGAGGTCCTCGGAAACGACCGGATCGACCTCTGTCTGGGCTGTGTGACCGGCGAGTACCCCTACGACATCGACGGCGAGGAGACCGATCGAGACGTCAGTCGCCCCGATCTCGGCGGGCAGACGATTCTCGCCGACGACTGATCGAAACTCGTGTGCGGATTGTCGTCCGTCTCGCTCGTCGAACGGACGCCGGTTCGTTGCGCAACCGATTCCGACCTGGAACGGTGTGGATGCCGGAAGTTAAGTAACAGGCACACCGACGGATAGCTATGAGTCTGGGACAGCGTGTCTCGAGCGACCATCAACTCGCACGGCTCCTCCAGATCGGGGTCGTCCTAGAGGAGGTCGTCGAGTCACGCGCCGCCCACCACCTCGAATCCCTCCCAGCCGAAAAGCGGGACGCGGTCGACGAGGAGGTGCGGGAGTTGCTCGTCGAGGCCAACGAGGAGTCGGCCGACCACCGCGAGCGACTCGAGGCGCTGATCGACGACCTCGACGCCGAAACCGTCGCCTACGAGGAGATCAACGCATTAGTCGACGCACAGTACGGCCCGCCCGAGGACACCGACGGCGTCCTCTACGACCAGCTGTGCAACGAGGAGACGGCGTACAAGTTCTACGACGACCTGATCGACGCAGTCGAGGCCTCTGATACCGAGTTCGCCCTCGACCGCGACCGGTTGCTCGAGACGCTGTACGACATTCGCGAGGAAGAAAAGGACGGAGCCGAAGAAGTGACCGAGATCATGGAGCACCGGGCATGATCGGGGGACAGACCGGGACGAACACCGACACTGACGGAGGGACGCGATGAACACTGCAGATCAGTATCTCAAGGCGATCTACCTCGCACAGCGCATGGAAGAGGGACCCGCGTCGACCGGAACGCTCGCGGACATACTCGACGTCAGCCCGGCGAGCGTCAACGAGATGATCGGCAAACTCGAGGGTCGCGGTCTCGTCGAGCACGAAAAGTACAAGGGAGCGAGTCTGACGGACGACGGACTCCAGCGGGCACACGAGGCGTTGCAGACGTACTGCATCATCGAACGGTTCCTCGTAAACGTCCTCGAAGTCGAGGAGTTTCGCGCAGAAGCCCACGCGCTCGAGAGCGTCATCGACGACACCGTCGCCAACCGCCTCGACACCATTATCGACCGCCCTGAGGAGTGTCCGGACTGTTTCGACCCCGAACACGACTGCTGTATCCACCTCGAGGCCTGCGGTCCCGTGAACTGATACGGATAGCGGTCCGTTCGATACCGTCAGACGTCGTCACTCTTCTCTGGCCACTCGCCGATCGCCGAACCGGACGTACCGCCAGCCGACGAGCGCCGCAACGGCGAGGACGGCGACAGCGGAGAGGCTCATCCCGGTCGGGACTCTCCACGCGTCCTCATTCCAGTCGCCATCGAAGACCGCCACGTAGTACTCCGCGGCCGACTCACCGTGGAGGACGAGTAACACCTCACGGTTGTTCTCGAAGGCGTTCTCGTTCCAGTTTGCACTTCCGACGACGGCCGCCTCGCGGTCGACGATCACGCCTTTCGCGTGGATCTTCTCGAACCGGTCGGTTCGGTCGACAACCGTCGCCTGGAGCGCCAGTTCTTCGTCGGCCGCAATCGCTTCGAGATCGTTCGCCAGCGCCGCGTTCTCGTCCTCGTGGTACCAGGTCGAATCGAGGAGGATTCGAACGTCGACACCGCGGCGGGCGGCGTCGAGCGTCGCCTCGAGAACGGACGCGTCGGCGGCGATGCTCGCCTGTTTGATCAGTATCTCGTCGTCGGCGTCGGCGATCAGCGCCTCGAGGCGATCCGCCGCGTTGTCCGGAGCGACGAGCAGTTCGACCGACTCGACGGGAACGGTTTCGGCGTCGTGGTTCGTCTCGAACGCGGTTTCCGGGTCATCTCCGCTCCCGTCGTCCTCGACGAACGTCGCGGTCGATCGGAACTGCTCGCCCGAGCGGGTATCCCACCCCTCGTAGTCGGCCCGAAACGTCGCCACGAGCGCGTCGGCGATCTCGTCGTCCTCGAGACGGACGCCCCACCCGCGGCTCGCCTTGCCTCCCGTTCCTGAGGGTTTCCAGTTCTCACTGGTCACCAGCACGTGATCGTCGGCGACCGCGTACTTCGGGTGATGAAACCGGTAGCGAGCCCCCTCGCCGCCGATCGCGCGGACGTCGACGCCGCCCTCCTCCAACGACTCGAGGAGCGGTTCGGTTGCGGCAGGCGTCCCGCCGACGGGTCCGGCCTCGAGAAGCACGGCGACGTCGACGCCCCGCGCCGACGCGTCGACGAGCGCGTCGGCGACCTCGACCGACGTGATGGTGTACCCCGCGAGCACGAGCCGATCGTCGGCCGAACGGATCGTCTCGAGGGGAACGTCGGGCGAATCCGGGAGGACGAAGGTCGTCGCCGCCGTCGGTTCGGCGCGAACGACGGGAAAGCAGGTGCCATCGCGGGGATGCCAACGACCCTCCGCCCGGTCAGCTTCGCTGCCGCCGTCAGTACGATACCAGCGTTCGGCGATCGGCGCGTCCTCGTAGGCCACCGCGTCGACCGCCTCCGTCCCGTTTCGCAGTTCGAGTTCGTCGCCGTCGACAGCGAGCCGGACCGTCCCCTCGAGTTCGAGAACCCGGTGGTCGGTCAGTTCAGCGGTGGTTGCGGGATCGGTACTGAACGCAACCCGGCCGTCGATCGTCTCGTTCGGAATCGTTGCCGTCGTGTGACCGTCCGTCACCGTCCAGTTCTCGAGGCGAGTCTCTCTTTGCACCTCGAGGACGAGGTACTCCCCGGCGTTGCCGTGGGTCGTCGGGTTGGGATAGAGTTCGACGATACGCGGCTCGCGGTCGTCGCGGTCGCCCTCGGCCGATGTCGGCGGCTCGTCGCCGGCACTGGATAGTGGCGGCGGTGCACACTCGAGTCCGTTCACGGTTTCGTCCTCGAAATCCGACTGGTGAGCAGTCACCCCGTGTTCGGTTCCGGCGAACGTGTTCGCAGACCCGGCGATCAGGAGCACCGACGTAGCGAGGACAACACAGAGGACGATCCGTCGCGAGGCCATCACCCCGTCTGGCCGCCCGATGGTACCTAAAGGTCAGGTCGAACGGTTCCGCAAGCCGCCGGTCAGGCAGCCGGCTCGAGGTCGGCTCGTTCGGCTTCCGCCTGGACGAGATACGCACGGTCGTCGGCGTACTCCGCGACGACCTCGAGAGCCTCTCGGGTCCCGATCCGGTTGAGCGCCCACGCGGCGCTGGCCCGGACGCGATCTTCCCCGTCCTCGGCGAGTACGTCCCCAAGCGGGTCGATCGCGCGGGTGTCACCGATCAGACCGAGGGCGCGAGCGGCCCAGCTTCGGACGTCCGGGTTCTCCTCTGCGAGCTGGTTCGCGATCGGCTGGACGGCCTCCTCGGCTCCGATCTCACCCAGCGCGCGAAACGCCGGCTTCTGGAGGTCTGGGTTGCTGTCGACGTAATCGAGGAGCGTGTCGACGACGTCGTCGTCTGCGACGCCAATCTTCCCGAGGATACGCATTGCGGCCTGATTGCGCCGGTTGGCCTGGGCGAGCATCGGCTCCATGGCCTCCTTCGGCCCCATCCGCTCTAGGGCCTCGAGACAGTGTTCCTCCATGAAATCCGAGTCGAGGCTGTCGTAGACGAGGAGGATGTAGTCGACGTTACCGCGTTTCTCGTGGACCTTGAGCGCGTGCCACTCCGGCGGGAAGTCCTTGACGTGGTCGAGGACGTCGTAGAAGCCTTCGCGGCGCAGTTGTTCGCGCACCTCGAGGTCGGACCACTCGGTCGCGTCGTCGACGTCCGACTCGAACTCGTCTGTCGCCTCGAGCAGTCCGGCGATCGTCTCCGCGTCGTCGTCGGGGTCGAGGTCGGCGTCCTCGACGGCCGCGGTCGCCTCCTCGAGTGCGTCCGCGAGTCCCTCGGGAACGGTGCTCTCCTCCTCGCCACCCTCGCCGAGTTCGGCGCCGCTTGCAGGTTCGAGATCGGTCGGGATCGAGACGTCGCTGCCGAGCAGATCGTCGACGTCCGCGAGGAAGGAATCGACGGCCGCGATCAGTTCCTCGTCGCCCTCGATCGTCCAGCGGGTGCCCGTGATCGTCCCGCCCACGCCGTCGATCTCGCTCACGACGTCCTCGGCGTAGGGGCCGCGCTGGTCTTCGAGGTCGTCCTCGAGATCCGAGAGGTCGGACTCGATCTCGTCGTAGCGGTCCTGTAGCTCCTCCTCTCGAGTGGGTTCGTCGTCCTCGTCGTCCTCGTCCTCTTCTGTCTCGGGCGGATCGGGAATCTCGATTTCCTCGAGATCGTCACGGAACGCCTCGAGATCAGCTTCGACGACGTCGAGGTCGTCTTCCGTCTCGGCCGCCTCGAGGTCCTCGTCGAGCTCCGCGAGGTCGCCCTCGAACGCCTCGAGATCGTCCTCGATGGCGTCGAGATCGGGGGCCGACGCATCCGTCTCGGCTTCCTCGCTTGCGTCGTCTTCGGCTTCGGGGTCGTCACTCATGTACACACCCACCTCGAGAGACGACGCTCACGCGTGACAGCGTTCATACGCTACGGTCGTGTCAGGATCGCCCTAAGCGTTTCCATGCGCGTCGGCGTTCGGCGGCGCGGAACTCTCACGCCAGTAGAACACCGGACCGAAGACCATGTACGCGATACCGAGGATCAAGAGCGCGAAGGGAAACGACCGGTTGGCAAAGCCCGGGACGAGAATGGCGAGGACGTGGACGACGCCCATGATCCCCGCGTCTCGAGCGAGCAGATCCGGATACTGGATCCGCGAGACCATCAGGTAACAGAACGCGCCCGTGATCGCGAGGACGAGCCACGGGCCGGCGACCTTCGCGAGGATCGCCGCACCCAGGATCGTCGCCGCCAGCGTCGTCTGGATGCCCTCCGTGTAATCGCCCGAAACGTCGTAGGCGGTGTACATCCCCAGTCGGGTAACCGCCGTGGCAACGAACAGCGTACAGACCGCGAGGACGAGCGCCAACTCAACCGTCATCGAGTCGAATCCGATGCCGAGGCCGTCAGTGACGACGACGAACGCGAGCGCCGCAGGCGCGACGGCGAAGGAGGCGACGTCGGCCAGCGAGTCGAGGTAGGGGCCAGCCTCGGTACCGCCGTACCGGCGGGCGAGGATGCCGTCTAACCCGTCGGCGACCGCAGCCAGCAGGATGAGTCGGGCGGCGAGGTCGATGTCGACGAAGGCGACGACGACCGCGACGAACCCCAGGGCGGCGTTGGCAATCGTCACTGCGTCGGCGACTCCCAATCTGCCGACGAACCGCGGAAGCATGTTCGCCGATTCGGCGGGCGGATACCTTACGTGTTTTCGTTTCGCCATGGACAGGCGAGCAAAATCGCCAGCCGGCTCGCTCGAGCCTGCACGGTTCCAGTGACGCGAGAACGAACCGGGGTGGTTATATGCAGACTCTCCTAACCGGCGAGTATGAACCGGCGCGCCTACCTCGCGTCCGTCGGAACCGTCGCCTCTGTTGGGCTCGCGGGTTGTTCCTCCGTTCTCGGCGTCTTCGAGGACGACCCCTGTGGTGGCGACGGCTGCGACATCGGGATGACGCGCAACGAGTTCGTCCCCGAGGAGTACGAGGTCCGCGTCGGCGAGACCGTCGTCTGGAAGAACACGAGCGGCGCAGACCACACCGTGACGGCCCTCGAGAACACCCTCCCCGAGGGCGCGGCGTACTTCGCGACCGGCGACTACGAGGACGAACGGACGGCTCGAGACGCCTGGCACGAGTACCGCGGCGGCCGGCTCGGCACTCGCGAGACCTACGAGCACACGTTCGAGGTTCCGGGAACGTACGACTACATCTGCGAACCCCACATCCGGGGCGGCATGGTGGGGACGATTATCGTGACCGAGTGATCCGCCGACTACGCTCGCTCGAGCGCGTCATAGTGACGATTCATCGGTCGATACGTACAGGTTGACGAGGTCTCGCAATAGAGTATGACCCATACGTCAATTGGTAAAACAGCGTGCAACATCCAGAGGATGTATCCAGCACGGGAGCACGGTTTATTTCACACGTTCAGGTTGGGGTCACTCATTACATTCGATTGTTATGGCACGGATAGAACCCATATTCCAAACATATCCTGATTGAACAAAGCTCTTCTTCGAACGCGCTTGAATAATCTCATTTGAGTAAGGCTGTCTGCTTCTGAGCCGTCGCTGACCAATTATTACTTGGTTAATTGACTCGACTTATGTGATCTCAAACCGAACATTTGAATCTCATGGGGCGGAGCGTTTCATCGAACGACGGAGGATTGCCTGGGACGATTGGCTGGTGGCTTTTCGCGCTCGCTCTTGTTCTCGTCCTCGTTGTGGCGTTACACACCTACCTCGGGTGGATTGTGTTGGGGCTCTTCCTATACTCAGTCGATCACATTGGTTTGAGTGAAAGTGTCTGCTTGTAGAAGATGTGCAACCAACACAAGCAGACAGCGAGATAGAAGAAGAGCACCTGCTTAATTTTGTCGTCAACAGCCTCGGTGATGACCTTCCAATTGACCTCGGAGAGAACGTCGAGGTAACGACGGAGACGTTGTACGAGGTCCCGCCGGCGCTGGCGCCGGCGGGACCTCGATCAATCACGTCTGTGAGACGACCGAGGACTCGCCACACGCCAATACCGTTCGAGGACACCTTACCGATCAGTTTGATCTTGAGACCGTCGAGACGGTCGGAAACACACTACTTCAACGGGATGTCCTTGAGACGCTCCCAGATCGACCGGTGGAGGTCGTCGCCGACCTCCACCTCGATCCCTACTACGGTAAGGAGGACGAGACAGAGGCGTTGTACTTCTCGCAGGCGAAACGAGGTACCACTGCGTTCCATGCTTACGTCACGCTGTATGCGCGGGTGCGCAACAAGCGGTACACGCTGGCGGTTCGCCAGCTGGTCGCTGGCGAAACCACCAGCGATGCCCTCGGTGAGTTCCTCGAACTCCTCGACGGCCTTGACCTGCGCGTCAAGGCCGTCTATCTCGATCGCGGATTCTACAACAGCACTTGCCTCGAACTACTGTACACGCACAACTACGCCTACGTCATGCCGATCGTCAAGTGGGGCGAGACGATTCAAGACGAACTCAGCAGCGGCTGGAGTCGCGTGATCGAACACGAACTCGCTGGGCGGGTAACGTTCCCTGTGTTCATCGACTGTGTCTACCAGCGAGGACGATACGACGAGCACGGGGTGGCGCGTCACGGCTACGCCGCTGACGCGCCGTTCATCGACACACCACGGGATGCACGGGAACACTATAGCAAGCGCTTCGGCATTGAATCGAGCTACCGGTTAGGCAACCAGAGCCTCGCTCTCACCAGTTCTCGGGACGCCGGGCTCCGGCTGTTGCTGTTCGTCGTGAGTCTGTTGCTGCAGAACGTCTGGCGGTATCTCCACTGGATGTACGTGGCGGCGCCCCGCCGTGGGGGGCGCCGCCTCTGGGAGTGGTCGTTCATGGAGTTCTGTGAGATGGTGGTTCGTGCTGCCTGGACAGCTCTTGGCGTACGCAGAGCTGTCCCAGCAAATCAACCACTCGACGACCGGTTCTTCCGGTAGCTGTCCCTGAGTTGGGGCAGCGGTCGTGAGTGGCGACACTGTCGCGTCGGCGGCGATTCGCCGCCGACAGCGACTCTCCAGTGCCGAAACTTACCGCCGCCATCTCTTCGAGACGGGCCGAGCACAGTTCAAGCAGATTCAGCGCCTACTGAACGAGATAGTGCGGCTGTCGATGTGATCGACTGATACTACGTCGTCCGGCCAGTTGCCAGACGCCTTCAACAGCAGGGTGTTTCACCGGGGCTCTCTACTCTCCTTTCATTTGGTCTCATTATATTACCCTTCATCGCAGTTCTGGGGGTGTTCGTTGTTTTACTATTCGCAGAACTTGCAGCGATAGAGGCGACGGACGTCGAGGGTCTGTTAGAAAGGCTATTCCCAGGGCTTGCAATAGATACCCTCCCCACAAGTGAGGCTGAACTATATACGTTCGTTGATGTCCTGCGAAGCGATCCAACCCTGGCCACGGTTGCTCCGCTGGTGAGCGGGTTCGTCGGGACGTTCACTGTGCAAGCGTTCAACGCGTTGATCACATTCATCTTCGCGTTTTTCCTGGTTCGAGACGAGCAGAGAATCGCTTCCTGGTTCCGATCCACCATCCTAGAGAGAGTCGAACGTGTACGATTATTTAAAAACAGTTGACCGGGGGCTCGCTTCGGTCTATTTCGGATATACGCTCACCATTATCGTGATCAGTATTGTGGCCGTAATCATCTACAACGTGTTGAATCTCGTTGCACCGCCAGGTCTCGCAATCCCCCATGCGATACTTCTCGGTTTTATCACTGGGCTGATTTCAGTGATTCCACTCCTCGGTCGGAATCTGTTGTATTGGGCGATTGTTCTCTACCTCACGATCGTAGCATACCAGACAAATTTGACATCTCTTTGGTTCCCGATAGTGTTTTACGTTGTGATGGGGGTCATCTTCGACAACGTCATCCGGACGTATGTCCGACCCTTCCTTTCCGGACGTCTCTTTCATACGGGGTTCGTCATGTTCGCGTATCTCCTGGGACCGGCAATTTTTGGGTGGTATGGGATATTCCTCGGCCCGTTGATCATGGTTGTCACCATTCAGTTTCTACGAGTTCAATTACCGAAAATCCTCCCTGATTGAAGGGAGTGATCACGTTCCAGTACGGAACGTAGCGGTTTCCGTAAACGGTGACGGAACCATCCGTCTCTGCGATCTGGAGTAAGGCTATTCCGGTGGGGAAACACCCTCCGTTTTACCCAGATCTAAAAAGCAACGCGAGTTCCCCGCCCTTCCGAAAACCTGCGGTTTTCGGCTTTCGCAAACCTTCGATTTGCGTCAACACCGTGGGCGGGGGTGAAGCGCGTCACTTCGACGCGCGTTCTGTCTCTACTGCCCACACTCAGGAGTTGCTGTCGTGTGGGATTCGTGCTCTGTGTTCATCACGACTCTTCGAGGGGGTACGTTGATCGACAGGAACCTCAGCGATCAATAAGCAGACCTACGTATCGGCCGGTTCGATCAATATATATTGAAGCAAACATTCACAGAATTTTCGATGACACCTCCCCGGTCAACTACCTCGAGTGACTCCTCTCGACGCCGACCGCGTTGTGAATCGCGCTTCACAGAACGACTATTGAACGGCCGCGAGTAGCCGCTTTCGTGAACGCAACGATAATCGGCTCCCAGATGGGGGACGAAGGCAAGGGCAGTATCGTCGATCTCTTCGGCGACGGCGCTGACGTCGTCGTCCGGTATCAGGGCGGGGACAATGCGGGTCACACCGTCACCGAGAACGGGACGGAGTACGCGCTTCGATTGCTCCCCAGCGGCGTCGTCCGCGGGAAGACAGGCGTGCTCGGCAACGGCTGTGTCGTGACCCTCGAGACGCTGTTCGACGAGATCGACACGCTACGAGAACGCGGTCTCGAGCCCGACGTTCGCGTCTCGAGTCGGGCCCACGTCGTCCTGCCGTATCACCGAGTTCTGGACCAGCTGTCGGAGACCGAGAGAAGCGAGACGACCGACGCAGTCGGCACGACCGGCAACGGCATCGGCCCCGCCTACGAGGACAAGGCGAGTCGCTGCGGGATTCGGATCGCGGACCTACTTGCGCCCGAGGTCCTCCGGGAACGCCTCGAGTACGCAGTGGGCCGGAAGCGCCGACTCGCGGACGAACTGTCGGCGTCCGACCCGGGGAACGCCTTCGACGTGGACCACCTGTTCGAGACGCTCCGGGAGTACGGCAGGCGACTCGAGGCGGAAGGGATAATCGTCGACGCCGGCGAGTTCCTCACCAAGCGCTCGCGGGAGGGAGAGACGATCCTCTTCGAGAGCGCCCAGGGAACACAGATCGACGTCGACCACGGCACGTACCCGTTCGTCACCTCGTCGAACCCGACCGCGGGCGGGGCCATCGTCGGCACCGGTGTGAGCCCGTCGGTCGTCGCCGACGGCCACGTGATCGGCGTCGTGAAATCCTTCCTCACTCGAGTCGGAAACGGACCCCTGCCGACCGAGTTCGAGGAGGACGTCGCGGCCGACTTTCGAGAGACAGTGGGCGGGTTCGGCACCGTCACCGGCCGCCCGCGCCGAATCGGCTGGCTCGACCTCCCGATGCTCCGCGCGTCGGCGCGCGTGAACGGATTCACCGGCATCGCAATCAACCACGTCGACGCCCTCGCCGGACTCGAGGAGCTTCGCGTCTGCACGGGCTACGAACTCGAGGGCGAACCCCTTCGAACGCCGCCATCGACCGTCGAGGCGTGGAACCGGTGTACGCCCCGGTACGAGCACCTCGAGACGTGGTCCGACCGCGACTGGCGCGCAGTCGCCGACGAGGGGTACGACGCACTGCCGGAAGCCGTGCGGGACTTCGTCGAGTTCGTGAGCGCCGACCTCGAGTGTCCGGTGTTCGCGGTGGGCGTCGGCCCGGACCGCGAGGAGACGATCGTGCTCCGGAGTCCGTTCGACCCGACAGATCGGGGACGGATCGATCGAGACACCGGCCGCGACCACCCGGTTTCATCGTAACCGAGACGATATGTTCGATCGGAACGAACGACGCACTCGAGCGAGCACCGCAGAGTCACGACCGCTCCCCCGCCCACCGACGGCCGAAATCGACCGATGACGGACGACCCACTCGATACGGACGCCGCGTTCTCGCTTCTGGCCGACGAGACCCGCGTCCGCATCCTCGAGGAGTTGGGCGCGGCGACCGCCTCGCCGGAGACGGGCATCCCCCGGCTCTCCTACGCCGACCTCAAATCCCGCGTCGACGTTCGGGACTCCGGACGATTCAACTACCACCTGACGAAGCTGGTGGGTAACTACGTCGCAAAAGAGGACGAAGGGTACCGGCTCCGGTGGCCCGGCCTGGTGCTCTATCGGACGCTCGTCGCCGGGCACCTCACCGACGAGGCGGAGCCGGCCGTCGACCGCTTTGCGGTCGGTACCGACTGCCACCGCTGTGGCGACTCGCTCGAGGCTCACTCCTACGAGACGCTCTTTCGAATCCGGTGTCGCGCCTGCGATGCAACGTACACCGACGTCTACGTCCCGACCCACGGACTCGTCGACCGCGACCGGAGTGGGATTCTCGCGGCCGTCCACCGGCGAAGCCGGACGATACTCGACTCGATGGTCTCCGGTCAGTGTCCGTGGTGTGCACGTGACGTTACCCCCGAGATCCACGAGCACGACGGCTCGCTGCCGTCGCTCCACGACGCTCGAGACCTCGATCCGTACGCCGTCTACCACTGCACCGACTGTACCGGCTTCCAGTACGTTCCGGTCTCACGATGCCTGCTCTACCACCCCGCGACCGTCGCCTTCTATCACGACCACGGGCTAGACCTCACCGAAATCCCGGCGTGGGAACTGCCGTGGGCCGTAACCGACGACGCGACAACCGTCCTCGCATCCGACCCCTGGCGGTTTCGCGTCCGAATCGAACTCGAGGACGAGGCGTTCGTCGCCGAGCTAAACGACGAACTCGAGGTCGTGGATACGACTCGAGAGCTCATCGACGATATCAGTGTGTGAAGTGTGGTCTCGACACGGTCATTCCGCGTTCTCGAAGAGATCCTCGATAAAACGAAATCCGTCGACGAAGGTGACGGAATCCCCGTACCCCTCACTGGCGAGCACCGCATTCGCCCCTTCGCCGGCGGCGATATCTGTGGTATAGATGTATGCTCGAGAAGCGTTGCCGGTGGCGAGCGCCTGTGCAGCGACGCCAGCCAACGCCGAATCCGCACGCTCGACCTCGTCGACGGGACGGTCGTCGGCACTGGCGATATACCGCCGAACGCCGTCCATCGTGCGCGAGACTAGCGGATTCGCGTAGTCGAGCGGGTCGGCCCGTGGCCCATCCGCTGTCGATTGCAACGTCGATCGGCGGCTGCTTGGCAGTTTGGTCGACGGTCAACTCCTCGTATACCCGCTCCGGAAGAACGAAGGTGACGTCGTTTCGGCGGGCAAACGTCCGGACTCGTCGATAGCGGTCGTTCGAGGGAGATCCCATCGCGGCGAAGACACCAGTATCCGCGACGTGAATCGCACTCACGCTTCGTCGCTGTCGCCACTCGAACGTTCCGCCTCGAGAACGTCGGAAAGCGATACACCCGACTTCTCGATCTCGAGGTGGTCGTGAACGACTGGACGGAGGGCCTGGAGGATGATCTCTGCCTCGAGCGGAGACATCTCGAGATCGCGGGCCATCAGCCGGTGTGTCGTCTCACCTTGTTCACGCCCAACCGCGTACGAGAGCGCCGTCCCAAGTCCGCCGATCCCGTGGCGCTCCAGATACGCATCGATATCCTCGTTCGATGCTCGTCGCCCAACGGCGTCGATCAGCGCTGGTGTAATCGTGTACTCCTGATCGCTTGCGACCGTCAGGGTGAGATCGATTTCGATCGCGGCGTACATTCGTGGTTGCTCGTCTGTCACCATTTCCAGTACGCCCGCGTCCGTGAGCCGGTTGACGTACGTGTAGGCCGACCCCTGCGGAAGGTCGAGTTCGTCCATGAGTTCTCGAACGGTTGCCTCCCCTTCGAGCCATAGATAGGTGTACAGCCGTGCTAACTGCGGCTCCTCGAGAAGATCCGCGACTGTGAGAAAGTCTTGGATCACCTCTCCAGACGCCCGATCGGATGCTTGTGACATCGAGTAGTCTGTTTACAGATTACAGACAAGATGTAATAGATGTTCGGCCAGTTTGCGATACGCGGCGAGAACCGCGCGGATCGAGCTCGAGGCTCGAGAATGTACATTGACTCGGCGCGCCACCCGTCCATTCTCGAGACAATCAGCAGTCCTGAACGTCTGATACAGCTGTCTATCCGGACAAGCGTCACGATAGACTTTTCACTACTGGAGAATACCACCTAGTTGTATGAGCGACTTCGAGCAGTTCAGTGACGTCGGCGAAGCGGATGTAACGCGCGCGATCGGCCAGGAGTGGACCGAGGAGTTCATGGACTTCTCGGATTCGGACGTCATCATCGTCGGCGGCGGCCCCTCGGGACTGACCGCCGCGAAGGAACTCGCCGAGCGCGGCGTGAAGGTGATGGTCGTCGAGAAGAACAACTACCTCGGCGGCGGCTTCTGGCTCGGCGGCTTCCTGATGAACAAAGTGACGGTGCGAGATCCCGCCCAGAAGGTTCTCGACGAACTCGACGTCTCCTACAAGGAGTCCCAGGACAGCGAGGACCTCTACGTCGCCAACGGTCCGGAGGCCTGTTCCGGACTTATCAAAGCCGCCTGTGACGCCGGCGCGAAGATGCAGAACATGACCGAGTTCACGGACATCGTCATCCGCGAGGACCACCGCGTCTCGGGAATCGTCATGAACTGGACGCCGGTCCACGCCCTCCCCAGGGAGATCACGTGCGTCGACCCGATCGCCGTCGAGGCCGACCTCGTCATCGACGCGACCGGCCACGACGCGATGGCGATTACGAAACTCGACGAGCGCGGCGTCCTCGACGCCCCCGGCATTCAGGACGCCAAAGAGCGCGGCCAGGTCATGGACCAGACCGACAGCGACACCTACGGCGCTCCCGGCCACGACTCGCCCGGTCACGACTCGATGTGGGTCGGCAAAAGCGAGGACGCCGTCGTCGAACACACCGGTCTCGTCCACGACGGCCTGATCGCGACCGGGATGGCCACCGCGACGACCTACGGCCTGCCGCGGATGGGGCCGACCTTCGGTGCCATGCTCGTCTCGGGCAAACGCGCCGCCCAGGTCGCCCTCGACGAACTCGAGGTCGACGCCCCCGAGGTCGAACTGACCTCGCGCGCCCAGCCGGCCGACGACTGATACGGATTGCCGGTCGATCGCCTGCCATTCTACGATCGACGGGGATAGACTCATAGCAATCCGGACGAAACCCCGTAGACCGAATTCACGCTCCCGACTCCGTCTTTCCTCCCGTTCAGCGTCTGTTCGATTCTCGTTCAGCGTCTTTCCGGCTCGAGTTCGGGCAGAGACAGGAGTCGTCTACCGACGTCTCCCTGCATCCCGCCAGAACGGGCGTCGAACCTCGATCGATAGTGACATTTCGGTCTACCGATAACGGATGAAATAATGCGATACCGATTGCCGAACCGTCGATGCTGTTCGCCGCTCCGGGAGGTGACCGGGCGCGAATGATTCCAGCCGAGATCGAGATCGATCGCACGCTCCCCTCCGGGGGACGGGTCAAACACGCACTCCAGTCTTACGCCGAGCAAGCCGTCGGAGCAGACGCCGAGATCACACGCTTTCACCGCGTATTCTACCCCGTCTTTCGTGTCGAGTACGAGTACGAACGGTCCGGGCGACTCCCCTGGGGCGAGCAGACCGTCCGCGACGTGACACTGATCGACGGACTGTGGACCGACAATCACGGACCGCTCCAGCGATACCGGGCCGAAGCCGACTCCCTCGAGACGGTTTCACTCGCCGCGTACGACTTCGGCATTGACCGGGCGGGTCTCGGCCGATCTGTGTTGCTCGACTTCCAGGTGCCAACCCAGCGAGCGACCGCGTTGCTTCCGAACCGCCTCGAGGAGATCGCCGAGTCGAAAGCGTTTGCGGATCCATCGTCGGTCACGTCGTCGTTCGAAGAGCAGTTGACCGAGACGTTCGGCCTTCCCGACGACCTCGAGCCCGAATCGTTCCGCGGCGTCGCCGACGTGAGCCGACTGTACCTCCCCTTCTGGATCTGCGAGGTGTACCGGCCCGAGGGTCGGGATCTCATCGGTGCCGTGCGAACGGTCGACGACGCTCGAACCGACGGCGAGTCACCACACGACTGGCTCTCGGCATTCGTCCGCGAGGACAAGGCCCGACTCGCGCGGTACGCACACACGTCGATTCGACGGGCGATCGAGTCACCGTCACCGGACGGCACGACCGAGTCAGCCAGCGGCGGTGACGGGCCAGCCGGGGCGTCCGACTCGAATACTGCCGAGGAAGATACGAGCGAAGCCAACAGGGAGGAGACAGGAGTCGAACCGTCGGCTGGTTCTGAGCCCCAGACACAGCACGAGGAACCCGTACAGCCGGAGAACGCGGAACTCGACGCCGCGACGCTCGTCGATCCAAGTCCGGACCGATGTTTCGGCGACGTCGGCGGCATGGCCGACCTCGAGCGAACGCTGCGACGGTCGGTGATCGGCCCCGTCCAGCAACCCGAGACGTTTCGCGAGTACGGCCTCGATCCCGTCTCCGGAGTCTTGCTTCACGGCCCACCGGGCTGTGGGAAGACCTACGTTGCCGGTGCGCTCGCGGGCGAACTCGAGTACGCGTTCCTCGACGTGACACCGGCGGATCTCTCGAGTAAGTACATGGGGAAGCCGGCCGAAAACGTCCAGGACGCGTTCGCGATCGCCGAGGCCAACGCGCCCTGCGTGCTCTTTCTCGACGAGATCGACGCGATCGCGAGCGCCCGCGAAGATCAATCGAGTACGAGCGAACGCGGCATGGTCAACCAGCTGCTGACCGAACTCGAGGACGTCTCCGAGGACGTGCTGGTACTCGCCGCGACGAATCTTCTGGAGGACGTCGACGACGCCATCGTCCGAACGGGACGGTTCGACGAACACGTCGAGGTGCCACCGCCGGACGATCTCGCGCGCCGCGAAATCCTGCGAATCCACCTCGAGGGACGACCGCTTGCGGACGACCTCGACCTCGATCCAGTTGTCGACCGGACGGCGGGGTACGCGGCCAGCGACCTCGAGTACATCGCGACCGACGCCGCGCGGCGCGCGCTGCGGGACGGCGACGCGATCGGAACCGACCACGTCCTCGCCGCAGCCGAGGACGCGGAGTCGAGCGTTCCGGACTGGGCCGGTTCCGCGCTGGGCGACGGAAAAACGCTCACGCAGCCGGACGACGTCGATCTGAGCGCGCGATCGCTGGTGACGCCGAGCGTCGACAGACAGTTCGGCGACGTCGGCGGGATGGACGGGCTCAAGGACCGCCTCGAGGAGACGGTGATCGATCCACTCGAGAACGCAGGGCAGTACGCCGAGTACGGGCTGGGCGTGACGACCGGCGTCATGCTGTACGGTCCACCGGGCTGTGGAAAGACTCATATTGCGGGCGCGCTCGCGGGCGAACTCGACTTCGCGTTCCTCGACGTGACGCCCGCGGACCTGACGAGCAAGTGGATGGGCAAACCCGCCCGGAACGTCGCCGATCTCTTCGAGATCGCCCGACAGAACGCACCGTGTCTGGTCTTTCTCGACGAGATCGACGGCATCGCCAGCGCTCGCGGCGGGAGCGACGGAACCAGCCAGCGCCAGATGGTCAACCAGTTGCTCACCGAACTCGACGGCCTCGAGGACGAGGACGTCGTCGTCGTCGCCGCGACGAACCTCCTCTCGGACGTCGACGACGCCATCGTCCGCTCCGGACGGTTCGACGAGCGGATCGAAGTGCCGCCGCCGGACGCGACGGCGCGTCGAGAGATTCTCGAGGTCCACCTCCGGGGCCGGCCCGTCGCGGACGACTGTCGCTGGGACGACGTCGTCGAGTACACAGACGGCTACGCGGCGAGCGACCTCGCCTTGCTCGCGGACAACGCCGCCCGGAAGGCGATGCAAGCCGGCGACCAGGTTCGCGAACGACACCTCCTCGAGGGGGTTTCGGAGACGGCCTCGAGCATCGACGGCTGGTCGTAGGGATCGTCGTCAAAGTGCAGCGATTCTGTACACGAGACCAAGTGACGGTCCACAATCGGAGACCCGCCGCCGTAGCGGAGGCGGCACTCGACGTCAGAGTGCGTGGAACTCGATCGCCATCCCCTGACCATGGCCGACACACTCGGTGGCGAGTCCGAGTTCGGCGTCCCGTCGGCGCAGTTCGTGGAGCAGGCTCACAGGCAGTCGCGCGCCCGAGGCACCGAGCGGGTGGCCGAGCGCGATCGCCCCGCCGTTGACGTTGAAGACCGTGTCGTCGAAGCCGAGTTCGCGCTTGCAGTACAGCGTCTGCGAGGCGAAGGCTTCGTTCAACTCGACGAGGTCGTAGTCGTCGGGGTCGCGTCCGATCCGCTCCTCGAGTCGTCGAACGGCGTGGACCGGCCCCACGCCCATGATCGTGGGGTCGACGCCCGCGACCTCGTGATCGCCGACGACGGCCAGCGGCTCGAGCCCGCGCTCCTCGGCGAACGCGCGGCTGGTCACGAGCAGGGCTGCCGCCCCGTCGCTGATCTGCGAGGCGTTGCCGGGCGTGACGCTGCCGTCCTCGGCGAACACCGTCGGGAGGTCGCCGAGCGCCTCGAGGGACGTATCGGGCCGAATGCACTCGTCGGTGTCGACGACTGTCCCCTCGACGTCGATGGGGACGATCTCGTCGTCGAAGCGGCCTGCCTCGGTCGCTGCGGCTGCGCGTTCGTGGCTCCGGAGTGCGTACTCGTCCTGGTCCTCGCGGGAAACGTCGAACCGGTTGGCGACCGTCTCGGCGGTCGCACCCATCCCGAGCGACTCGAGGGCGTAGCGCTCGCCGAGGTCTGGGTGAACGTTGTCGACGTTGCCCTCGATGGCGACCCGACTCATGTTTTCGACGCCGCCGACGAGAAGACAGCGCCGCTGGCCGCTCGCGACGGCGTCGGCGGCGCGGGCGATCGCCGCCGCGGAGGAGGCACACCACCGGTTGATCGTCGCGCCGGGGACCGACTCGAGGCCGGCGAGCATCGCGACGACTCGCGCGAGGTTGTTCCCCTGTTCGGCACGCTGCTGGGCGACCCCCCACAGGAGGTCGTCGACGTCGGCACCCTCGAGGCCGGTGCGCTCGAGGATCGTTTCGACGAGCGGGACGGACAGATCCTCGCTGCGGACATCGGCGAATACGCCGCCCTCGCGGCCCTGTGGCGTTCGCACCGCTTCGACGACGACGGGCGTTGGCGTGTGCGCCGACATGGCTATCGTCCCTGTTCCGCCTCGATGGCGGCCCGAATCCCTTCGAGTGCGCGCTCGAGTTGCTCACGGGAGATCGACAGCGGCGGCTGGAGGCGGACGACGTTCTTGTGGTAGCCGCCGACGCCGGCGACGATCCGTTCCTCCTCGCGGAGGTACTCAGCAATAGCGGCGGCGAGTTTCGGTGCCGGCGCGGGGACGTCCGCGGGACCGGGACCGCGCTCGTCGGGAGCGACGATCTCGAGACCCCACATGAGTCCGCGGCCGCGAACGTCGCCGACGACATCATACTCGTCTGCCAGCGCGCCGAGGTGCTCGGCGAGCCACTCGCCCTGATCGCGCGCATTCGCGATGACGTCGTCCTCGAGACGGTCGATGGTGGCGAGTGCGGCGGCACAGCTGACCGGGTTGCCGCCGAACGTCGAGAGGTGGTCGCCGGACTCGAACGCGTCGGCGATCTCGGCCGACGCGGTAAACGCGCCGAGCGGGAGCCCGTTGGCGATCCCTTTCGCCTGCGTCAGAATGTCGGGCTCGACGTCGACGTGATCGACCGCCCAGAACTCGCCGGTCCGGCCGTAGCCGGTCTGGACCTCGTCGGCGATCAACACGCCACCGTAATCGCGGGCGATTTCGGCGACGCGCTCGAGGTAGTCCGCGGGCGGGACGATGATGCCGCCCTCGCCCATGACCGGTTCGACGACGACGGCGGCGATCTCGCCGCTGGTGTGGGTACCGATCGTATGCTCGAGGTCTGCGGCGGCGGCCGCCGCGAACGCTGCGTCGTCGAGTTCACGGTGTGGCGAGCGGTACTTGTCGGGTGCGGGGGCGTGCACCACGTCGTTGATCGTCGACCCCATCCCGTGTTTGTAGGCGTGGTTGCCGGTGAGCGCCAGGCTGCCGAGCGTGCGGCCGTGGAACCCCATCTCGAGGGCGACGACCTCCTGATTCCCGGTGTACTTCCGGGCGAGTTTGATCGCGCCCTCGACGGCCTCCGTCCCGGAGTTACAGAAGAACGACTTCTGTAAGTCGCCGGGGGTCAACTCTGCGAGCCGTTCCGCGAGCTCGGCGACGGGCTGGTTGGGGTGCACGTACGAACAGCCGTGGACGAACGTCTCGAGTTGCTCCGTCGCGGCTTCGACGACGGCCTCGTCGTTGTGGCCGAGGTTGGCGACGGAGATGCCCGAGAACAGGTCGAGGTACTCCGTGCCCTCGAAATCCTCGAGAGTGCAGTTCGATGCGCGCTCGACAGGCACGTTCAGCGACTTCCAGATCGGCATGACGTAGTCGTCGTAGGCCGTTTCGACGTCGGCGTTCGACGGCTCAGTAGGACTCTCTTGTTTCATAGTCTGGTAGCAGTTTACGCGATCTAAGTGAACATTGTTAAATAAAGGCAAAAAGCTATCGACGCAGCTTGCTATCAAATTTTGATATTATATCGAGTCTTTTACAAAGGTAATGCATCTGGTAGGGGTTTGAATACGTAGTTAGAGGTGATTGGCCGCCCTGTAGTTTAAGGACTGGAAACGCAATAGTTGATACAACTGTAATCCAGACCATGGCATCACATCACTCGGAGCCGATAGGTGGGGGGACGCTTCCGGCCCTGTTTTCTACGGCGCTCGCTCGGCGACCCGATCGGCTGGCACTCTGGGACGACACTGATTCGATCACGTACGGTGAACTCCACCGCCGATCGAACGCGCTGGCGAACGCGTTTCGCGACCTCGGAATTGGCCCCGAAAGGCGGGTCGCCACCGTCCTGTCGAACCGGCTCGAGGCACCGATCGTCGATATCGCCGTTTTCAAGGCGGGCGCGGTGCGGCTGCCAGTGAACCCGGCGCTCTCGAGCGACGAGATTGACCACATTCTCTCGGATGCGACACCCGCTGCCGTCGTCTGCGACGAGGCACAGATCGAACCCGTCGAGGAACTCCTCGCAGACCTGCCGACGCGACCGACGTGTATTGCCGTCGGTTCCGGCGATCCGCCCGCAGGGTGGCAAACTGCGAGCGCCCTCGAGGACGAGGCAAACGAGACTCCTCCTGACGTCTCAGTCTCGCCGGACGCGACCGCGGGCCACTTCTACACCGGCGGCACGACCGGCGAGCCAAAGGGCGTCCGCTACACGCAGGCTGCGCTGACGACGAACCTCCTCGCACACCACGCCGACCTCGGCTTTACGAGTACGGACACAGGACTCGTGGCGACGCCGGTTTCACACTCCGGCGGCACCTTTCTGCTGGCGGCGCTGCTCGCGGGCGGGACGGTCGGACTCCACCGGGAGTTCGACGAGCCGGCGTTCCTCGAGACAGTCGCGGACCGCGACGTGACCTGGACCTTCCTCGTCCCGACGATGCTCTACCGACTGCTCGAGGAACCGCTCGCGGAGTACGACCTCACCTCGCTCGAGAACGTAATCTACGGCGCTGCGCCGATCCGACCCGATCGACTGCGGGAGGCGCTCGAGCGGCTCGGCCCGATCTTCACCCAGTTTTACGGCCAGACCGAGGTTCCGAATCTCATCACGACGCTCGACCGCCGCGATCACGCCCGCGCACTCGAGGACGGCGACGATCGGTTGCTCCGGTCGGCGGGACAGCCGTGTCTGCTCTCGGACGTGACAATCGTCGATCCGGACACCGGTGAGGAGTGCGCGCCCGGCGAAGAGGGGGAACTCCTCGCGCGAGCGCCCTACGCCTTCGACGGCTACGTCGATCGGCCGGACGAGACGGCCGACGCGTTCGTCGACGGCTGGGTTCGAACCGGCGACATCGGTCGGATCGACGAGGACGGCTTCCTCTTCCTGTTGGATCGACGCAGCGACGTGGTCGTCACCGGCGGCATGAACGTCTACACCGCCGAGGTCGAGCGCGTCCTCGGCGAACACCCCGCCGTCACCGACGTCGCAGTGTTCGGCGTTCCCCACGAAGAGTGGGGCGAGGCAGTCCGTGCGGTCGTCGTTCCCCGCGAGGCCGAGGGAGCGGTCGACGTGGACGCTATCCTCGAGTACGCCGGGGAGCGCCTGGCGGGGTACAAGCGGCCGAAGTCCGTCGAGGTGGCTGCCGAACTGCCGACGACGTCGATCGGCAAAATCGACAAAGCGACGCTGCGCGACCGATACTGGTCGGACGAGGATCGACGGATCGGCTGACCCGTCCGCTACGTTTCGGAAGTCGTAGTGTCCGGCGTCCCGGACCGCTACGACAGCGCGGCCTCGACGTCCGCGAACGTCGCGTGCATCCGATCGACGACCTCGTCGGCGAGCTCCTCGTCGATCGTCAGCGGCGGCGTGATCAGAGTGTGGTCCCCGTACTGGCCGTCGACGTGGCCGCCGCCCGGATAGGTGACGATACCGTTGTCCAGTCCCGCCTCGAACAGCAGCGACTGGAACTCGCCGCCCGTCTCGGGGAGCGGTTCCTTCGTCTCGCGGTCGCCGACGAACTCGACGCCGAGCATCAGTCCCTTGCCGCGGACGTCGCCGACGAACTCGTACTCGCGGAACTCCTCGCAGCGCTCCCGGAGGTACGCACCGACTTCGCGGGCGTTCGCGACAAGGTTGTGTTCGTCCATGTACTCGAGGACGGCCGTCCCGATCGCGGCCGACGCCGGGTTGAAACAGAACGTGTGCCCGTGCTGGAATCCGTCCGCGACGTCCTCGAAGACCTCGGTGACGCGCCGGTGGGGCATCGTGCCGCCGATCGGCGAGTAGCCGCCGCTCATCCCCTTCGCGCCGGTGATGATGTCGGGCGTGACGTCCCAGTGTTCGATCGCGAAGTTCTCGCCGGTCCGGCCGAAGCCAGCCATGACCTCGTCGACGATAAAGAGGACATCGTACTCGTCGCAGATCTCGCGAATCCGCTCGAAGTAGCCGTCGTGGGGCGAGGCGGCGGCGTTGGCCGCGCCAGTCACAGGTTCGGCGATAAAGGCCGCGACCGTCTCCGGGCCCTCGTCCTGAATGAGGCGTTCGACGGCGTCGGCACACTCAAGGCCGCAGGCTCGGCCGCCGTCGCCGTCACAGCGCTCACAGCGATAGGGCGTCGCGCTCGGCGCTTTCGGGAAGTTCGCAAACAGCGGCTCCATCTTCGTCTTCCGGGCCGGAAAGCCCGACACCGCCATCGCGCCCGCGGTGTTGCCGTGGTAGCTCCGCCGGCGCGAGATTACCTTGTACTTGCCCTCGTTTCCGCGCTCGTAGTGGTACTGGCGGGCCAGCTTGATCGCGCTCTCGTTGGCCTCCGAGCCGCTCGAGACGAGCCACGTGTGCTCGAAGCCGTCGGGCGTAAACTCCGCGATCTTCTCGGTGTACTCCATCGCGGGCTCGTTCGCGAACAGCATGCTCGAGGTGTACTCGAGGCGCTCGATCTGTTCGTGGGCGGCGTCGGCGATTGCCTCGCGGCCGTGGCCGATGTTGACGTTCTGGTTGCCCGAAATCGCGTCGAGGTAGCGGTTGTCGTCGGCGTCCCAGACCCACGAGCCGTCGCCGCGGACGATGGTGACGTACTCTTTGGCGAACGCGCGCGGGAACATGCCGCCGAGTTCGGTGCCTGGCGTCGTAGACCGCTTTTGTCGGTCCTGATTTCGTGCTCGTTCGTTTGCAGTCATTGTGTATCGTGTCGGGTGGAATCGTCCTGAATCGATCGGAGTTCGTCCCAGTGCTCGCGGACGGTCTCGGTCCACTCGTCGAACTCGACCTCGTAGACGTAGTCGGTACCGCGAAGGACGACGTCAGCAGGGTCGATCGTGCGCAACATCGCGACCTCCGAACGCGTTGGCTCGGGCGTCGTTTCGACCTCGTCGGCGACGCGAAGGTCCCACTGAACCTCCTCGCGGACGTCCGCGACGGAGACGCCGGGATGGGTCGACTCGAGCACCATCTCGCCGTCGTCGTCGAAACCGAAGACGGCCATGTCCGTGACGACGGCACAGGGGCCGCCGCCGGCAAAGCCGAGTTCGTCGCGCTGGTCCGCGTGCTCGAGGTGGCCCGGGGCGGTGACGTAGTCGACATCGGTCGTGAACGCGCGTCGCTGCTGGCGCATCATCACGACGGTTCGGTCACAGGAGGTCATGATGTCGTTGCTGCCGCCGGAACCGGGCAGTCTGACTTTCGGCTGTTCGTACGTTTGGTCGCCGATGACGGCCGTCGAGTTCGTGTTGCCACGGCTGTCGATCTGGCCGGCACCGATGATGCCGACGTCGAATGCGCCACGCTGGTTGTCGACGAAGATTTCGCACTGGTCGGTTGCGATAAGCGCGTCGACGCCGAGGACGCTGTCCGAGATAGACTGGACGACGCCCGGCGGTACGGAGCCGACGTAGCCCGATTCGGCGACGAGCTGGCAGTTCGGCGCGTGGGTGTACTTCGCGAGCACGCCCGACATCAGCGACATGCCGACGCCGATGAACGCGGTCTCACCGTCGTCGATCTCGCGGGCGGCGGCGACGGCGAGCAGTTCCGTCGTCGTATAGTCGGCGGCCGTCTCGTGGGGTCGGTCGACACCGAGCGGGTTCGCGGGCTCGTCGGCGGTGCCTGTCGACTGTTCTGTCGCTGGCTCCGAGTCCGCCGTCGGCTTCGGCTGTTCACTCATGGGTCTCCTCCGCGTTCGCAGCGTCCGCAGGCGAGGTTCGGTCCCCCTCCGGAGCCGGGGCGTTGATCTCTCGTTCCATTCGCTCGAGCGTCGCGAGTCGCTCCTCGCCGATCCGCTCTATGTACTCCTCGTGGGGGCAGATCCACTCCTCGAGCCACTCGAGGAACTCCTCGCGATCCTGCGAGCGGAGGCCGTACTCCCGGTAGAAGGGGAGATCGGCGTAATACCGGCCGTAGCAGTGCCACGGGTGGGAGCCAAACGGTACCTCGGCGACCGCGTCGACCGCGTAGAACGGGATGCGGGTGAGCTCCGGGGCCTCCCGAATCTCGTCGGTCGGGACGAGTTCCTCGCAGGTGATGATCGTTTTCTCTGCGGCGCGAGCCTTGAGGTGATCGTTGACGACGTTGCCCCGAATCTGGGCGTTGCCGAGCGGATCGCACCGCTGCACGTGGATGATCGCGACGTCCGGCCGGGCCGCGGGGACGAGTGTAAGCGGATCGCCGGAGCCGAACGGGTCTTCGATCACCTCGAGGTCGTCGTTGTGCTCGGGGATGTCCGTCCCGAGCATCGACCGTGTGGGCACGAAGGGGACGTCCATCGCACCCGCGAGGAACATCAGCGACGAGCCGAAGTTCGACACGTCGCGCATCTCGAGGTGGTGTGGAACGCCGTTCTCGACGGCGTTTCTGATGTTGTGGCCCTGCGAGATGAGGCTCGTCCCGACCCAGGAGCCGACGTACTCGTCGACACAGCCCGCGCCGACCATGATGTCGAGCAGGGTGGTACGGGCGTCGTCCAGGACGGTCAGGCCCGTCTTTTCCTGACGGACGATCTCGCGAGCGGCCGCCTCGGGGTCGCGTCCGCCCATTCCGCCGAACGCGACGCTCGAGCCGTCTTCGACGTAGTCGTCGATAGCGGATTCGAGGTCCGTGACCTTCTCTCGGACGGGCGAGGTGTCATCGACTCGGTTCGATTCGTCACTGAAGTCCGTTACGTGTGTCATCGTGGTCTAAAAGGATCGTATTCGGCGTTCTCGACGGTGCGTGCGTGGTGGTCATCGATCTCTCGGATCGGGTGGGAAGCGAACTCCTCGAGTACCGACTCGAGGCCCTCCACGGCAGCCTCGAGGAGCAGTTCGCCGGTCTCGGCGGACGCAACGGTCGCGTCGCCCATGACGCCGGTCTCGGAGATCGTCGACCACCACTCCATCATCGTGACGGGCGTGGAGTCGTCGGGACGGCTCTCGCCGGCGAGATCGAGGTTGTTGAAGTGGCGGCTCTCCGGATAGGAAACGTCGCGGACGGCGGCGTCCATATCGACCCGGTCCGGGTACAGATGCATGTAGATCGACGTCTCCATCTCGCCGGCGTGGGCCGATCCCTGCGGGCCGGCCTCGCGAACGGCTGCAGCGACCTCGCGGACGTCCTCGAGTTGCCACCACGAGAGGAACGCACAGTGGACGTCGGGGTACTGGAGGATCACCTGGCGAGTAACGAGCTCGAGTAAGTGGTGGTTCGAGCCGTGGCCGTTGACGAGCAGGATCTTCTCGAAGCCGTGGTGGGAAAGTGAGACGCAGACGTCGATGACGTACTCGACGAAGGTGCGCCAGTCGATCGTGATCCCGCCCGGAAAGTCCATGTGGTGGGGCAGGTAGCCGTGGTCGATCGTCGGAAAGAGGAGGACGTCCTCGCGGGCGGCGGCTGCCGGCTCGCAGACTGCCTCGACGATCCGGCGGTCGACGTCGAGCGGGAGGTGTGGGCCGTGGTCTTCGGTCGCACCGACGGGGACGAGGACCGTCGCACCGTCTTCGGCCGCCGCGTCGATCTCCGGCCAGGTGCATTCGTCGTAGCGACGGGGCTCGTTTTCACGCTCACTCCCTCCACTCCCCTCACTCACTGTCGACCACCTCGTAGCCACACCACGCCATCGCGAGCAGCGCGAGCGCGAGGGTACACTCCTGGAGTTCGGCGACGGGGAGGGACTCGTCGGTGCCGTGAATGTTGTACGCGCCGGGGCCGAAACAGATCGCCGGCGTGTCGGCGTAGTTGACGAAAAAGCGACTGTCGATGCCGCCCGGGAAGCCCTTGGCGTGGCTCTCACGGTCGAGTTCGTCTTCGACGACGGCCTCGACGGTCCGGACGATCGGCTCGTCGGGATCGACCTTCGCCGAACGTCCGCGCCAGCCGAACCACTCGACCGCTGGCGGGTGTTCTTCGAGCCACGAATCTCCCGCGGCAGCCGCCTCGACGGTCGACTCGACGGCCTCGTGAATCTCCTCGCGCGTCTCCGCGGGGGCGTGTGAGATCCGCGCCTCGAGCGTCGCTTCGTCCGGCACGCTCGAGACCCACTCACCGCCGCGGATCGTCCCGAGGTTGAGCGAGACGGTGTGTTCGTGCCACTCCTCGAACAGGTCGTCGTGGACGGACTGCTTGCGCTCGTCGTGGAGGTCCTCGAGTGCGTGATAGATCGGCAGCAGCTTCGAGACGGCGTTGACGCCGGCGTCGGTTTCTGCGGCGTGTGCGCCCTTGCCCTCGACGGTTACCCGGAAGTACGAGACGCCGTCGTTGGCGATCCACGCGTCGAAGTCCGTCGGTTCGGGAATCACGACCGCGTCCGCGTTCGCGCCGACGCCCGCGAGGACGCTCGCGAGCGTCCCGCCGGCCCCACCGTACTCCTCCTCGATAACGGTGTTAATCGAGAGGTCACCGGCGAGTTCGACGCCGGCACGGTCGAGCGCCGCGAGTGCGTAGATCATCGCGGCGACGCCGCCTTTCATGTCGGAGGCACCACGGCCCAGCAGCCGTCCATCTTCGACGCGGCCGGCGAATGGGTCGAACGACCACGCCTCGCGGTCGCCTTCGGGGACGACGTCGACGTGCCCGTTGAACAGCAGGGATGGGCCGTCGTCCGATCCTGGCCGGGTCGCGAACAGGTTCGGCCGCCCCTCGTAGGGCGCTTCGGGTTCGACGTATTCGTCGTGGTCCGCAAGCCCTGCAACGTCGCCTGGATCGATTTCCTCGACCGTCAGACCGAGCGCCTCGAGGCGATCCCGGACCCGTTCCTGAACGGGGCCTTCGTTCCCGGGGACGCTCCGGATCCGGACGAGTTCCGCGGCGAAGTCGACGGCGTCGTCGGTTAGTGCTTCGACGGCGGTCCGAACGCGCTCGCGCGCGGCGGGATCGACCGTCCTCTCAGACGGGACCATTCGATCCCTCCGTTCGGCGTCGTAGATCGTGTCGTGCCATCGGTTGACAGTTGTCGTTAACAGTGTTAAGGTTTACGTCGAATCAATCTTATATATTTTTAGGTTAGTGCGTATATGACTACCAAGATTTATTATGGGGCCTGCCCTTTGTTATCCACGTACAATGAGAAACGGACGTACCAACGTGAACGCAGATGCCAATGGTCATGCTGTGTCGAACCGTAGCCGTCGCCGGGTGCTACGATCGATGGGAGGGGCTGGGGCGGTTGGGATCGCCGGGCTCGCAGGCTGTCTCGGTGGCGACGACGACTCCGATTCGGCAGACGACGCTGATTCGTCAGACGACGCATCGACCGACGGAGATCTTGCCGACTCGCTGGTGGTGCAGGTGGTCGGCGGTCACTACATCGACTCCTACCAGGAGGAGGTGTTTTCCGGATTCGAAGAAGAGTACGGCGTCGACGTCGAGGTCCACCAGATCAGCGACCAGTTCGACGGCTACACGCAAATACAGACCGGACAGTCCGACGCCGACGTGTCGATTACCTCGGCCAACACGCTGTACATGGGAGCAAACCAGGACGTCTGGGAGCCGATCGACACGTCCGCGCTCGAGAACTACGACTCCCTGCTCGAGACGTTCGAGAACCCGATCTACGACGCCGGTTCCGAGGTTCACGGGATCCCGACGGTGTACGGAACGGTCGGCATGGCGTACAACCGCGACGAACTCGGCGAGTTAGACTCGTGGGAGGCCTGTTGGGACGAGGCGAACGATGGTCGAATCACCATGCAGGGGACCGACTTCGTGCGCGTGTTTACGACCGCGCTCTATCTCGGGATGGATCCGAACGACATCCAGGTCGACGACTCCTACGAGGACGGGATCGAACAGATCTGGGATTCCGTGCGCGAGCAACAGGACCTCGTCTCGAACTACTGGACTACGGGTGACGAACACGTTCGGATGTATTCTGAAGGCGAGGCTTACGTCGGCGAGGCGTGGGGCGGACGGATCAAGGCGGCCGTCGAGGACGGCCACGATCACCTCGACTACGTCGTCCCGCAGGAAGGGGCCTACAGCTGGTCCGACAACTGGGTGATGGTGTCCGGAATCGACGACGCCACGCGTCGAACCGCGATGGCGTACTTCGATTACTTGCTCAGCGAGGACGTGATCGTGCCCCTCGCTGAGGCGCTTGGCTACCCGCCGGCCACCGACGCGACGTCCGACGTGATCGAGGACCTCTACGACTACGATCCGTCGGGTGGGGAGCGACTCACGTTCCTCGAGCCGGGCTACGAGGACGAACACTCCGACGAGTGGTCCGAGGAGTGGGAGAGTATCCAGTCGGCGTAGACGACACCGTCATTTATTATCAGCACCACCAGATACCATGGGATTTCTCGACATCGAAAACTTGCGAAAGGAGTTCGGTGACACCGTCGCCGTCGACGGAATCTCGCTGTCCGTCGAGGAGGGTGAGTTCGTCACCGTCGTCGGGCCGAGCGGCTGTGGCAAGACGACGACGCTGCTCAACATTGCGGGCCTCCAGCTTCCGACCGCCGGATCGATCCAGCTTCGTGGTCGTGATCTGACGAGTCTGCCGGCCTACGAACGCGACATCGGCGTCGTCTTTCAGGACTACGCACTCTTCCCCCACAAGACCGTCGCGGAGAATATCGCCTTCGGCCTGAAGATGCGCGGGGCCGACGAGGCCGAGCGCGAGGCGAAAGTCGAAGAGATGCTCTCGATCATCGACCTCGAGGGGTACGAAGACGTCTACCCCCACGAGTGCAGCGGGGGCGAACAGCAGCGGGTTGCCGTCGCCCGGGCGCTCGCGTTCGATCCGGACCTCGTATTGATGGACGAGCCGCTGTCGAACCTCGACAAGAAGCTCCGCGGGACGATGCGGACCGAACTCAAGCGCATCCAGCGCGAGACCGGCATCACGACGATCTACGTCACTCACAACCAGACCGAAGCGCTCTCGATGGGCGACCGGATCGCGGTGCTGAACGACGGGCGCATCGAACAGTTCGACGATCCGAAAGCGGCCTACGAACAGCCCACCTCGCCGTTCGTCGCGAACTTCCTCGGCACGTCGAGCCGAATCGACGGCGAACTCCGGCTCGAACCGGAGCCGAAGGTTCGGATGGGGAATGCGAGCGTCGCCGTCGAGGAACGGCCTGGCTTCGACGATGGCGACCGCGTCGCCGTGTTCGTCCGGACGGAACTCGCGTCGCTTCACGTGAGCCGTCCGTCGGAGGAGAACGCCTTCTCCGGCACGATACGTGATATCGATTACCAGGGGAGCGAAGCCGTCTACTTCGTTTCCGTCCCCGAGTTCGACGCTCCACTCCAGGTGAGCGACCGGGTAAGCGGGGCCACCCTCGATCCCGGCAACGAGGTCTGGGTGAGCGTCGATCCGTCCGACGTCATCTATACGTCGGTCGAGGGATCGACGGATGGCGCGCGACGGGAACAACTCGCCGTGGAGGGGCAATGAGCCACTCGAGGACCCCTCACGGCGAGACGACACACTGGGATCACGAACGACAGGAACTCTTCCGGGTACTCGAGCCCATCGCACGCGAGAACCTCGAAACCGTTCAGGAACGGATGCACGAGGCCGGTATCGACGCCCTGCTGCTCAATCGGTCCGACAACCTCCGGTATCTCACCGGATTCGGTCCGTACGACAGTTTCTCGCTGTCAGCCGAACACGGGGCGGTCGTCCCCCGCGAGGGGGAGCCGACGTTCGTCGCCGCGCCGCGACTGGCTGCGGATCTAGAGGACCGACACTGGCTCTCCGACGTCGTGTCGTTCTCGACGACCGACGACGAGGTCCCGGCGACGTTCGCGTCGGTGCTCGAAGAGCACGGCGCCGCAGACGGCGTCGTCGGCCTGGATCCCCATATGGAGTACCGGTTTGCCCGCGAACTCGAAGCGACGCTTCCGAGCGCCGACCTGCGCGATGCGGGCGAGTTGCTCTTTCGGGCGCGGACCACCAAGTCCGACGCGGAAATCGCGCTCATCGAGGAAGGGCTCTCGATCGCCGAACTGGCCATCGAGGCCGGCATCGAGGCAGTCGAAGTCGGCGTGCGCGAGTGCGAGGTCTCCGGCGCGATCATGGACGCGATGCTGTCGGCGGGCGCGGCCGGCGCCTACGCCCTCCCGGCGATCGTCAGTTCCGGCGTCAGATGGTCGCGCTGCCAGGAGTACCCGTCTCGAAAGCGTATCCGCCGGGGCGAGTTCGTCCAGCTCGACGAGGGCCCGATGTGGAAAGGCTACTACAGCGAACTGGCCCGCATGGCGTTCCCCGGGACGCCGTCGGACGAACAGCGATCGATGTACCAGGCCACGTTCGCTGCCCATCAGGCGGCGATCGACGCGATCGAGCCCGGCACGACCGGCCGGGAAGTGTACGAGGCCTCGCGTGCGGTCTTCGCCGAGTTCGGATACGAGGAGTGGATGACCGACGGCTACATCGGCCACGGGATCGGCGTCGTCGCCCACGAACCGCCGTACATCGGGCCGACCGATGACGTCCCACTCGAGGAGAACACGATCGTCATGATCGAACCCGGGCTATTCAGACGGGGTGTCGCCGGCGTCCGCTTCGAGGATATGGTGCTCGTTACCGACCGCGGCGCCGAGGTCCTCTCGCGAACCCCCCATCCGGACCATGAGAAATTCGTCTAAGGTGATCGAATGAGTAGCGAAACCGCACCTGCGACTGCAGACGATCGCGACCGAATCGGCTCGATCAAACACCGACTCATGGAGAACAGGCGGGTCGGTTACCTGCTGTCGCCGGGGTCCGGTCTGCTGTGGGTGCTGTTCTTCCTGTTCCTGCCGTTGACGATCATCGTCGCGTTCAGCTTCTTCCGGGCCGGCGAGTTCGGTACGATCATCTACGAACCAACGCTCGAGAACTACCAGCGATTCGTCGAAGGATCGGTCTACCAGCGGGTGATCCTCCGGTCGCTGCTGGTCGGGATGGCGACGACACTGATCGTGTTGCCGTTTGGCTACACGCTCGGTTACTTCCTGGGACGAACGAAGAGCCGCTGGACGCCGATCCTGCTCGGTCTCGTCGTCGTCCAGTTCTGGGTGCCGCTCGTGATCCGAACCTACGCCTGGATTCCGATTCTGGGTCGCCAGGGGATCATCAACGATTTCCTGCTGTGGATCGGCGTCATCAGCGAGCCGATCGTGATCCTCTACACCACGCACGGCATGCTGCTCGGCCTGGCAGTGAGCATTATGCCGTTTATGGTGTTGCCGGTGTACTCCATCGTCAGCACGATCGACGAGGAGGTCATTCAGGCGGCGAAGACGCTCGGCGCGAGCGACGCGCGGGCGTTCTGGGAGGTGACGTTCCCGCTTTCCTGGCCGGGCGTTGTCTCCGGAATCCTCTTTACGTTCATCCTCTCGGCGGGCGCCTACCTCGCACCCGAACTGCTCGGGGGAACCGGCGACCGGCTGATCGCGCCCGTCATCGAGACAGTGTTCACGAGTGACTTCAACTGGCCGTTCGCGGCGACGCTGTCACTCATCTACGTGGCGCTGATCGTCGGTGTGCTCTATCTGTTCAGCCGGAAAGCCGACCTCGAGGAAGCACTGGAGGGGACCCAGCTATGAGCATCCGCGAGTACACACCCAGGCTCAAAACGTCCTGGAACTGGCAGGCGATCAAGCTCGTCGCGGCGCTGGTCTACCTGAGCATGTTCCTGCCGCTGCTCGTCGTCGTCGTCAACTCCTTCAGCGCCCAGCGGATCGCGACGTTCCCGCCGGACAGTTTCACGCTGTACTGGTACGGGGAGTTCTTCGCGGACGAGGCGTTCATCAGCGCCGTCTGGGTGAGCACGAAAGTCGGCGTCGCCGCCGCCGTACTGGCGGGGACGATCGGAACGCTCACCGCGATGGGATTCGTTCGAAAGCCGTTCCCCGCAAAGAAGGCGCTCTCGATCGCACTCCTGACGCCGATGATCGTGCCGCCGGTCATCGTCGGCGTCGCGGCGACGATCTTCTTCGCCGAGATCGGCTGGGACCGCAGCATCTGGTGGCTGATCGTGATGCACACCCTGCTCGCGCTGCCGTACGCGTTCCTGATCGTCCGCAGTCGCCTCTTCCTCTTCGACGAGACGCTCGAGGACGCGGCGATGACCCTCGGCGCGGATCGGGTCACGACGTTCAGAGAAGTGACGCTACCGTTAGTCGCGCCGGCGATCGTCACGGCGATGGTCCTATCGTTCGTGATCTCGTTCGGCGAGTTCACCGCGACCCAGTTCTGGGTGCAACGGGAGACGACCACCGTCCCGGTCGTGATCTACTCGATGGTGCGGACCACGATCACGCCGAAGGTGAACGTCCTCGCGACGCTCGTGCTCGTGGTGACGATCGCCGTACCGATCCTCGCGGTGGCGCTCCAGCGGTGGCTGACCCACGGGGAAAACTAATCGCATCCCGTCGCGATTCGGTGCCGGGCTGTTCGGCGCTACTCGGCGTCGAGTAGTTCGAATATGGCTGGATCGGTCCTGAACTTCAACAGATTGTGGACGACCGAATTGCGGACGTTCGAGACGACGTCGCCGTAGTCCCGGTAGAACTCGTGGATCCACTTCGATTCCGCTTCGCGGGTTCGGAACATCATGATCGTCTTCCACTGGTACTCCCCGTTCGAGATGAAGTACATCAGGGTGTGTTTGTCGTCCATGATGTACTCCATCGCTTCCTCCCAGTGTTCGTCGAAGTGTTCCGGATTGAACTTGAACTCGAAGAGGGCGAAGTTGTAGAACTGCTCGTTCGGCAAGATTGCCTCGCGGAAGACGTCGTTTTCCCGCATCTGTCGGATCGTCTCGCTGACCGTCACGTGCGAGACGTCGATGTCGTGGTTCTCCTCGAGCAGATTCGCCAGTTCCCGACTCGAGATCTGGGGATCCGCCGCGAGCTCCCGGAGTATCTTCAGATCGCGCTCTTTGAACTCCCAGTCGACGCCATCCGGTTGTGGCTCCTCGCCCATACTGATGGTTCACCGAGGGCAGGCATATTTACGTTCCGTTCGGGACGTCGTCGGAACTCTGATCGGCGTTCGTGGTGTTCTAGCTGGCCGCCCAGCCCAGGACAACGACCGCCGAGTTGTCCGTTCGATCGTCGACTTGCCGTCAGTCGTCCCGGTCGATCGCAAACGTTTCACCCAGTGGTACGACTAGGTAGTACATGGTCGATCGAGTGGTTATCTACCGTGCTCCCTCGACTGTCGCCGACGTCGATCAGGTCGCGGAGTGGCTCGAGGAGCGAGTCGACGCCGAGATACCCGTCAGAGAGCGGTTTCTCGAGTGCCACCGAACCGAGGACCTCCCCGAACGGTTCGCCGAGGCGCGGGTGACGTCCCCGTACGATCGTGCGACCGGGAACACGATGCTGGGGACGATTCGGTACGAACAACGAGCGCTCGAGAATCCAGAACGAGAGGGCGGTGTCCTCTACGATGGCGTCCAGATTCAGCGCGCGCTCAACGCCGCGCTTCCGCCGGAGGAACGCGACCTCGAGATCGTCCACGTCGCCGTCCTCGACCGGGCGATCGGAACGTGGGGCGACCACGACGGGCGCTGGCACAAGCGAGTGAACGTCCTCGGCCAGCCCGCAGTGATCTCCGTTCCCGGGCTCTACGAAGCACCAGCTAAACCCGGGGAGTACTACAAGGAAAAGCAACGACACGCCCTGCTCTCCGGTGACACGCCGCCACGGGAAGTACTCGAAAACCAGGTCGACGGCGAGTTCCTGATCGAGAACGACCCGCGGACGACCGATGCCCTGAAGGGGTACGTCCTGCAGGCGTATCACTACCTCGAGACCGGCGAGGGGTTCTGTGACCGGGAGGAGTGTCGTCTGTTCAACGCTCACTACCACGAGGATCTGATCGACGCACAGTTACGCGAGCCAGAGTTTTGCTCCGAGCACGCGCAACTGTACGGACGCGGATAGTCGATCTCGTTCGTATCGAGGTCCGTCATTCCGGCGGTATCCGGCATCGAACGTCACGTTCCGAGCGAAGAGCGCGGTGGTTCACTGTACGAACGCACGCGGCCGATTCCATATACCGTTATACGATTCACCTGCTCGTCTCGAGCACCGTGTCGAACGAACCGTCGATGATCGAGTCGGCGATCGAATCGGCGTCGAGATCCTCCGGGAGTCGCCGTGGATACTTCCGGCGGAAGTATCCCAGGATGTTCTCGAGGTCACGTCGAAGGAACTCGTCGGCGTTCTCGTGGTCGATCGAAACGGCCTGGGGCCAGTCGAAGATAGTCACACCCGCTTCGCTCACGAAGACGTTGTATTCGCTCATATCTGCGTGGACGTACCCCAGCTCGTGTGCGCGCGAGATTTCACTCACCAACAGATCGAGGACACCGACTACCTGCTCGTCCTCGAGTCGGGTTCGTGAGAGCTCGACCCCGTCCATCTTCTCCATGACGATTGCGTGACGATTTTGGTCGATCGGTTGGGGGACGGCTACGTCCGGGTAGAGCGCCTCGAGCGTCTCGTACTCTCGCTCGGCGGCTTTCCGTGCGGTGTACATCCACGAGACGTGCTCGTTGTCAGATGCGTAGTCGCGTTCCTTGTGAACCTCCCGAAAGTTCGTGTACCCTTCGCGGTGGTACTTCAGCGCGTGTGGTTTGTACGATCGCACTTCGTAGACGTCACTTTCCTTGCCGACGCCGAGTGGCGAGCCGAACTCGGTGATCGTCTCCCGCTCGGCGAACGTCCGCAACGCGAGTACGTCGTATCCCTCGAACTGGAGCGTATACCCCTCGTACTGAATGGTCTTCTTCTCGATCAGGCCTCGTTTGAGACAGCGCTCGAGGCGGTACTCGACCTCGTCTTCGGTCAGGCTAGAGTAGTCCGGCAGCTTCTCCCGCTGGACCCACTCGGAGAATCGCATTCCCTGCTCGACCCCCGACAGGAGATAGAAGTCCTCCGCCTCGAGTTCCGGAAGAAGTCCGGCGACGTTCCGCACCATACACGCAGTAGCCGACGTGAACGTAAAAACGTCGTGACGTGCAAATCGAGATCGGCGACTGGTCAGTAGCGTTCTGCCGTGGCGAGCGTACTGGTGTCCCAGGCCTGCACTACAGGGTCGAACTGGGTGGCATAGCTCGGTTCGGAGTTGGCCGAGCAGATATCTCGATACGAAAAAACAAACCATATATTGCGATATGAAATGTCCTGGGCTCGGATGCTACCGAAAGCGTTCGGGAAGCCTGCGTCGACGCGGGACGTCGTACCAACTGCTGTACCGATGGATCGGTGAAACCACTCCCATTTCTGCAGGTGTGCCAGTATCGACGAACAGCAGTCCGTATGAAGGTGAACGTCTGCGGCCAGGGTTCGAATGTCAGTCCCGTTCTGTTGGAAGTGTGTCTGATGCCAACAGTTAACGGTGCATAGAGCGAACCGACGACTACCGTTCGTAGATAGCCGCGCTGGATGTGGATCCGGTCACAGTGGGCCAAGATCTAGGAATCATCGGTTACGGATAACTGAGACTGCGAGTGTTGCCGATCGCCCCACGGGATAATCCGACTGAACTCGTCAGTGCTACTATGGTGTTAACGGCCGAAATCACGGTTTCGACGGATACGTTCGCTCTCGGCAGCCTGTTCGAGACGTTCCCGAGCGCAGTCGTCGAGTTCGAACCGGTAGTACCACTACAGGGTGACCAAGAGACGAACACCCCGCTCGTCTGGATCACCGGTGTCGAACCGGAGCGGTTACTACCGGCCCTGCGCAAGACCGACGACATCGAAACCGTCCAACGGCTCGCAACCGTCGACGAGAACGTCCTGTTAGAACTCGAGTGGGGCGACGATCTCGACGGAATCGTCCAACCACTGCTCGATACCGGAGGACGAATCCTCACCGCCAGAGGGACAGCAACCAACTGGAAGTTCGACCTGCTTTTCGACTCACACGTGTCGCTTTCGGAGTTCAACATGACGGTCACGAACAACGGGATTCCGGTTACGTTACGTAAACTCTCCAGTTCGACGGTCCAGCGAGAGTCCAGCGACGGCGATTCCGATCGCTCGATCCTACCGAATCACCGAGAGACACTGTTACTGGCCTACCACAGCGGTTACTACGATACGCCACGCGAGTGCCAACTCGCCGAGCTCGCGTCGAAAGAGGACGTAAGCGACAGCGCGCTGTCGAAGCGACTTCGCCGTGCAACTGCGAGCCTGATCGAACGGACGCTTCTCGACGAGGAAAGCGTCGGTGACCCGAGTTACGAGTGAGACGGGTGCTGTCGTGCGGGCTGCGATGACTGATCGACAGTCGATCGCTCGCCAGTCGGCGATCGACCGGGACAGACACGTTGGGGTCCGTATCAGTCTGTGTCGGTGAGTACCCAGTCCGTCCTGCGGTCGCGCCGGTAGAGCAGATCTCGGTCGGTACGGAGATCCCGTCCGTTCCGACGTACAGCTTCAGTTATGAACCGACTCTCCATATGCTGGGAGAATTGCGCGTTCAGTTGTGAGGCGTGTCAGTGAACTCACACCGTTCAGAGCTGTCTGTGGGGGTTTACCTCTACTGGTCGGGTCCGTTCACCCGGTGACAGGGAGGTTCACGCCGAAACAGTACTCGGTGCTACTGCAGAGTGGACGAACGAAGGCTGGCACGCGAGTCGAGCGAACGATCAGAACCCCACACGCCACGAGACATGACAGACAAAAACCAGAATCAGACAGCCGATACGAGGCGAGCGTTCATCAGGAACGGAACACTCGCGGCCACCGCACTCGCGGTTGGGACCGGAGCGACGACCACCGCCACCGCGGCCCCCGACGAAGACGCCGTCCTCCACGGGAGAGATTACTATCCGGACGTCGACTTCGATATCCTGACCCAGTTCGGAACGGGGACGCGAAACAACTTCCTCGAGGAGTACGACCCGGATGAGGACGTGTTCACCGACCCGGACGACTGGGAGGTGTTCGTCATCCGAATCGACATCGGCGAGAGTGAGGGCGAGCTGGGACACCTGATGCTCGACGTCGACAACGACGAGTCGGACGTCGACCCCGGCGACTCGGGCTCGATGGGCGAAATCGGCTCGTTTCGCGATCCCGAACGAAATCTGATCGAAACGGAGGTCGATCTCTGATCATGACGTCGAACGATCGAAACCAGACGGACGAGCCAGCGGACTCCCGAACACTGGAGACAGCCACAGCAACCGCAGTCGTGGCCGGTGGCGGTATCGCGGCTACCGCGGGTACCGCAACGGCCCAGGACACCGAAGACGTCGTCGTCAAAGCAAGAGATTACTACCCCAACGAAGCGTTCGTCGTCCTGACGGATTTCGAGGAACGAAACCGAAGCGAGTTCCTCGAGGAGTACGACGACGGCGAAGACGCATTCGACGACCACGACGACTGGGACGTCTACTCGATACTCATCGAGGCCGGCGAGCCGGCGGGCGAATTAGCGGTCATGATGATCGACAACGACGTGGATCCGAGCCCGGGCGATCGAGGGACGATGGGCGAGTCGCCGTCGTTCTGGAATACCGAATGGGATCTGCTCGAGGTCGACGCCACGTTCAACGACGATGAGGATGAGAACGACGAAGCCGATGACGACGAAGCCGATGACGACGAAGCCGAAGCCGATGACGACGAAGACGAGGAGAACGACGACGGAATCCTCGGCTGACGACACCGCTTTCGGTAGCCGGTCGTGTCTGTAGGGCCCGCCAATGCTACGGGCTGGGAGGGGTCTGTCCCAGTCGATTGCCGCCCGTCTGCGATCGACCGGCGACCAGTCATCGCAAACCGTCTGCGCCGTAGCCGGATGGCGGTCTCGGGCGGCTACGCGAGTTGCGATCGCGGTCGGTTCTGGAAGCGAGCCAGGGATCGGCCTGCGACTCGTGATCGAGCTGATGTGGAGATGGCGTCGACCAATCGCGCCCCGTTCACTTGTGAACGGCCCCTCTATGCAGGCCCGTGTACGTCGGATCCGGCGCAATCGTCGCCCGATCCGACTTCCTTCGGACGGCCGTCACAACACCCCGTGTCAGTCGTTTCGACAGTTTTCGTAACGGACACACACTGGGGACTTATGATCCTCGTCGGTGGAGAGAGACCCGTTCGTGCCAGTCGAGTAGCTCGCAGGAAGTGAAGAGTTATAAGTTCTCGAACACGTCACTACGCAGAGTAGTGGCCGCGAACACCGACAACGCCGTCGACCGTGTCACGACCACCACCGAACTGGGACGGTACGGCTGACGGATTGACCAAACAGTTTGCGAACGAACGCTAGCGTGTAGCCAGGCGTAACGATCCTTTCACGCACCCTCGGTCGAGCGTGAAGAGCCATCGCCTCGCGACGCCTTCCGATACGACGCACTCATGAACGAAACTCGAGGGGACGGGCCGTGACGAACGCGCCCGGTGACGATTTCGTACGAGCTGTCGTACGGCAGTGGCTGTTCAATCGCGACGCACCTGCAATCAAAGCGGTACATCGCCGGCTGGACCGAGACGCCGTTCGAACCGACCGTGTTGTTCGCTCGTTGCACTCGAGTGGCTCACTGGACGCTGACTGGTGATCGCGAACGGAATCGTTCGAGACGGGTATCCAAGGTCGCTTCGGTCCCGCCACAATGGGACGACGGGGTCACCCTGCCGTGACCCCGGATGTCGTCGTGGATCCGCTCGATCCCGAAGTAGAGAAGAAAGGGTTACCCGAGGATGCCGTCGTCGTTTTCTTCGTCGTCCGGCTCTTCATCGTTCGGTTCCTCGTCGTTTTCGTCTTCCATATCCTCGTCGTTTTCGTCGGCGGGCTCGTCGTCAGGGTCTTCCTCGTCCTCCTCGTCGTCAGGGTCCTCCTCGTCGTCGGCTTCCTCGTCGGCCGTGACGTCGACCTCGAGCAGGTTGTGCTCCGGATTTCGGAAGGAAGCCGTCTCGCTGAACGCCCCCGTGTCGCCATCACTGAGGTCGAGCGTCTCCTCGTCCATGAGGTAGCCCAGCGGGCTCCCGTTGCCATCCGTCTCGATCCGAATCGCGTACACGTTCCAGTCACTCGGGTCGTCGAACACGTCTCCGTCTTCGTCGAGGTTCTCGAGGAAGCTGTCGCGCGTCGGCGTGTCGAAGTGGGTGAGCACCTCAAAGCTCGTATCCGGGAAGAAGTCGTGGGCGTGCACCACGGCTTCCCCCTCGTCTTCTTCTTGGGCAACAGTACTCCCCGCGGTAGCGCCGGCACCGACTGCGAGGGCGGTCGCAGCCAGTGTGCCTTTCTTCATAAATGAACGCCGTGAGTCTCCGTTTTGATAGTCCTTGCTCATATCTCTCATGCCCTTGTGGGCATCGGCGATTGACCGACAATACGAATAAATAGCTGCGTCCGTTTCGGTCCCCCACAGAACCATTTCAGGAGTTAATACCGGGAAACGGTCGGTGTATCTGTGTTCGTTCTCGGCGTTGACCACTTTCATACGGTCTGTTGTCTGTATTCTCAGCGTACTGGAGGCAGGATCCGAGTACGATGAACACGAAAACACCGGTCAGTATCGGACGGTCTCCACAAAATGTAATTACAGTCGGAGTGAGTGGACGGTATCGACAAACACGCCGTTTATACGGCAATCACACACCGGTAAATCAGTTGTGTAGCTACAGAACCCGCAGACTCCGAACCCGATCGTGATTTTCGACTCTCTGAACGTTTTTCTGACCAATGCAGTCATTTCCACGAGCGGCGTACAGTTTCGAACGATTATATCTCATAAAAAGTCGTGTTAACGCCAGGTTCCGGTCAGCGGAATCCGCGTTACGCCGCCCGTTCTCACACGACCGTCCGCTGGAACGTCGTGACAGTCACCTCGCTGTAAAAAGCAGGATGTGCAGATAGCGGCCCTCATTCCCGTCGTTGCGAACATAGCGGGGTGTCTCCTCGTATCGGCGTTTCGTATGTTGTCACTACTTTCGACAGGATACAGTCCAAAATATTATGTGCAACACCTGATCAAAACACGGTATGCGCCGCGCACTCGCGTCGATACTGACGCTCTCGTTTCTACTCACCGTTCCGTTCATGGCTATCCGATCACGTACCTCGGCGGCGTGCTCGCAGGAATCGTCCCACTCTCGCTGTTTCTCTTCGGCGGCGGCTGGTTCGTCTCGCTCGGATTCGCGGGACTCGTCGGAGCGTGCAGGCTGATTGGCGAGCGAGTCGAGGTCGACGGCTGGTACGTCCGCCAACACAGCCCGTTGCTCGCGGTGCGTCGCCTCGAGGGCGACGTGAGGTCCCAGAACGGGTACATTCACCTCGGCAGGTACGTGCGAGGGATTCTGGCGTTGCTCCGTGGGCTACAGTTCTCGGCGCTGGCGTCGTGATCTAGGACGAGACACCGCCGTGCCGGAAACAGGAGAACGACACACTGGCCTGGCGGAACCCACCGGTCGGACGGAGCGCTACCGAAAACACCCTTCGTCTCCGGCAACCGGAGCGTCGCAACCACTAACACGATCGGCGACGACCCACCGCGTATGACGGATCTCGCCGACCGCCGATGGCGGCTCGTCGTCGACGACGCTCGCGACGGCGCGACCCAGATGGCACTCGAGGAAGTCGCCGCCCGGACTGCAATCGCGGACGACCGCCGGACGGTCAGGGTTTACTCGTGGGAGCCGAGTACGCTCTCGCTTGGCTATCGCCAGGAACCAGACACTGTCGACTGGAACTACTGCGACCGTGAGGGAATCGACGTCACGCGACGCCAAACCGGTGGCGGCGGGATCTATCACGACCGGTACGCCGACATCTCCTATACGATCGTCGCGCCGGCTGACGAGGTTCCAGGGGACCTGATGGACTGTTACGCGCTGTTTTGCGAGCCGATCCTCGAGGGGCTCCGACGGATGGGCGTCGACGCGGATTTCGCAGCGGCCGAACAGGCGTCGATCTACCAACCATCGTGTTATCTTCGCGACATCAATCCGGCCCACGACGTCGTCGCGCCCGCATCGGGCGATCGCCCCGGAAAGATCAGCGGTAACGCCCAGTACCGCCAGCGTGACGTCGTTATTCAGCACGGATCGATCAGCTACGACCTCGAGTCCGAACGCCACGTCGGCGTCTTCGCGGGCGACCTCGAGCCCGAGACGTTCACTGACCGGGTGACGAGTATCCGCGAACAGACGGGAATCGGCCGTGAGGAAGCCGTTTCGACGCTCGCCGAGGCACTTGCCGATTGGTGTACCGCGGACGAGGGGTCGTGGCGGGAAGACGAACTTGAGGCCGCCGCGGACCTCGCAGAGGCGAAATACGGGTCGGACGCGTGGATCCGCAACCGGGAGGTCCGAGAGCAGGATGGCGGCCGACCGTGACCGGTCGGCGAGCGGATCGGGAGGCGGTCGACATCGTCGAGGGCTGGGACGTTTGCGGTGCACCTCGAGACGTCGAGATCGTGCCCACCGAGTAACGCACCGGTGCTCGAGACGCTCCGGTATACCTATCACGAACCAGTACTGACGGGAATTTATGACCATGAAAGTCGGCGCACACGTCTCGATCTCCGGCTCGCGCGTCTCCTCCGACGAGGAAACGCCGCCGTACGACGACATCCGCAACGCGGTTCACCGCCAGCTCGCCTTTGGCGGCAACTGCGGCCAGGTGTTTACCACCTCGCCGCAGGTCTGGGCCCACCCCGAGATCAGCGACGAAGCCGCCGAGGGCTTCCAGGACGAAACCGACGAGCAACTCGAGGGGCCGTGGGTGATCCACTCGGCGTACCTCGTGAACCTCTGTACGCCCAAAGAGGATCTCCGGCGCAAGTCGAAAGAGAGCATGCAGGCGGAACTCGACGCCGCCGAAACACTGGGGATTCCGTACGTCAACGTCCACCTCGGCGCGCACACCGGCGCGGGCGTCGACGGTGGCCTCGATAATGCCGCCGGCGTCATCGACGACCTCGAGGTACCCGACGACGTCCAGATCCTCATCGAATCCGACGCGGGCAGCGGCACCAAACTCGGCGGCGAGTTCGATCACCTCGCGGGGATCATCGAGCGCACCGAGACGGACATCGGCATCTGCATCGACACCGCCCACACGCTCGTCGCGGGCAACGACCTCACGACGCCCGAAGCCGTCGACGAGACCGTCGGGCGCTTCGACGACGTCGTCGGACTCGAGTACCTCGAGTACATCCATCTCAACGACTCGAAACACGACGTCGGCACGCACAAGGACGAACACGCCCACATCGGCGAGGGCTACATCGGTGAGGACGGTATGGAGGCGATCGTGAATCATCCGGATCTGCGGGATCTGCCGTTCGCACTCGAGACGCCGACCGAGGACGGCCGCGGCTTCGCCTGGAACATCGAGACGGTCAAGGAACTCCGCGACCCGTAGAGACTCGAGCGTTCTCGAGGGCGAGCGTGGCCGAATTGCGGGATGTGCGCTCGCACCGAACCTGGGTACTGTCCAGACGACAGTATATGTGTCTCCAGTGGCAACTCATCACCCATGACGCGAATCGACGCAGCCGAGTTGTTGCCAGCAGAACGGATTAGACGGAAAGCGCTTCGCGGCGACATCACACAGTTGCATCGCGGGGATCCACACGCGACCGAGGGAGATACCTTCGTTATTGAGGAGACGACCTTCGAGGTCACGAACGTAGAACACCGGAAATTGGGTGAACTCACCGACGAGGACGCCCGTGCGGAGGGATCGCCGAACCTCGAAGCGTACAAGCGTCGCATCGAGGCGACGCATGACACCGAGTGGGACGACGAGAGCGAGGCGGTGTTACACGAGTTCGAGCCGCGGTCGTGACCAGTTATTTCGTACTCTCCGAAGCATCGACTGACGAGCGAAATCGACTCGTTTTTACTCGAGATGCGTGTATCGTCGCCCGTGCGCGAATTCTCCGAGGACTACCTCGAGCGAACCCGCGAGGGAATGTGGGACGACTCCCGCGAGGCCATCGAAGCGCTGGCACTCGACTCCCACGAGCGCATCCTCGACGTCGGCTGTGGCACCGGCGAGTTGAGCCGCGTCCTCGCCGAGGAGACCCCGGATACGACCGATGTGGTCGGCTGCGACGCCGATCCGACCCTGCTCGCGGTCGCGAGCGCCGGCGACGATCCCGTTTCCGCGGTCGCCGGCGACGCCCTTCGCCTCCCGTTTCCCGACGACAGCTTCGATCTGGTCGTCTGTCAGGCGCTGCTGATCAACCTCCCCGATCCCGCCACGGCGGTCGCGGAGTTCGCTCGCGTCTCGTCGGATCTCGTTGCCGCCGTCGAACCGGACAACGCCGCCGTCGAGATCGACTCGAGCGTCGAGAGCGAGGGCAACCTCGAGCGACGGGCGCGGCGGGCGTACCTAGACGGCGTCGGGACCGACGTCTCGCTCGGCGCCGATGCCCGCGACGCCTTCGAGGAGGCCGATATCGCGGTGGTCGAGACCCGCCAGTACGATCACGTCCGAACGATCGAACCGCCGTACTGCGAGGGGGCTCTGGAGGCGGCGCGTCGGAAGGCGACGGGTGCCGGACTGGCCGACGACCGGGAGACGATGCTCGAGGGCGAGTTGACCGAGACGGAGTACGACGATCTCCGGAGCGCGTGGCGGACGATGGGCCGGGACGTGATCGACCAGATGGGGGAACGGGAGTACCAGCGCGAGGAGACGGTCCCGTTTTTCGTCACTGTCGGTCGCGTTCGGAGCACTGATCGAACCAGTTGGATCGACGGTTCAACCTCGACGCCCAACGATGTTTGATACGGATTACTGTAGCGATTTACCGGTGAGACCGCCGTCCGGGTCGCGGTCTCACCGGAAATGATATACAGTAAACCGTATGACAGTTTCGGGAATAGCCGAAATAAAAACCGATTTCGTTCGGATCCCGCGAAAGACAGAGGTTCCTACTCCACGTCGTAGCCGTGGTCTTGGAGCAACTCGGGGAGGCGGTCGCGGTGGTCACCCTGTAGTTCGATCGTATCGTCGGAGACCGTGCCCCCGGCCGCCAGCGATGATTTGAGAGATGACGCGAGCGATTCTATCTTCGATTCCGGGATATCAAGCCCTGACACCAGTGTGACAGCCTTTCCGTACCGCCGTTCATCAACAGTAATCGATACCTGTTGCTGAGCTTTGTCGAGCGCATCGTGGCCGTCAAGTTCATCCAGCAACTCGTCCAGGGAGTCATCCTCTCTCACGATGTTAACTCCAAACCCCAAATTAATATATTTTTGTGCTAGCAGTGTGTGACGCTACAGAACATCATCTTCGGGACACTTTTTGTCCACGAACTCCGAGAGTTCTCGATTGCTCACTACCGGCGCTGTTGAAACGGCTGCCCGAAGATGCCCAAAAGAGCCACCAACGACGTCCGATTTCACGAGGAAAACTTGCTCTCGCCACTCAACCGAGGTGTGATACGGTCTGCTGTAAATCGTTACCGGCGAAACCACAGACGGCTCGTGGTTTCGCCGGTAAACCGTTACAGCAATCCGTATGAGTCGTAGTTGAAGACGAATACCCACGTCGGCATCGTCTTACACAACACCACGACCCGATCGTGAGACGTCTCCGCCGCCTTCGGCGTCTCCACGGCCAGTTCACACGATCTGCTGACCGCAGTTCAAGCGTAACCGCCGTCCGTGTCGCGGGTGCGCCGGAACTGACTGACAGTAAGCCGTATCAGACCACGTCGCCGCGAACCGTCGTCCCCTCCTGGTCGGCGCGCCAGGCGTGAAGTTGCTGGGCCGCCTCGGTCGCCTCCTCGTCGTCCATCCCGAGCATCTCGAGGGCGGCAGAGAGCGTCGGCAACGCGAGTTCGCTCTCGCGAAGCTTTCTGAACGCCTCGTCGCTTCGGGTGCCGTCGACCCAGAGACAGACCCCGCGGGGGTCGAGCAACTGGGTGTAATCCTCGCGCAGTTTCGCCCCGCGCAGGCGCTGGGTGACGTTGTCCTCGAAGGAGGCGTTACAGACCTCGAGGTGGACCGGTTCGTCCGCCTCGAGCAAGTGAGCTGCGAGGCACTTTTCGGGGGCAGCGTGCCCGTTCGCGTTCGCACGGAGATACTCGGGGTACGCTGTGGCCCAGTCGGCCCGGACCGACTTGCCGACGCCTTCGACCCCGTGGGAGTCCCGGAACGCGGCGTCGGGATCCTCGTTCGTCCGGCTCGAGTCGATCCCGTCGCCGACGTCCCCGCTACCGGTTGTCGCGCTGTCGTCTCGCACGAGAATGTCCTTCGTGAGGTAGACGTCGAGCCGGTCGACGGGGTCGAGTCCCAGCGCAACGTCACCGAACGCCCACACCTCCCGGACGGGAACGGGCATCCGCTCGTTCTCGACGGCGTCGACGATCTCTTCGAGCCGATCAACCGCCTCGGCGCGACCAAGGTCGCTCATTGGCGAACGTGGGGCCTCGAAGCGCAAAACCGTTTCTCAGCGCGGTGACGAACGGAGACCGTGGCGTTTACGCCGCCTTCGAGCCGTCGGTCGTCACGTACACCGTCTTCCGGACGGTCGCGTGAACGGTACCGTCGGCGTCGACGAGGTCGACCGTGTAGTGGCGGTCGACCGACTCCGTCCCCTCGGTCTCGAGTTCGGAACGGATCGCGGCGATCTCCTCGTCGGTGATTGTAAACCGTGCGAACAGCGTGTCTCGCCCCGGCTTCCTGAACCGGATCTCCGCTTCCTTGTCCCAGACGACGTACTCGTCCCCGAGCGTTTTCAGGAGCATCATCATGTAAAACGGATCCACGGCGCCGTAGATGCTCCCGCCGAAGGTCGTCCCCACGTAGTTTCGAGTGCGCCAGTTCAACGGCAGTTTGATCCGGATTTCCTGCCAGTCGGGCGCGACGTACGTGACGCGACCGCCGGTTCGGCGGTACGCCGGAAAGAGGTTAAATCCGATCCGGTAGAGCCGAGAACGCAGGGACGAGAGCATACGCTCGGTACGACAACCCCCCTCGAAAGTGTTGGTAAACGGGGCGTCGGTGGCCAGGCGTTTCCGTCAAACGAGTTCCCCGGGTCGTTCCCACGGGAGATCTCGAGACCACGCCGGCACCTGTCAAGAGATCAGGTTTTTATCGCTACCGGTCGAAGGGAGAACTATGAGACACCGCGTGTTCAACGAGGACGGCAACGAAGAACTCGTCTTCGTCATGGGCTGGGGCAACCGCTGGACCCACGAGAACGTCAGTTGGCTGATCGGGAAGCTGACCGAGGCCGGCTACCGGGTCCACGCGTTCGAACTCCCGACGACCATCGAGGACTTCAAAGCCGACTGGCTCGAGCCGGTCGCCGAGTACGTCCTCGATCTCGAGGAGTACCAGTTGCTCGCACACAGCGCGGGTGCGCTCATCGCCCAGGCGTTAGACGGCGCGGACAACCACGTCTACCTGAGCCCGTGGTGGGGGTACGGCGACGACTACCCGGATCGGCTGCTCGAGGCCGTCTCCACCGTGCCGACGACGCTCCCGTGTCTCCCGGTCGGCGAGATGGACGAGTACACGCTCGGTGAGTTGGCGACCGACCACCAGATCGCGACGACGCCGCGGTGGGTCTCGCCGGCGTTCGTCCGTGAGACCCGCCACGCCCAGCGAGAACTGCTCGCCATCGATCACGACGCCGTCGTCTTCTGTTCGCTTCGGGACCCGATGATCGACCTTCGACCGATCGGCGAACGCGTCCCCGCCGAACACGTCGTTCTCTACGACGGTGGCCACGAACTGTTTTCCTCACCCAGCAGGGATCGGTACATCGACCTCCTCCTCGAGTCGCTCGAGGGTGGCGCAGCGATCGTCGAAGAGCAGGCTCGAGTTCCGGCCCGCTACAGTAACAACTGAAACAATGTACATACCGATCGCCGATCCCTCTGGCGATCGGGTGTGCAATGACGTTCAGTGGCTATTATAGTGCTTTGGCACGCCTGCACTGCGGGTCGAATTCGGTGGTGTGGTTCGAGTCGACCCTGCAGTCGACGCTTGTCGAAGTACTATACTCCCGGGCGGTGTTCGAACGCCGAGATCGCGACGACCGAACAGTGTCCGACGGAGAGACGAAACGGTGATCCGTTCCGGTCGACAAGAACCCGTCGATGGAGTGTAACCGGTGTGACGGAGAGGCGATCATGCACGCCGCCTACTCCGGTGCCCACCTCTGTGCCGACCACTTTCGTGAGTCCCTCGAGAAACGGGTCCGCCGGCGGGTTCGACGCGACGATCTGGTCCCCCACGACGCGACGCCCGACGATCCGCAGACGTGGGTTATCGGCCTCTCGGGCGGGAAAGACAGCGTCGTACTCACGCGAATCCTCCACGACACGTTCGTCGACGATCCTCGCATCGAACTCGTCGGACTGACGATCCACGAGGGGATCGAAGGCTATCGCGACAAGAGCCTCGAGGCCTGCGTCGAACTCACGGACGACCTCGAGATTCGCCACGAGGTCGTCAGCTACGAGGAGGAGTTCGGGATTCGGATGGACGACGTCGTCGAAGACGATCCCGAAAATATGGCTGCCTGCGCCTATTGCGGGGTGTTCAGACGTGACGTCCTCTCGCGATACGCCGAGACACTCGAGGCCGATCTGCTGTTGACCGGCCACAATCTCGACGACGAAGCCCAGACGGCGATGATGAACGTCCTCGAGGGAGACGTCGCCCAGATGGCCAAACACTTCGATGCGAGCCTGGGTCCGCTCACCGAACGCGAGGAAACCGACGAGTTCGTTCCGCGAGCGAAACCACTGCGTGACGTCCCCGAGAAGGAGGTCGCTCTCTACGCCCACGTCGAGGACCTCCCCGCCCACATCACCGAGTGTCCACACGCGAGCGAGGCCTACCGCGGCGAGATCCAGCAACTGCTCTACAACCTCGAGGAGAACCATCCCGGAACGCGACACTCGATCCTCTCGGGTTACGAGGAACTCGCGTCGATCGTCGCCCGCGAGTACGGCGGCGAGGACGGGGCAGAACTTCGCGAGTGTGCCGAGTGCGGTTCGACGACGACGCGTGAAATCTGTCGCAAGTGCTCGTTACTCGAGTCCCTCGCCTGATACTGACGGTCATTCTCCCGTCGGACAGCCGATCCGATCGTCGAGAACGGCAGTGGTCGCCGTCGATTCGATCGTGTACGACGTGTCTTACACGACAGACACAACCGAGATCCGACCAGCCATCGGACTCGCTATCCGTATCCGAACAAGCGGGCGGCACCGAGCAGGCCCCACGCCGCCGCGAGCAAGAGTGCAACGTACAGGCCGTTGCCGACGCCGGAGGCGACCAGGAACCGGCGAACGGGGTACGCGCTTACTCCCGCGACCACGGCCATCAGACCGCGGATTCCGGGAATCGCGTTCGTCGCACAGATCGCCCACCCGCCGTAGGCGTCGAACTGACGTTCGACGAACTCGAGCCGACGGTCGCTGATACGTCCCTGGACGACGTCCGGAAGCCGCTCGAGGTAGGGCACCGTCCGACGGAGGCCGAACAGTTCCGGCGACTCCTCGTTGAATCCGCGATAGAGCGTCCACTGGCCGACGGTCGCGGCGAGGACGCAACCGAGGACTGTCGCCGTCGTCGCCGTCCGCCCCGGATCGGCCACCGTCACGTAGCCGACGAAGACGACCGGCGGCTGGAGGAGTTTTCCGACGACGAGGCCCTCGAGATAGAAGAGGGCAACGAGTACCGGGACGCCAATCGACACCACGAGCGTCACGAGGTCCATCCATCACCACCGCGTGAGAGCCCGGGAAGCCGTCCGAACTGATCCCCGACGAGACGACCGTAGCCACGTCGCATAGTTCAACCATACGACTAATCGCGTATGGCTCCTCCGATGCGTGGTTCCGAACCGGAGACCATACGAATCGCGATCGTCAGCGTCTCGAGCAGGTCCCTCGAACGTTTACGCCGGTTTCGAGAGGAATACCGACACTCCGATAGTAACAACCGAAGCGCTTCACCCATCGCAGATCCATCTGGCGATCAGGTGTACGATGACGTGCAGTGGCTACTACAATTAAATTGTCACGAAAAATCGGTCGTCACGACGTAAACGCCGTCGGACGAAACGCCACGTCGACGATTATCGGATGACGTCGACGCCGTTTTGCTTCTCGAGTTCCTCGCGGCCGCCGTCGCTCTGGGCACCGAATTCGGGTCCTGACTCGACGTTGTTACTCGCGTCGAAGTCGGACTCGTTCAGTCCCTCGATACTCGCACGGGACTTGTCGGCCTGTTTCTGGGTCGTCGGTCCGAGAACCTGCGCGCTCTGGACGCCGGTCATAATCGCCATCACGCGGACCTTGCCCTTGTAGTTCTCCTGGATGCGCGCGCCCCAGATGACGTTCGCCGACGCCTCGAGACGTTCGGTGATGTTGTCGGCGATCCCTTCGGCCTCTTTGAGGGTGAGATCCGGTCCGCCGGTGATGTGGACGAGTCCGCCACTCGCGCCACGATAGTCGACGTCCAACAGCGGATGGTTCATCGCGTCTTTGACGACCTCGTCGGTCTTGTTCTTATCCTGTGTCTCCCCGACGAGCATCACCGCGACGCCGCCCTGATTCATGATCGTAGACATGTCCGCGTAGTCCAGGTTGATCAGTGACGGCTGGGTGATTGTCTCCGAGATTCCTTTGACGGTTTCGGCGATGATCTGGTCCATCACCGAGAACGCCTTGCCGATCGGGAGGTTCGGGACGTAATCGAGCAGCCGGTTGTTATCGAGGACGATGATCGAGTCGGCCTGTTCGCGCAGTTTCTCGAGACCTTCCTCGGCTTTCACGGTTCGTGCCCGCTCGACGTTGAACGGCGTCGAGACCATGCCGACGACGATCGCGCCCTGTTCTTTGGCGATCTTCGAGACGACCGGAGCGGCACCGGTACCGGTCCCGCCGCCCATCCCTGCTGTAACGAAGACGAGGTCCGCATCCCCGAGGACCTCTTTGATGGTGCTCTGGGCCATCTCGGTCGCACGCTCTCCCATCGATGGATCTCCGCCTGCGCCGAGTCCGTTCGTCAGCGACTTGCCGACGAGGACCTTCGTGTCGGCTTCGATCATCTTGAGGTGCTGTTTGTCCGTGTTGACCGCCACGGTGTCGGCACCGTCGACGCCGATGTTGTACAGCCGGTTGATCGTGTTGTTACCGGCACCGCCACAGCCGACGATGACGATCCGCGGATCGCCGAACTCGTCGCCGTCCATGTCGGCGTCCATCTCGCGGGCTTCCTGTTCTGCGTTCTCGAGTGCGTCCTGAACGATATCCTGCATGATTACACCTTCGCCCACGTTCGTTTACCGGCCTGTTCGGTCTGCCCCTCGTACTGTTCGTTGATCATCTCTCGGACGGCCGACCGAATCGCCTCGCTTCGGTTCGGGAACTCGCCCGAGTCGACGAGCTGTTCTACCTCCTCGATCTGCTGTTTCGGAATTCGCAGTGTCACACGCTCCATGGTTGTATTCCCCAGTGGGTAAGACGTCGCGCGCCCCTGTCAGACGCAGCGTGTCTTACGCCAGAGATGCCCTGTTACGGGGGTTTTCGCCGCTTTTTCTCTTTTGTAAGACAATCGTCTTACGCGAGTAAACGGAATGTCTGCATAGGTAATAAAACTATCGTCAGACACGAGTGTTCGTGTCTTACGAAGGTCACATATTTCGACTGTCCGACTCGAGAACGTTCGCCGCGGGCGTTCGTCGACCACAGCTCGGACAGAACGCCCAGTCGGATCGAAGCTCGTCGCCACACTCACAGAACGACCGGTGTGTGGCCTTCTCGCCACAGTTCGGGCAGTATACGTGGTCTGCATCCACGTGTTCGCCACACTGGTTGCACTGCGTTCCGTCCGGCTCCGGTGTCGATCCCCCCCTCGCCCGGTCCGCGTCCGACGTCGTCGCATGGGTTCGCTCGTCGGACGCGTCGGTCCTCCGAGCCTCCGTCCCCTCGAGGGAGACCGTGACATTGACATCTTGGGGCTCTCGCGTATGCGCGGGAGACTGCAAACGGGGAGCAATCGAGTCCAGTCGCTCGGCGAGCAGTTCGTCGATCCGATCCTGTACGAGATCGTCGATTGCTGTCTCCGCGCGGTCACGTTCCGCCGAGTCCTGCCCGTCGGACGAGCCGCCGAGATACGATCGAAGCGCCTCGCGCATCGCTTCGCTCTTGGAGATCTCGAGCGCCTCGAGTTCCTCGACGAGGTCGTCGTCGGCGCGGAACGTGATCTTACTCATGCGGTTGGGATACTCCCATGTTAACAGTCATCCTATATCAATCATTCTTCCGTTCATCGATCCGTACACGTTCGCCACCGTCGGGAATGATAACCCTTATGTTTGCCAGCGGGTCTACGTTGAGGTGTAACCGCCCTTAGCTCAGACTGGTAGAGCAGTCGACTGTAGATCGACTTGCCCCCCGTTCAAATCGGGGAGGGCGGACTTCTCTCGAAGCCGATTCGTAGTCGACTGTGGATCGACTTGTTCCCCGTCCTCGTGAGCGAAGCGAACGAGGGCTCGGAAGTCGCATGCCTACGCAGCCGAGCGAAGCGAGGTGAGTGGGAACTCCTTCCATCTGTTCAAATCGGGAAGGGGAGATCTACCTTCCTGTCGAAGTATAGCAAACACCAATAGTGGCGTTTACAGGCGCGAAAAGGCATCAAATGGCTCTTTCGCGTTCGTGCGGGTAGGACAAATCCGGAGTGGAGTTTGGTTCAAGTCGCGGGTGTACGCCTGCTGGCGAACTCGAGAAATCCGTCCGAGCCACACTGCTTGGCGATCGAGCGCAAGGTTCCGGTGGGGTCCTCGGATTTCATCGGGATGGTTACGATACGGACTCGTCGGTACCCGGGCGTTCGTACCGGAGTTTCAGGTGACTCCCCATCCGCCCAGCTCGTCGAAACCCGTGGTTCTGCAGGACGTTCGCAATTTCACGTCCGGAAAACGACGTCCGGACCATCCACTTCAGGAAGTCGAGAAATGGTTTGTCGTCCATCTCGTCGGGATCGAGTCCCCACTCCCTGATAGTGATTAAGTAAGTTATTTACCGATAGACAGTGTAGAGCTGGTAATGGGTCGGCTCGACGACGTCACGCTTGAGGAACTCCACTGGCTCAAAG
>NZ_WUBV01000025.1:0-1744 GCF_009807105.1 Natrialba sp. INN-245 | reverse complement strand
TAACGAACTACAACCGCTGCGAAGGGAACTTCCTAACGAACTACAACCGCTGCGAAGGGAACTTCCTAACGAACTACAACCGCTGCGAAGGGAACTCCCCAATGAACTACAACCGCTGCGAACAGCAATCTCCTGCTGAAGACTGATTCTGCAGAGGTGAATCCCCAATCGAACATAAACTCTACAAAGAGAAGTTTCAAACTGCGAGTACTCTTTTTTATTTGGCTCGTTGGAGTGACTCTGGAGAATACACACAGTTGACTTGAAGTGAGAGTGGACTGCTTTCTCTGTATCTCGTCAGCGGATCGCCTCAACGGCCCGATTAAAACAACAGTTTTTCAACAAGAATTGGGTGAGACCCACGGTGCGACCCACCGATGAGACCCACGGTGAGCAGTGCAAGGCACGAGCGAAAAAATCGCAAGCGGGCGGCAAGTTCGAAGCACCAATCCCCGACTGATATAATAATAATAGCGCCCCTCCCCAGGAGTATTGGTAGCCGAACAGTCCTGCACCGCACCCGGGACGGAGCCACGATGCCAGACTCTCCCAAGCGATTGAGAGACACAGACGAACGCAATCGCCGTCGGCATTCGAGTACTCCCGCTGTGAGAACACAGGTCGGAACCAGCAGTTGGCACTCGAGTTTCAACCGGCTTGGCGACTGCACAATTGTCCTGACGATTACCCTCATTGGAACGTTGCGTGATCGGACGGTTGGCGATGATGAGGTGCCAGCAATCAAGTAGTGAATTGACGGCGGTAGTATCGGGAGTGTTGATCCTTCGGTGTCTCAAGCGACTGGTCCGAGTTTCGCTCGAGACTCGAGAACGTAGGGATTCGAGGAAACCTCGAACTCCTCGCCATTTGCTCGGCCGAATTGAGTAGCGAACTGCTATTGGATCCCTTCTCCTCTCCGAGAGGGGACTCTTAGAGTGCAGCGGATAGCATTGGTTTCTTCGGTTGGCGGGTCCCATTGCGATGGACTACATTCGAAGTGGTATGACCCCTCATGATCGAACCGGTGTGGCGAAGCGAGAATCGGACGGGCAGTCGCTGCTGTAGGATTCGTTTCGGGCCTTGGTGGAACGACGTCCTCAGCCCATCAGACTGGTGAAGTACCTCGAGAGGGGATCCGGGGCACCCCCGCTGTACCTCTGTAGACAGCATTGCGAGGGAATCGGTCGCGCGCTTGAGGACAGGACGGCAGATTCTACGATTAGTAGTCAGTGATGAAGCCAGCGGCGTCTGCACGTGTCGTTGGTTCGTTCGACTGGCTCCGTTCCTGAAACTCGAGTGGCTGTATTGTTCACAGGACCGTTCGATAGCTGGTATTATTATTATATTCAGTCGGATGAACGTGCCTATAACCGACTGCTGTCATGCGATTTTCCCTCGTTCCGTTTCGCACTGCAAATCGCCCCTCTCACTGTACCTCTCACCATGCTTTGAACTTCTCTTTGCCCAGGAAAGCAGTAGATTTGTGGTTTAAATGTGTGGATATACCCTCACAAATTAGTTGGTACCACCTTTGCTTGTGAGTTCTGCCAATTTGATGAGCTTACGGTCAATCAGAAAGTTGTTCTGAAAACGTGGAGTTCCCTCGTGGACTGCCTGCGGTTGATCCGATCACCACATAAATTGCAGCACTAGTACCGTCCCAACCGTGGACAGACTAGGTTATCTCCCTTGAGCGCCTCTCTACAGGAATGGGACGGAAGAAGCACGTTGTCGATCTCTCGAA
>NZ_WUBV01000024.1:0-3217 GCF_009807105.1 Natrialba sp. INN-245 | reverse complement strand
CCGTCCCTCATTGAACCAGTTCAGCCGAGAAGGGTGGAGTCTGACAGGAATCTGCTCCCCTCTGGCGAACTAAGATTGAACGTGCAACAGGGTATGCTAGAGAACTCCGGGAAGATCTGATGGTCGTGAGTGTCGCGGAGAATAAACAGGATGCAGAGTATCATCGGTATGCGGGCGCTGACCAGGTGATTCGACCTCGACAAGCCCTTGGTCGCGCGCTCGGCAATAAAGCGACCCTCTCGGTTACAAGAAAACTCCAAGAGACGATTGAACTCGGTGACGATTTTGAACTCGCAGAAATCCTCGTCGAGAAAAACAGCGACCTCGCAGGGCAGACTCTTGCGGAATTGAAACTGCCGAGAGAGCTCGGGATTACCGTCAATGGGATCTGGTCCAATGGTGAGTTCAGTCCTGCTCCGGAGCCCAATACGCGGATTGACGCAAATACGATTTTGCTTGTTGCCGGAAATCACGAGGCCCTCCAAGAGGTGAAGAGCCGAACAATTTCTCCAATGACCCCCGGTAGTGAGCAGGTCATCGTGGCGGGCTATGGTGTCGTTGGGCAAGCAGTCATCGACGTTCTGGAGACAAACGACGTTTCACCCACGGTGGTTGATATAACTGAGGACGACAGAGTCGATATTACCGGCGATATTAATCAGCAGGAAACACTCTCTGAATCCGGTGTCGAAAATGCAAGCGTTGTCGTGTTGGCACTGGATGCCGACACGACCACAATGTACGCTACCGTCGCAATCGAAGAGTTGGCACCCGATATCGAAGTGATAACACGGGTGAACGATGTCGAAAACACAGCAAAACTCTACCGGGCTGGTGCCGAGTACGTGCTCGCCCTTTCGACCGTTACCGGGCGAATGGTCTCATCCGTTCTCTTAGAGGACGAAGAAGGTCTCACACCGGAAACGCAGTTAGAAGTTCTCACACCGGAAACACAGTTCGAAATTATCCGGACAACTGCCCCTGAGCTTGTCGGCAGAACGCTCAAGGAATCGGCTGTCCGCAACCGAACCGGAGCGACCGTCGTCGCCATTGAGCGGAACGGTGAATTGCTGACAAATCCCGGAGCCGGTTCAGTAATCAAAGGAAACGACCGCCTCATTGTCACAGGAAGTGACGACGCTGTCAACGCGTTCATTACAACATTCAGATGAGTCGCTCTGGTGCTACATCACGTTCTGGTGTTCAATCTTGGCCGAGAGTTCCAGCAAATTGTTCCGCTGGGCTCTGACGGAATGAAATACATGTGTTGACTACAGCCTCTGAGCGCGCAAAAAGGGGAGTCCTTAGGGAGTTGATACTGGTTTTCGGGCGGTACAGGCTCTCTTACCAGCAATCATATAGCGAAACCCCCCTTCTCCAATGCCCTCAGCCTCTGGATGCAGACCACCTTCTAACAGCTTGTGAAAATGTCCGTTCAACGGTTGATGGAGAGAAGGCGCATATCGATCACTGATCTTTGGGCAACCCGTATGGGGACGAATCGGTCCTAGATATCCGTGTTACTGCGTCTATCGGTCGGAGCCAACAGTTCAGCAGTGAAACGGCACTATTTTTTCGCATGCGAACCGAACGCAGACACGTGGCAGAATTACTCATTCTCGTGGGATTGCTGGTGGCGGTGTTCGTCGGGTACAATATCGGCGGGTCATCAACCGGGGTCGCCTTCGGACCGGCAGTCGGCAGCCGGGCCGTCAGAAAAGTCACCGCCGGAGCACTGTTTACCGTGTTTGCGTTCCTCGGAGCGTGGACGATTGGGCGGAAGGTCATCACGACGATGAGTACCGAAATCATCGATGCAGCAGCCTTTACACCTGCAGCGAGCGTTGGCGTCCTCTTTTTTACCGGGCTCGCACTCCTGATCTCGAACCTCTACGGTGTCCCGGCGTCAACCTCGATGACAGCCGTCGCAGCAATCGTCGGACTCGGATTGGCAACGGGGACGCTCAACACTGCGCTAATGTTTACCATCCTGTCGGCATGGATCGTCGCCCCGCTGATCGCCGTCTTCACAGGTGTGTTTATTGGCAGATATCTGTACCCGCACCTCGACGCCAAATTCGAATTCGGTCGCCTCACGAACCCGTTGATCGCAATCGATACCCAGGGGAGACTCCCACGGCTATCGGTCAACGATAACGTCTCGCCTCGGGATCTGATCGGGTCGGCGCTTGTGGTGGCAATTGCCTGCTACATGGCGTTCAGTGCTGGGGCCTCGAACGCGGCGAACGCAGTCGCCCCGCTTGTCGGTAACGGTTCCCTTGACCCTAGCCCGGCGATTCTCCTCGCAATTGGGGCCATCAGCGTGGGCGGCTTCACGATTGCCCGGCGGACGCTGGCGACCGTTGGCAACGATATTACTGAGATGCCGATTCTGGCTGCGCTCATTGTTTCGACCGTGGGTGCGACGATTATCACCGTCCTATCGTGGCTCGGAATTCCAGCCAGTCTCGCCGTGAGTACGACCAGTTGTATTATTGGACTCGGGTGGGGCCGTGCAAGCCGAGCGCGGACGCTCGCAGAAATAGTCACACGATCTCCCGCCGATGAATCCGCTCCAAAGTTTACGACTGGTGCACTCAGACTTCACCCAGTTGAAGGCAACAAGGGGGTCAATTCGGGCCCGACTGTGGGCGAACTCGCTGAAGGCGAGACTCCTCACCCGGACAGACAGCACGCATCCGGGGATGGTGTGTCTAGCATCGGCGAAAAAGACCCGGAGGAACTGTCTGCCGAAGGTCTGTTCCACCAGGCAGCGGCAGTTCGCGTTGTGACACTCTGGGTGATCACGCCGATGATGTCGCTCGTGGGATCCTATGCCTTGTTTTCACTTCTCGGCTAAGAGAACCCTTCTGAATCGATGATCGTCGCAATATCCGAAGATTCTTCGACAAGCTTTCGATGCAACTCTCCTTCCATGTGCGTTCGTAGTTGGATAGCGACCCGCCGTCAGACCGATTTCGTAGCAGTCTCATGAATGGTCTCTCAATGATGAACCAAGTGTGTCGCTGGGGATTGGCGGATCGCCGGAATCGATAGATTCCGCGTAAGCGGTTAGATGATCCGGCTGAACAGGAGTTTCTGAAGTTACGTGCCGGAGCTGATAGTGATTAGGACGAATCTTTACCAGTAAGATACGGCCAGATGTTTGGCTCGTTGATCGCGCTCAGTCCTCGTGGAATGTAGTCTTTCAGCGTTG
>NZ_WUBV01000023.1:0-8965 GCF_009807105.1 Natrialba sp. INN-245 | reverse complement strand
GGGATCGACCTGATTTTCATTCCATCAGGTTCACCGCACCTGAATCCAATCGAACAAGTCTGGGATTATCTCAAATGGACGATGGCGCCGATCGTCGTTGAGAACGAAGACGAGTTCAAAAACCTTGTTCAGGAGACTTTCGAGAAAATAACGCAACGCATCAGCTTCGCAAAGAAGTGGTGCGAGAAGTTCCTTGACTTTCAGAAGTTATCTTAGTCATTAACGCGACGGTGGCTCTCGAAGGTGTTCACGTGCGCGTCCTCATCGACGTATTCTCCCTCACCATGAATCACAGCGTTTCGTTCGTAGTTCTCGTCTTCATCTAGCGGGTCATATGCTCGAAATCTGTCTGTGTAGACGGTCAGCGGCTCCTTCTCGCTGTTTTCGAGGAGGAGTCGCACAGTCGATTCGTCGGCTGATTTCGCCGGCACGACGTACCGTTGATCGGTGCCACGGTCATCAATCGTGAACACTGGCGGTTTGTCCTCGGCGTAGGTTCCTCGGCCACGTTTCGAGAGACCACGCGAGCGCGACCAGGAGTCGCGCTCACGGCCTTTCAGCCCAGCAGAGACGTAGACTTCGTCGATCTCAACCGGGCCGGCAAGATCGATGGAAGGTGCGTCGAGCGTTCTGGCGAACTGCTCGACGCGCTGCCGAAGTGTGCGATAGGAAACGTTGAGTTCAGCGTCTAGCTGGCGAGTACTCGTGTTGAATCGGATAAACGAGTAAATTGGATTCTGGTGAATCACTAGACGGCGTCGGATTGGGGACTTAAGCTACGGGAGATCGCGGCGAGAAATTTCTTGTGCTCGTTCTCAGCGGTAGCTATCTCCGCAACAACCTCGATTGTCCCTTGTCGAGGGCAGTTACAACGCACGCTCAACAGCCGAACCCCGACGCCCTATGGCGATTCACCAGAGCCGTAAATTGCGAAGAACAACTTATCGAGGCCGATCTTCGCATGCGCGAAGATCGTGCCGGTTTTGTCGTTGAACGTGCGTCCACAATCCTTACAGCGCTACCGTTGAAACTCTCGATAGCTGCCGTACTTGATCACTGTATCAGACCGGCAGCGCGGGCATTGGAGGCCATCGCGCCAGCGAACCTGCTGGAGCAGGTTCGCGGCGCTCTCCTCTGAACTAAGCAGTTCAAACGGGAACATTGTATCTATCTGGGTGACGCGTGAGCGTCACCCTTGCCCGCTATGCTTTCACAGCGGTAACTCTACCTGACCAACAATCTACTTCACAAGAGCACTCCGTGAAACTGAAAACTACCTTAACGAGATGCCCGGTATCCTCGCTGTGTTTGACCTCGATGAGGCACCGCACTACAGCTCGTTCTGTCAGTGGGAACAAGAGTGTCAGATGCGTGACCTCCGCCGCCTGCTCCCTTCTCCGGATATATCCGGGAGAGGCATCGCCGCCGTCACCGGAACAAAGGAGCAAAATACCATAGTTTTGACCCTTCAGCAAACGCCGTCAGTGACAGGTGCTGCATCTTTTGACTCCAAGAACCCGTCTCTGACGCCGTGAGGCTGTGAAGAATCGACCCTACCCCGACGCAGTCTTGCGTTCAACAAGGCAATCTACGTTCAAGGTTTCTCTGAGCAGGTCGGCGAGTTTCATGAGCACTTCTCGCCACCACCTGCTCGTTCCCCAAACCCTCATCTAGACAGTGCCTCTGCTTGCAGAAGGTGTGACTAAGACCAACCAAGCAGACGGTTCAATCCACGAGGACTAGCTTCTTAACTTCCTCGTCAATCGTGTTGACAAGGAAGTTGAGATTGACTTCGCTCCCAATGCCGAAACGACGTCTGAAGATATTTGCGAGGTTCTCGTCGGCGCATGTGCCGACGGAACCTCAGTCTCGACACTCTGCGAGAAGAGCAAAGATTTACCCCACCATAACACGGTTCTCTACCACCTTCGTGAGAAGTTCGACCTGGAGTCGGTCGAACGAATCGGCAACACGATGCTTCAGAAGGACGTTCTCGACGTGCTTCCCGAGCAGGTGGAGGTCTGCGCAGACCTCCACCTGCGGCCTTACTACGGTGACGAAGACGAGACTGACGGCCTCTATCACTCGGAAGCAAAGCGTGGAACCACTGCTTTCCACGCCTATGCCACACTCTACGCGCGTGTGAATAATAAGCGATTCACGTTGGCAGCGCGCCGTCTCGAAGACGGCGACGCTGCCAGCAGCGTCCTTGCAGCGTTTCTCGGATTCTCGACGGCCTTGACTTCAGCGTCAAGGCCGTCTACCTTGATCGCGGATTCTACGACAGCAAGTGTCTCACGTTGCTTCAAGCGCACAACCACGCCTACATGATGCCGATCGTCCGCTGGGGAAAGACGATCAAGCAGGAGCTCTCCGAAGGCTGGAGTCGAGTGATCCAGCACGACTTGACGGCGACACTCGACGGTCACAGCTGGGCCGTCGAGTTTTCCGTCTACATCGACTGTACCTACCAGAACGGGCGCTACGACGAACATGGCGTGGCGCGTCACGGCTACGCCGCTGACGCGCCGTTCATCGACACGCCACGTGACGCCCGATACCACTACGCGAAACGCTTCGGTATCGAGGCCAGCTACCGGCTGTCCGAGCAGAGTATTGCAACGACTTCGACGCAATGTCCGGTGATACGGCTGTTGTTCGTCGTGGTGAGTCTCCTGTTGCAGAACGTTTGGCGGTATCTGCACTGGGAATATGTGGCGACGCCCCGCCATGGAGGGCGTCGCCTCTGGTCCTGGTCGTTCAAGGAGTTCATCAACATGATCCGACGGGCAGCGTGGACGGCCCTCGCGGTGCGTTGGGCCGTCCCCGCAAATCGGTCCCCTGACGCCGGTTCCACCGATAAGCGCCGACCGGGGAAGCTCTGTTCGTGAGTGGCAACGCCGTCGCGTCGGCGGCGCTCAGCCGCCGACAGCGACAGTTCCCGCCAATCTTCGAGGAGAACTGACCCAATCACCGTAACCTACGACAGAAATCTGGCTTCAGACCGACTCAACTGAAGACGCCTTGTGAGGTACTGATAATTGGATCAGATGTGCGTGGCGTTCGCCGGCGTGTGAATAACAACTAAATTTGGAAAGATTTAAGTACTTTTTTCAAACAGTGATTGATATGCTTCTGGAAGAAGTAACAACAGAAGATGCAGAAGAAGCATTTCAAAGTGGAAAAGTTGCCGTATTACCAATAGGTAGTATTGAACAACATGGCCCTGCATTACCTCTTTGTACAGACATTATAACTGCAGAAACAGTGGCACGAGGTGTAAGTGACCGAAGCGATACTGTCGTCCTTCCCACAATACCGGTAGGGGTTAGTCCCCATCATATCCAGTTCTATGGAACTTTATCTGTATCTGATGATACTTTGAAAAGATATATTGAAGATGTTTTAAAGAGTGTTATCGAACATGGTATTGAAAAGTTCATCATAATCAATGGCCATGGCGGCAATATGAACGCTATCGAAAGCGTCGCTCAAGAGTTCTATCGTGCTGAATCTGCTTTTGTCATTCCGTGGAATTGGTGGGATGGGATTAGCACACCACCCACAGAATTGTTCGATGACGATGTTAAAATTCCTGGCCATGCGGGCGCTGTCGAAGGGTCTATGATAGCAAACATTTCACCACAATTAATTGATGAGAGTAAATTGAATAAAGCTGTAGAAACAAAAGGCGATAGAAGTCGATTTGACCATCCTGATTTCCGTGGATTTGATTTAGCAGATTTTACCGATAACGGAGTTCACGGCGATCCGAGACGAACTTCCGCTGAGGCTGGTAAAATCCTGTGCGAGGAATCAATAATGTCCTTGGAAAACCTTATTGATTGGTTAGTAGATCTTCCCGACGAGAAATGTGTACCACTTCCTCACAAATAAGATCGCTCATTTCGATACATTGTTCCGTGTTGAATAGCGATCGAATCGGCTGATATCACGGGTTAGAAGGACGAAGTCGAGGAAATCGAACTTGGTATGGAAATCGATATCCTCGACTTCGTTGAGCAGTGTCGAGACCTATAGTAACCGTTAGAATTTTCCGCCCATAGATTGTTACTATAGATAATGGACCACCTCGATGATATCTCCGTCGAAGAACTCCAAGACGCCCTTGACAGGGTTGAGGGAAACAAGCCGACACAACGGTTGTTAGCAGCGATTGCGTACAAAAACGGCGTGACGCAGACCGAACTTGCGGAGTGGCACGACACTGGTCGAAGAACGATCTACAGCTGGCTCATGCGACTCGATACGGACGAACCGCTTGAGCAAGCCGTCTCTGATGCTCATCGATCCGGGAGAAAACGAAAGCTCTCAGAAACACAGCAAGAAGAGTTCGAACAAACTGTTCACGAACCTCCTGAGGAAGTCGGGATCGACGCGCCGGCGTGGACGCCGGCGCTCGTCCAGGAGTTTCTTGAAGAAACCTACGGCATCGAGTACTCCTATCCGAGTTGCCGGCGGTTGCTCAAAGAAGCAGGATTGAGTTACCAAAAAGCGCGCCGTACAGCCGCCGAATCTGAGGCTGAGGAGCAAGAAACGTTCCGCGAAGAGCTCAAAAAAAGCGGCGGAAAATGGACGCCACAGTAGTCTGCATCGATCAGACCAAGAAATCCGTGCAAGTCGAGCCGCGTGCCGCGTGGTTTCCGCGCGGCACGCGACCGTCTGTCGAACTGTCTGGCCAACGTGACTGGACGTGTTTGTTGGGCGCGATCACCGAAGACGGCGAGCGCTTCTTCTCACTATTCACCGAGTACGTCACCGCCGATCATGCGAAGCATTCCATTCTCGCATTATGCAAAGAATTCGAAGACGATCTAATCGTTGTGCTCGATGGAGCGCCGTATTTCCAGGCATTGGCCGTCACGGACCTGGCGGCCCGTGACGACCTCGCCTTCGTCACGTTACCAGCATATTCACCGGAACTCAATCCAGTCGAAAAGTGCTGGAGACAGCTCCAATCAGCACTTAGCAACCGATTCTTCGACTCGCTTTCTGAGCTGACAACAGCGATCGATACCGCTCTTGATCAACTCTCTATCCCCAAAGTGAGCAATTATTTCTAATGTCTACTATAGCCAAACAAGTGTTGGGGAAGCACGCGGGCGAGCCCGCCAGTGGCGAGTTCGCCCGCTGGGTACACGTCGTTCTGCACTGTTTTCGTCTGGAAGAGGGCCATAGCTACCGTGAAACGCCGAACCGACTGAAGTACATGTCCGAGATTCGTGACGTACTTGGCCTAGATGAAACGAGCTGCCGGACTACAGTACGATCTACAAGTTGTTTGATCGGCTGAAAATGTGGGTGTGGTGGGCGTTGCTGCGCGTTTCAGCGCAGCAACACCCGCAGTCTGGGCACGTAGCTCTCGACAGTACGTTCTTTGACCGATACGCTGCTTCGTCGTACTACCGTCAGCGATCCGGTAATATAGGGATTAGCGTCGCCAACCGACGTGTGTCTGGCCCGTCATGCATCAGCACCTGCCAGTTTTGACCGGCACAATCTATGGATCCGGACGCTAATTCCTATAGTTGGATTCTGGCCCCATACTCGTCCTGGGCCCTGATCTAAAGAAGACGTGCTAGTCAGAGTAGACTTGGGACGGTACTAGCAGTACTTCCGGTGTATAGTGCCAGCAGTTGATTTTCCGCCGTAGAACGCGTCTATCGTGAGGATGAAAGAGACGAGACGTGCTCAGGCGGAAGGGCTACAGTTTCTCAGCAACTACCATTCAGCATTCACGACTCGGTCAGACGGATCATCGTGGCCAAAGGACGACCGGACATGGCAGAACGGCGTTCGGTACTTCCGGGGCCTTTTGCGCCCCGGAAGTCCTACGGCCACGGATATCGCCGACAAAATGCAGGTAGATCAAGAACAGCTCGAACGGTTTGTCCGTGAAAGCCCTGGGAACACGAGAACGTCGAGAAGGAGCTTCAGGAACGCGTTCCCGAAGCGATCCAAGGTCATGACGCTGCGTTGATCATTGATGGGATGCCTATCCCAAAATCAGGGGAAGACATCGTTGGCGTTGTTCGTCAATGGTGCGGTGTCACCGGAAAAGTTGACACCTGCCAGGTCACCGTTAACTGCACGCTCGCCAGTCCTGGCGAGCGGCAGAACTCTGATCAACTCACTTGGCCCTCGGAATGCGTCTGTTTCTCCGGCTCTGTTGAATCACTAGATGGCGTCGGGATAGGTCGCTAAATCAAAGGAGTTGAAGCGGAAGACTGCGAGTGTTCATGACGCAAATCTCCCGCTTCATTAGCGAAGTTGTCCCGGTTGCTCAAACCGTTACTGGTGATGGAGGCGAATCCGCCGCCCCTGAAGGTGGCGGCGGATTCGCCGACTATGCGCTCGTTTCCCTGCATTGTCTGCGGATTTACCTTGACACGTCTTACCGGATGACGATTGACCTGCTCAAGGAGATGCCACAAATAACCGGGGAGATCGGTCTCAGCGCGGCCGATCTCCCCTCCCCATCCACGTTGTGTAAAGCGTTCGACCGAATCAGCATGAGCATCTGTCGAGTGCTGCTGCGCCAGTCGGCGCAGCTGCACGATCCCTCGAAACACGGCGCGATCGACGCTACGTTCTACGAACGATCTGCCGCGAGCCGTCACTACTGCCAGCGAATCAGCTACCGCGTGCAGAAGCTCAAAGTCACGAAACTCGTCGATACAGAGTCTCAAGCCGTCCTTGACGTTCACTGTTCGACAAACCGTGAAGGAAGCGACGCAGACCTTACCGAGCAGATCGCCCGCCGGAACGCGGGCGATCTGCGGTCTCTTGCCGCAGATAAAGGCTATGACAAGCAGTCACTCCGTGAAGCGCTGCGTGATCTCGACATCAGACCGCTGATCAAGCATCGTATCTTCGCGCCCTACGACCACGCACACAACGCTAGAATCGACGAACAGCGCTACAATCAGCGCTCTATGACTGAGACCGTCAACTCGACTGTCAAGCGCTCGCTCGGCTTCGCCGTGCGAGCGCGATCCTGGTTTCGTGAGTTCCGAGAAATCGCCCTGATGTGTGTCGTCTACAACATCAAGCGTGCCGTGAAACAGTGAATTCCACCGCCTTATGGCGATTCAACACAGCCGTTGAACGATTGAACCTCGGAAGTACTGCTAGGCGAACTATTTGGTCGCTTCTTCGACAGTATTGACTAATCTTCCGACATTTTCGATTTCGATCTCGACGGTGTCGTCCGGATACAGCTGGATGTCCTGAAACGTTCCAACGCCTTCAGGAGTGCCGGTCGCGACGACGTCACCAGGTTCGAGCTCAACTCGTGAGGAGAGAAACGAGACGAGGTCTGCGACCGATCGAATCATCATTCTCGTGTTGTCGTCTTGCATCGTCTCTCCATTGACTCGCGAGACGATCGAGAGATTTTGCGGGTCGTCTATTTCGTCGACGACGACGGTCGGTCCCATCGGGGTCGTTTCCTGCATCGCCTTCCCGGAAAACCAATCGAGCATGTTGTCCTCGCCCACTGGCAATTCCAGTTGCAAGTCTCGCGCCGAAGTGTCGTTGAGGATGGTGTAGCCCGCGACATACTCGAGTGCCTCGTCAGGGGAGACGTGACGGGCGGATTCTCCGATTACCGCGGCAAGTTCGGCTTCGTAGTCGATTTCCTGGGTAACGCTCGTGTGATAGGAGATGGGGTCGCGGTGACCGACCAGCGTCCGCGGAAGTTTCATGAAGACGAGTGGCCGTTCGGGTACCGCGCTCCCGGATTCGTCGGCGTGTGCTTCGTAGTTGAGCGCCGCACAAAACACGGTGTTTCGTGCGGTCGTGGGCGGGAGATACGTTATATCCGCTTTGTCGTACGTTTTGCCGTCGATATCAGTAGCGTCCTCTGGCCGAGAGAGCGCGTCGGCGAACGATTCGAATTCACGAGTAACGTCATAAACTAGATCGTTCTCGAAAACACCGATGCGTATCTCGTTACCGACGTGGAATCTTCCGATTTGCATGAAGGAAAAAAGGAGTCATTTTGTCTTAACTATTGTGACGCATGCATTGGTGTCCGGTTAAGCACTGGATCGCCTCATGAAGGCTTCAGCCACTCGCTCGTTGAGTAAGAGCCGTGATTTCTCTGGTTGACGGGCGTCACGAAACATCAACTCCGACAGGTTCGGTGGTGGATGCCCGAGCGACTGGGCCAGCTCTCCAAGGATCAGTATCTCACAAGGCATCGTCAGCGAAGATGGTTTGAAGCCTGATTTCTGTCGTCGACCACAGTGATCGAGTTAGTACTCCTCATAGATCGATAAGGAACCGTCGCGTCGGCGGCTGATCGCCGCCGACAGCGACGACTTTGCTCGATCGTCAGTCAGAAGTACGATCAATCACTACCAATCAGGATGAAACTGCGGCTTCAGCCCGAGTGAGCAGGGAAGCTTTGTGAGGTACTGATCTTAGACATCGCGCCGTATTTCATAGCGAGGGACCTCAAGAAGCAGGCCGTGAAAGCTGGCCTGCTTCTTGAATACCTCCCCTCGTACGCACCAGAAATGAATCCACTCGAACAGTGCTGGCATCAATTGAACGAGGGACGTGCCGACAGACTCTATCGGACACTCCCCGAGCTGAAAGCGTATCTCACGAGCAAACTCCCCACTCTGAACTCACCGAGAATCTATGAGTATCTCTGATGATCCCTGTCAGCTTCGGCCTCCACGTCGATGTATTGGCGGTCGAGTTCATTGACAACGTCGAGGATCTGATTGCCCTCCAAGGGAATGGCGCAGGAGTGATCAGCGCAACAGGTGACCCCCTCGAACGACAGCAAATCGATGCTCAAGCGAAATTGCGGCTGAACGGGTATTTGGACGGGGTCAGAACATATGCAGACCACTCCGCGCCATTCCCGCAACTCATCGGTTATCACCGGATGTGCACTCTCTTTCAGCCGACTCACGAAGTAGCCGTTGTT
>NZ_WUBV01000022.1:0-1015 GCF_009807105.1 Natrialba sp. INN-245 | reverse complement strand
GACGATCGGCGCCATCGTCCATTTGAGATAATCCCAGACTTGTTCGATTGGATTCAGGTGCGGTGAACCTGATGGAATGAAAATCAGGTCGATCCCAAGTTGATGCGCGCGCTTACGCGTGTACTTACACCTATGTGCTCCGTGCTTGTCCAAGACGAGCAGAATCCGCTTGCCGGGATTCTGCTCGCGTACCTGTTCTAGGACGCCACAAATCCGCTCTTTTTTCTCGTCTTCGGTGAATGTCACCAAACTCTCCCCGTTGAGAGCGTAGAATCCAACTGCAGAATCGTATGTCTTGACTAACTCCCGTTCAATGTGTGGATCGTCTACATACCAGACACGCCGCGAATTATCGTACGGCTGTGGCTTCGACGCATCAAAAAACCCGAGGACAGTACCGCCATCAGTGCAGATATCGTCGTCAACCATCCACCCTTCTTCGTCTTCTTGCTCACGTTTGTTGTGTGGCTGATCATCCTCGTCGAGCGCGTCGTCGACGCGCTCTTCGAGGATTTCATCAGAATTCTCTGGCCGGTGTGGACGCTTTGGCCGTGGTTTCGCGTACGAAAGACCAAGCTCCCGAAGGAAGGTACCGAGATAATTTGGACTGTAAGAAACACCGAATTCTTCCTGGAGAAGATGCTGAATCTCCTGCGATTTCCACGGTTGACCGTCTCGAAGCATCTCGATCAGTTTCTCTTGTTCATCCTCGTCGAGTTTCGGAGGCCGGCCGCCTCCGAAACTCGGCATCAGCCCTTCTAATCCGTCCTCGTTCCAGGCATCCGCCCAACGACCACCGGTGGTAGCCGACCGACCTTCTCGGTCGGCGGCCTCCGGAATTGAGTCGCCCTGGTAGAGATTTTTCAAAAACCCAAGCCGACGGAGGTGATGATCGTCTTCGGCCTCACGCAGCAATTCATCGATTTCTTCCTCAGTCAGGTGACGCTTAATCTCCTTTCGACGTGAGCGTTCCATTACTTGCTCATCGATCTTAACTCACAAAAGTTTTCGTACT
>NZ_WUBV01000021.1:0-9108 GCF_009807105.1 Natrialba sp. INN-245 | reverse complement strand
GGAGGACGTTCTGGATGGGTATGTCTCACGAACAGCTGCTCACGAAGAATACGGAGTGGTAATCACACCCGATTGTGAAATTGACTTTGAGGCCACCAGGGAGTTACGATCCTGAGTTATTGTTGCCTATCTTTTGGGCGATTGTAGTATAAGACCCCACCAAATCTTGTATCAACCCCCTCGTATCGCTCGTGCTGAGATATGATGTTATTGATTAGGTTGCTTCCACTTCGGAACAGCAGACTAATGTATACAACCGATCACCTAGCGATGGGGAATTGATACTAGTATAGAACGTGGGGGAGTATTACGATGCAGTAGCGATCAGTGTGGGGTACACTGAATCAGATCTAAACCATATTATTGACTTTTCTGATTCACGCTGGAAAATGGCACATATTTTAAGCAAATATTAAGTATACCGAAGATAGGTAGATGTGTATGTCAGATTCCGATAGATTGAGAAGGGGCTTTATGTCCCTCGTAGGCGGAAGTATGGCGACAGCACTAGCCGGTTGCACAAGTGACGAGTCACCAAATGGCGAGAATGACGAGAACGGCGAGAGGGAGGTTGTGTGGGTTCAAAACGAGGTAGCAAGGACTGCAGACCCCCACAAGGTAACAGATCTCCAAACCCAAGTTGTAACGATCAACCGGTACGATGCTCTCCTGTACCTTACTGAGGACGGAACTGTCACAGATCACCTAGCCACTGACTGGGAGTCAGAGGAAGAGGGTAGAGTGTGGACATTTACCCTCCGTGACGACGTTGAATTTCACTCCGGTAACGAATTAACTGCCGATGACGTAGCATATTCAATGGAGAGGGCGTTGGCGATTGCTGAAGGCGATTCGGATCAATGGCGAGACGTTCTCGATCCAGAGGGTATTGACGTTGTCGACGATTATACAATAAGGTTCGAACTCGATCAGCCCTTCGGGCCGTTTCTACAGACACTGATCCGCCTCACGATCGTCGACAGCGATCTTGTCCGGGAAAACGAAACTGACGGAGACCACGGAGAGTACGGGGATTTCGGACAGGAGTTCCTCGATGAGGAGACAGCTGGATCTGGGCCTTACACTCTCGCCGAATCAGGGGAGGACGAAATCATCTTCGAACGATTCGACGGCTACTGGCGGGGGTGGGAAGAGAACCAGTTTGACCGAGCCCGAATGGTGCGTGTGCCTGAGGAATCGACGGTCAGGCTCATGATGGAGCGTGGGGAAGCAGATATAACAACAGCGACCTTGACTCCAGAAGCCTTCGAAGAGATGGGCGAATACGATAATGTTGAGATTGTAACAGCTGACAGGTTAGATCTCTTTTATATCCCTTTCAATACCGAGAAGCCTCCGTTGGACGATAGAAACGTCCGGGAGGCGTTCGCCTATTCGATTGACTACGCGACAATCAATGACCTGATAAGACCAGAAGATCCGATTGCGTCCGGCCCCGTCCCGCAAGCAATGCCTGGACATAACGGCGATCTCGATCCGTACGAACAGGATCTAGACCGGGCTCAAGAGGCACTCGACCGATCCGACTACACCGTCGAAGAAATTAATGACATCGGGATCGAGCATGTCTTCATCGCTTCTGTCCCGTACATGGAGAATATAGGATTGGTATTTAGTGAAGGTCTAAACGAACTTGGAATCGACGTGGAACTAAACGGACAAGAATGGCCGACGATTACCGAACGAGCGGTTGATCCTGAAACTGCGCCACATACTCAACAGCTGTACGTATTTGCGGCGTACCCGTCCCCGGATGTGTACACTTCCGGAATGTTCCATCCCAGTGCTTTCGGTACCCTGAACGGTGTAAGTCACTATACGACTGACGAGATTGAGTCTGTCCTCGACGAAGCAAGAACTACCTCCAATACGGAGGAGCGACGCGAACTATATAATGTGGCCCAGGAGCTCATTTGGGAGGGGTACCCCGCTGCGTTCGTCGCAAATCCGGACCTGCAGATTGCCAAAAATACCTCTCTCGGAGGATACCAACATAAGGGAGTCACCGGATATGACTACTACTGGTGGGACATGCACCACGAGTAACTGGAGATAATCTATAATGTCATTCTACTCAGTATTGATCAAACGTCTCGCACAAGGCGCCCCAGTACTGCTCGGGTTGTCGATTCTTGTCTTTTTTATCTCTCGGGTCCTCCCAGGGGACCCAGTTCGATTAGCCCTTGGACCAACCGCGAGTGAAGAGACCGTCAACCAGCTTCGTGCGGAAATGGGACTTAACCAACCGCTCTACATGCAGTATGTCGACTGGCTTTTCGGTATTGTTAGAGGTGACTGGGGACAATCGCTTCGTACAGGCAACAACACTTTCACTGATATTGTCGTACGACTCCCAGCGACACTGGAACTAGTCCTCGTTGCGATTTTAATCGCGATCACACTCGCAATTCCACTTGGAGTAATTGCCGCAACAAACAAAGATGGGTGGCCAGATCACTTTTCACGGGTCGTTGCGCTGTTGGGTGTGTCCATGCCACGGTTCTGGGTCGCGATATTGTTCCAGGTGATCTTCGTTGGGTGGCTTGGTCTTTTCCCTCTCACAGGCCGACTCTCGTCTGGAGTGGAACCGCCACCGGCGATAACGCATATGTATCTAATCGACAGCGTTATTGCCGGTCAGTGGGCCACGTTCCTCGACACTCTCATGCATATCACACTACCAGCGGTTGCCCTCTCACTTGCAACCCTGGCCCAAGTGATGCGGCTTCTTAGGTCAGATATGATCGAAGAAGAGAACAAGGATTACGTAACGGCAGTCAGGGGATACGGCCTTCCGAGTGGGATTATAGAGTACAAGTATAAATTGAAGAATGCTTTTTCAAGTTCACTAACACTGATTGGGTTGGCATTTGGAACGCTGTTCGGGAATGCCTTCCTGGTTGAACTTGTATTCGCCTGGCCTGGAATGGCACATTATGGTGTGGAAGCAATCCTCTATCAGGACTTCAACGCGATCGTCGGTGTCACTCTTGTCGTTGGCATCATTTTCGTTCTCGTGAACATCGCAGTTGACCTCACCTACGGTTACTTAGATCCTAGGATCCGTCACCGCGGAGAGTAACAATGAATTCACAAATAAGAATGGGATTAAACCAATCGACGCAGCGAGGTAGAAAATGAGCGCAAAGAAATTACTACCAACAACTGAGGGATTAGTACGCGAGGAACGCCGGGAGCAATTGCGTCGGTCGGCGTCTCGGTTCGCGGAAAATAAGCTTTCGGTTGTCGGACTGATTATGATACTGCTTATTTTCGGCGCCGGACTGTTCGCACCGTTTCTTGCTCCCCACCCCGGTGATGCAGGCGACGAAGTCCACTTTGAACAGCAGTCTCAGGCACCCAGCTTTGAGCATCCACTGGGAACGGATACGGCTGGCCGAGATATCTTCTCGCGGATTCTTTTCGGTGCGAGGATCTCCCTCTTGCTAGGTGTAACCGTTCTTTCCATCGCTGTCACCATCGGTGTCACGCTTGGACTCATCGCGGGTTATCTCGGCGGATGGCCTAATATGGTAATTATGCGAACTACAGATGTGTTTCTTTCGATACCTCCCATACTTTTGGCGCTAGCCGTGAACGCCGCACTCGGACAGAGCTTATGGTATACGATGATCGCCTTATCCTTCGCTTGGTGGACCTGGTACGCTCGACTTGCGCAGGGGGAGGTACTGTCGATTAAGGAAGAAGAATATGTTGAGGTTAGTGAATCGCTCGGCGCGGGATGGGTTCGTGTCATATTCAAGGAAATCCTGCCCAATATCGTCGCTCCAATTACGGTGAAGGCGACTCTAGACATGGGATTCGTGATTCTCGTTGGTGCTGGATTATCTTTCCTTGGCCTTGGTGCACAACCACCGACTCCGGACTGGGGTGCGATGATCGCCAATGGTAGGGACTACGTAACCAACTACTGGTGGATAGCCACGTTCCCAGGGCTGGCCATCTCGTTCACTGTGCTGGGATTCAACCTCCTTGGGGATGGATTACGGGATATGTTCGATGTGGAGGTAGAATGATGTCGGACCCATTGCTGCACGTCACAGATCTCCATGTCTCATTTGAAACCCATGATGGGCTCGCGCAGGTGATCAACGGAGTTGACCTCACCATAGGCCGCGGCGAGACTGCGGCTGTTGTTGGCGAGACCGGGTGTGGAAAGAGCGTCACCGTAAAGACAATCCTTGGGCTCATTGGGACCGAGAACGCTCAAGTCAGTGGTCGGATCGAGTTCGACGGTAGAAATCTCTTGGACCTCTCTGCACAGGACCGTTCCGAGGTACGCGGGCAGGAGATGGGGCTAATCATGCAAGATCCGATGACATCGCTGAACCCCGTGCTCACTGTCGGCGAGCAGATGCTTGACGTTCTCAAGTGGCGTGGTGAGCGCCGAGTTGGTATCAGTCGGTGGTTGCGTAGTAAGTTCCAGGACGACGATAATTATCGCGAGCGAGCCATTACGATGCTCGAAAAGGTAGAGATTTCAGCTCCCGAGCGTGTCTTCGAGAGTTATCCAGTAGAACTATCGGGCGGAATGCGACAGCGTGTGCTAATCGCAATTGCGCTCTTGACTGAGCCCAAGCTGCTCATCGCTGACGAACCAACAACCGCACTCGATGTAACGACTGAGTCCAAGATACTGGACCTATTAGCTGAACTGATAGATGAAATTGGAACGACAGTGCTGTACATAACACATAACCTCGGAGTGGCAAGGAAGATCAGTGATAAAATTAATGTAATGTATGCTGGTGAAATTGTAGAGAGTGCGCCGACAGAGGCGTTGTTCGAACATCCTCAGCATCCCTATACCAGGGGACTATTAGATAGCATTCCAAAACTGACTCGAGATATGAGTTCGGGCATCGGTGGCCAGATCCCGGATTACACATCACCGCCCTCTGAATGTCGGTTTGTTGATCGGTGTCCTCATGCAGAGAGAGCGTGCAATGAGCAGTATCCGTACCCTAGAGTGACTGAGGACAACCATACGGTCGCCTGCCACCTCTACGATGGCAGCCCAACGCATGATCGATTCACACCCGTCGAAGAGGTCAATCTCGGGACTCAGCCTCGGGAGAGTCAGGAGGTTAATCGATGACGGGGGGAATAAATCAAGACAGGATCCTCGATGAGGAGGCCCCGATTCATCTCGTCGACGAGAACGCACTGGTTCAGGTTCGCAGCCTCAAAAAACACTTTCCCATATACAGTTCGTTCTTGAGGCGAAAAACAGGGGCCGTTCGCGCGGTCGATGGCGTGAGCTTTGCGATCCCACAAGGGGAGACGTTCGGATTAGTCGGTGAGTCGGGTTCAGGGAAGACCACTACCGGGAAAACGATCCTCCGAATCGAGGAACCGACCGACGGTTCCGTGGTCATTGACGGTCAGGAGGTCACGGATCTATCTGGGAATCAATTAAAATCGTTCCGCCAACAGATCCAGATGGTCTATCAAGACCCCACCTCGAGTTTGAACCCGCGGCGTCGAGTCAAGGATATTATTGCTGAACCGTTGAAAATTCATGGGATTGGGACTGCCGAGGATCGACACAATCGGATCGCGGAGCTTCTCGACATTGTCGGCCTGCCAAAGGAGTACATGTACCGCTACCCATCATCGTTGTCGGGAGGGCAGAAACAGAGAATCGGGATCGCCCGCGCTGTCATCCTCAACCCGACGTTCATCGTACTTGATGAACCCACCAGCGCTCTTGACGTGAGTGTCCAAGCCAGGATTGTTGAGCTATTCCAGGACCTACAGGAAGAATACAACTTGACATACTTATTCATCAGCCATGACTTATCTCTGGTGAAGAATATTTCTGACTGGATTGGAATCATGTATCTGGGACGTCTTGTGGAGGTGGGTCGTACAGAGGAGGTGTTCCGGAATCCGCAGCACCCCTACACCAAGGCACTCCTATCATCAATACCGACCGTTCTCGACGAAGATGAACAGATGAAGCCTGACCGAACCCGCATAGACGGCGAGGTCCCGGACCCGCGTGACCGACCTTCTGGCTGTGCGTTCCGAACTCGGTGTCCAGAGGCGTTCGACGCTTGTGATAAGGCCGAACCGTCGTTCTATCAAACGGGCAACAATCACGTGTCGCGATGCTTTCTCCACGATACAGGCTGCACGGACATGTAAGGGAATTATTTAGCTCATTAACACAACATGAACGATTCGAATACAGGGCGGCCAGAACTAGCATATGAGGGGATTGAGACTTTCCTTAAGTCCGAATACCGATCCGTCGATCAAATTGGGGATAACACCGACGCCGGTGTGATTGGAGTCCCCTTCGATGGCGGTGTCTCGAACAAAGCGGGTGCGCGGTATGGTCCTCGGGGAATACGCCGAGCAAGCAGTTGGTTTGGGTACGTCGGCCAACACGAACTTATGAACGTGGACACTAGGCAGGAGGCTCGGTTGGCTGATATAGAGCTGTGTGACGTCGGCGATGTCCCCACCTTCCCAACCGACATAATTTCGACAAGTGAACAAATTCAAAAATACGTCCGGGCGCTCTCTCATCAGACCTTTCCAATTATTCTCGGCGGCGATCACTACCTTACCTACCCCTCGTTCGTCGGCTTTGCCTCGACTGTCGATGGTGAGGTGGGGCTGGTCCACCTTGACGCTCACAGTGATACAATCCCAGAGACGGCAGCGCATGGTGAGCACTTCCACGGATCGTCAATGTCACGACTTGCAGAGTCAGAATACTTTTCCCCAAATCGACATGCGATGGTTGGTATTCGTGGGTACGAGGCGACGGGATTCGATGATGAGATGAAGAATAGAGGGTGTCATGTAAGCTACCGCACCGACATTGCGAACAAGGGAATCGTGCCCTGTGTTCGCGAAGCGGTTGATCACGCGATTAAACACGCCGATGTGCTCTACGTAACCGTTGACATTGATATAGTTGATCCAGCGTTCGCTCCTGGAACCGGTACCCCGGTACCGGGTGGACTATCGAGCACTGAGTTTCTCGAAGCAATGACAGAGCTCGGGCGCTATGATGAGGTTGCCGCATTAGACCTTGTGGAGGTTGCGCCGCCGCTTGACCCAACAGATGCAACTGCAAATCTCACAGCCAATGGGATTGTCCGATTCCTCGAGAAGAGATTTCTTGCCAACCGGTAGGCTACTCAAAATCCCATTCATCAACTGCTCTTAGCCCCGCCGCGGCACCATCCTGAACCAGTAGCTGGGCTATCTCACTAGGCGTTTTAGAGTCAATTTTGAACTCATCATTTGCGATTTCCACGATCAGTTCGGTCAGAGCGATGGCGTGATCGACAAAGCATCGTTGATCCACCTTGTCGAGCGTGTCCGCCGGCGTGTGTCCCCAACTTCGTCCGCCTGCAGGTGGGGTGTTGGTGACAGCCAGACCGGGGATACCGCGCTTTACGAACGGCCAGTGGTCACTGTAGGGCTGCTGTTTCTCGATGATCACACCCGAGGTTCCAGTTCGATCCAAAACATTGTTGACTGCCGGCCCAAATGGCTCAAAGCCGTTTGTCATGAATTGGAGTGACGGCCGTGCGGCGACGCTGTCGATGTTCACGACAGTCTTTATATCAGTCATACGGTCGGCGAGATGATCGGAGCCGACATAACCGACCTCCTCAGCACCGACAGCCACAAGGCGAACCTGTGTTTCAAGTTCGTTGATTCGTCGGTTGAGTGCTGCGGCAATCTCGACCAACGTCGCGACGCCACTCGCGTTGTCGACTGCACCGCTACAGATGTCGTGAGCATCCATGTGGGCGACCACGATCACCTCTTTCTCGGTATCTGGACCCATCACTGCATGTACGTTCCTACTTGTTTCGTAACTAGTGTGGCATGAAACCGACAGCTCAAGTTCTTGACCATTGGTGCGTCGCAGGCGCTCCCCGAGCTCCTTGCTCGTCCCGACTGCTGGAATTTTCCCGATGGGTGAGGAATCAGTCCCAATACTTCCGGTAACGGGAAGGCACCCACTTTTATGATGCTGGAAAATAAATCCAGCAGCACCACCACTGACTGCCCGACAGTACTTCTCTCTACGGTGAATCGTCCGGCTTGAGTCGGGTGAATTATCACTTCGTACGAGGACAATCGCATTCTCGATTGCCTCTTCCTCAAAGTCAGATGGCATTCCGTAGCCCAGGTCGATGACCGGGCCCGATGCCATTGTCGACGGACTCCGCGGAAGCGCGACCGCTTCGAACCCAGAGTAGTCGATAATGCCTGAGAGACGGCATTTCTCTCGTTCCCATCTGAGAATATCGAAGGTTTCGACTACGGTTTCGACGGCGTCAAACTCGTCAAATGTGCGCTCCGTTGCTTTCGCAGCTGATTTCTCTCCGTCGGTTCCGGGAAGGCGGTTATCGATGTTGCAGAGTTGTTCAAGATGATCCCAGCCGACGCGCTCTAAGTAAACTTGCTCGATCCAACCAGGCATATCTTATTTCTCTCAGGGAATCGAGAAAGTCCTATCGGTACAGTCAACCAACAGATGCCTATCTCGGCACCGTTTATACTAACAACTGTACCGATATACACACTGATCGAACAGCTCACGGGTCGTTCCTCCTCACTCTCTCGTTAGCGATTTTCGTATCACTCGAACCACGCTTCAGTCTCAGTACTTCACAAAGCCGTTAGTTGTGCTCTATTGAAAACGCCATACAGCACTGGAATTAGAGCGTTTCACTGAGGGTTTTGATGTTGTGAACAGCAAACATGAGGACGATCTCACGGAACTGTCGATACCAGCCCAGCGCTCGCACGGCATCGCCGAGCGAGCGCTTCGTCGTCGAATACGACGTTTCGGCCATCCAGCGCTGAGCGTAGCCTTTTGTCCGGATAAGCGTGTTGTTCCCTGTCGTGAGTGGTTTCGATCCACGCTGTAAGATCAGTGGTTCGACACCGAGGGCGTAGAACTCGTATGTGGTGTGCCAGTTGTGGAAGGCGTTGTCAGCAGCGACGGAAAGCAGGTCGTCCGCGTTCCGGCGGACGACCTGCGGCCCTGTCTTCGTATCGTGTTTCCACCGGGCTGAGATATGGACG
>NZ_WUBV01000020.1:70754-143846 GCF_009807105.1 Natrialba sp. INN-245 | reverse complement strand
TGATTAGAGACATGTTTACTTAATGGTTTATGTCACGGGTTGTCGGCTTCAACCCCGGGGTCAAGCCCCGGGGCATTCGCCTCGACCGCCTGTAAAATCGCCGATCGACGAGGAAAAAGCCGAACCGCAAAGCAGGAAACCCCTGGGACCATCGAGGACGTATGGGCAACTATCTCGTCGCGATGGAAGCCGCGTGGCTCGTTCGTGACGTCGAGGAGATTGACGACGCAATCGGCGTCGCCGTAAGCGAGGCTGGGAAACGACTGAACAACGAGGGTATGGAGTACGTCGAGGTCGAGGTCGGCGCTACCGGCTGTCCCGCGTGTGGGGAGCCGTTCGATTCGGCGTTCGTCGCGGCGGAGACCGCCCTCGTCGGTCTCGCACTCGAGATGGACGTGTTCAACGCCGACGGGGAGGAACACGCCTCGAGGATCGCAAAGAGCGAAGTCGGTGGCGCGTTGCGCGACGTCCCCCTCTCCGTTATCGAAGTCATCGAGGTTCCCGACGAGTAACCATCGGTGACGGGCGATCCGCCAAGACTGTACGGCACCCAAAACACTTTCTATAACCCGTAGTTATGTGTCGGTATGGAACTGCCGACACCAGCGGACCTGCGTCAGCGACGGACCGATCTCGGGCTCACCCAGAGCGAACTGGCCGACAAAGCCGACGTCTCACAGCCGTTGATCGCCCGTATCGAAGGCGGTGACGTCGACCCCCGCCTCTCTACGCTCCGTCGAATCGTCAACGCCCTCGAGAAAGCCGAAAGCGACGTCGTTCGGGCCGATGATCTGATGAACGAAGCCGTCGTCAGCGTCTCACCTGACGATCCCGTGAGCGAGGCCGCACGGAAGATGGAGTCGGAAGCGTACTCCCAACTCGCGGTGATCCAAGAGGGGATCCCCGTCGGATCGATCAGCCAGAGCGATCTAGTTCACGTCGACTCCGGAGCTCGAGACGAACCCATCGAAGACCACATGAGCGAGAGCTTTCCGACGGTGTCGAAAGACGCGACGCTCGACGAGATTGGCAACTTACTCGAACACTACAAGGCCGTGATGATCACGGAGGCCGGCGACACCGTCGGAATCATCACGGAAGCGGACGTCGCCAGCCGTCTCTCGTGAGAGCGGCGACGGCGACCTCGCCCACCGATTCGAAACGAGGCTGTACGCCCAACGGCGCACAAACGCCCTCTCGAGGCTGATTCTCCGGGTCCACCGTGGCAGCGTTTTTCGAGGGGATATCCGATAGCACTCCTTATTATCCCTCATATTCTGCCCAATTGTTCACTTATTCAGGGTGACAACGGAGTTAGCGCAGTATTTGGCCCCATTCACAGCACGTATTACCACGCCACGGCGAGAGTCGAAGCATGAACCAGACGCGGCGGACGTTTCTGATCGCCGGTGGAACCGCATCGGTGAGCGCCGTCGCCGGCTGTCTCGAGGAGTCAGACCGATCGACCGACTCCTCCCATCGTGGGGACCGACGAGCGTACGCGTCGTTTTTTACGCTCTCGGAGTTCACGCGAGCGGTGGTCGGCGACGCGTACGAGGTCGACAACGCCGTTCCGTCGGGCCAACACGGTCACGAGTGGCAGCCGTCGGTCGACGTCCTCCCGACCGTCGTCGAGTCGGACGTCTTCGTCTACCTCGGCGTCGAAGGGTTCCAGACCTGGGTCGACGACGCCGTCGACCGGATCGACGTCGACCACGCCGACGACGTTGCACTCGTCGACGCCGCAGCGGGGATCGATCTCCTCGAGTACGACGATACCCACGGTCACGTACACGGGCACGACGGCCACAGCCACGCAGACGACCACGGAGACGATCACGGACTCACCGAAGTGAACGGCGAGATTGTCCACGACCGTTCGATCAGAGCGATCGACCTCACCGATTCCGAGACCGATGAGCGCGTCGCCGACGCACACGGCAACCACTGGCACGGTGGCCCACTCGAGGTCGCCGCCGACGGCTCGCGGACGCTCGAGGCGATTCTGGAGGCCGGAGATGGCGCGACGATCGATCCCTCGACGGACAAGTACTCGATCGATGTCCGAATCACGGGCGGCGACGCGTTCGCTGCCGTCGACGGTGGGGGCGATCACGTCCACGTCCGGGGCGACGGAGACGGAACCGCGACGCTCGTCGTCCAGTTGCTCGTCGAGGACGAGGTCGTCTGGGAGTCACCCGGACTGGACGTTCGCGTCGGTGACGGCGACGACGGCCGTCCCGACGGTAGCGCGGACGATCACGGCCACTCCCACGACGACGGCGAACACGGTCATGGCCACGGAGACGGCGGTCACGACCACTCCCACGGCGAGTACGACGCGAAGTTCTTTTCCGATCCGGTCTTGGCTCAGAGGGGGGTCGAGATTATTCGGGACCGCCTGATCAAAATCGACCCCGATCGAGAGTCCGTCTACACGTCGAACGCCGCCGACTACCTCGAGCAACTCGAGGCGCTCGACGACCGGTATCGCGAGGCGCTCTCGGATCGGGAACACGACCACGTCTTGCTGGCGGGACACGACTCGTTTCAGTATCTCGGCGAGCGCTACGGCTTCGAGATTCACACACCGATGGGACTCTCGCCGGACGACGAACCGAGCGGTACCGAGATCGTGGCCGCAGTCGAGTTCGCCGAGGAGCACGGCCTCGAGTACGTCCTCTGGGACTATTTCGACGGCCCGGAGCTGGCGGAGACGATTGCGGCGGAAGCCGACACCGTGGTGGGCACCGAGATGGTGTCGCCGGCCGAGAGCGTCGTCGAAGCCTGGGACGAGGAGGGGTACGGCGGCTACGTCGGTCAGATGGTGGAGATCAACCTCCCGGCTTTCCGCAGAGCGCTCGGTGCCCGATAGCCGATGCGACGATCGCTCGCGCTGGTCGTTCGGGCGATGCTCGGAACGATCGCAGGTGCGGTCCTCGTCGTTTTCCTCCCGATCGCGTTCGGCGTGATGCCCGAACGGTTCTTCGACGCTGGCTGTTCGACCGGCCGCGCGCTCGGCACCGAGATGGGGTGTTATCGCTTCATGTGGAACACGATCACGGTCGGCGTCTTCATCGGCATCGTCGGCCCACTCATTGGGGTCTTCCTCGTTCACCGGGAGATGTCGCTGATCGGCGAGACGCTTGCACACACCGCCTTCGCCGGCGTCGCGTTCGGAACCCTGCTGTTCGCGGCCTCGGGGTGGGACGCTCGCCTGTTGCTCGTCGCACTCGCCGCCGCGGTCGTGGGTGCCCTCGGCGTCCAGACGCTCGCCCGCCGAACCGGGTCGTACGGCGACGTGCCGATCGCGATCGTACTTACCGGGAGTTTCGCGCTCGGAACGCTGTTCATCGATGTCGGCGGCGGATTCGCGTTCGTCAACATCAACAGCTACCTGTTCGGCAACATCTCGATCACCGACGAGCGAAGTGTCACCCTGATGGCCATACTCAGTCTCCTCGTCGTCGCGGTCGTTGCGCTCTCGTACAAACAGTTTCTGTTCATCACGTTCGACGAACGCGCCGCTCGAGTCGCCAGAGCGCCGGTATCCGCCTACAACACCCTGCTGATCGTCCTGACGGCGCTCGTGATCGTCGGGGCGATGCAGATTCTGGGTGTCATCCTCGTGGCCGCGATGCTCGTCGTCCCCGTCGCGTGTGCGTCCCTGATCGCAGGGAGCTTTCGCGAGACGGTGTACACCGCGATCGTCGTCGGAGAACTCTCCGTCCTCGTCGGAATCGTCCTCTCGTGGACGTTCGCCCTCCGCCCGGGAGCGAGCATCGTCGTGATCGCGATCGGTCTCTACCTCGTTGCAGTCGCTCGAGCGGATCGAGCTGGTGGCGTGAGTGGAACTCACTGATCGATCGCTCGAAAACGACGACCCTGGTCTGGTGGTAGGTGGTCTGCCGGTATCGACGCACAGCGGTCCGTCGCAGTCGTTCGTACTGGGAGCGTCGTCGGTTGACACTCAACCGGAATCGGTCTTGACACCGCTCAGTCAGAATCGTCGCTGTCCGGGTCGTCGCCGACGGGAACTCCGTCGTCTGGACCGACGGGAACCTCGTCACTCTCACCGGCGTCTTCCGTCTCGTTTATCGTCTCACCGCTGTCCTCGCGTCGGACCTCGACGACGAAGTCCTCGTCGAGCCAGACGAGAACGAGGCCGGTATCCGGCGTGATCGTCACCTCGCGTACCTCCGTCTCGTCGTCGTTTTCCACGTCGAACCTGGTGATCCGAAGCGTCTGGTAGACGCCCTCGAGATGGGGAGGAATGACGTTTTCGCCGGGCGTAACCGCGTAGGCCTCCTCGTAGGTCTGGCGGTTCGTCTCGCGCTCGTAGGCGACCAGCTGGACGTTGTAGTACTGGTCGCTCTCGCTGTAGATCTCGATCGGCACCACACCCTGGACGCTTCCCTCGAAGTGCTCCTGGACCCCCTCGAGACAGCCCGCGAGGCCGACAGCTCCGAGCACACCAGCAGACTGCAGTACCGTACGGCGGTTCACACCCCTCACTCGGGACCGGACGAACGTAGGCGTTACCTTCTCGACTCGAGCGACGATCCGGTCCCCGTCCACGGAACGATCCGCAGATCGACGAGAGCGGGTCAGTCGTCGACCACCGATCGTGGCTGCCGTCGGACCGATCAGTCGCTGTCCGGCGAGTAGTTCGGCGCCTCGTCGGTGATGACGACGTCGTGGGCGTGGCTCTCGGCCTGTCCAGCCGAGGAGACGCGGACGAACTCGGAGCGCTCCTTGAACTCCGGGATGGTGCCCGCGCCGACGTAGCCCATTCCCGACTGCATACCGCCGGCGAGTTGGTGAAGTTCGGACTTGAGTGTCCCCTTGTACGGCGTCGCGGCCTCGACACCCTCGGGAACGTACTCGTCGTCGTCCGCCGGATCGTCCTTGAGGTACCGATCGCCGTCACCGGATTTCATCGCGCCGACCGATCCCATGCCGCGGTACTGTTTGTACTTTTTCCCGTTCATCGTCACGACGCGGCCGGGCGCTTCCTCAGTGCCTGCAAAGTACGAGCCGAGCATGACTGCGTCGGCGCCGGCTGCGATCGCCTTGATCGCGTCACCCGAGTACCGGATGCCGCCGTCAGCGATCACCGGAACGTCGTGTTCGGCCGCGACGTCGGCGACCTGTGCGACCGCCGTGATCTGGGGCATCCCCGCACCGGAGACGATGCGAGTCGTACAGATCGAACCGGGGCCGATGCCGACTTTGATCCCGTCTGCGAAGTCGACCAGTTCCGCGGCGGCCTCGCGCGTGCCGACGTTCCCCACCACGATGTCGGCCTCGACGGCCTCGTCGATCTCGCGGGCACCCTCGATCACGTTCATGTTGTGTGCGTGGGCGGTGTCGATAAAGAGCACGTCCGCATCCGCTTCGTCGGCCGCCTCGGCGCGCTCGAGTTCGAACGGGCTGACGGCGACGCCACAGCGAAGACGGCCGTCCTCGTCTCGAACTGCCTCCTTGTACTCCCGACGCTGGAGGATACCCTGCATCGTTACGAGACCGACCAGCAGGTTCTCGCCGTCGACGACGGGGACGCGTTCGATCTTGTGATCGTACATCAGATCGAACGCATCACGCGCGTCGATGTCGGTCGACGCGGTGATCACTTCGTCGGTCATCGCCTCCGTCACCGGATCGTCCTCGTTGACCTCGAGGTGTGGACGGATGTCCGTACTCGAGATAATTCCCAGAACCTCGCCGCGAGTGTTGACGACCGGCGCGCCGCCGACGCCCTCGCGGGCCATCAGGTCGTCGACTTCCCGGACGGACATTTCGGGGTCTGCCGTGACGACCGACTCGAGGGGAATGATGAGTTCGTCCGCGCTCTTGACGCGGTCGATCTCCTCGACCATCTCGTCGACGTTCATATTGCGATGGAGGACGCCGAGACCGCCGTGGCGAGCCATCGCGATCGCCATGCCGCTCTCGGTGACGGTGTCCATCGCCGCCGAGAGAATTGGAACGGAAACCTCGACGGATGTCGACACGCGAGAGGTCAGGTCGGCGTCGTCCGGCTCGACGCGGCTCTCTTTCGGCCGCAACAGGACGTCGTCGAAGGTCAGCGCTTCCGGTACCTCGAGTTTCGAAGAATAGGGCTCGTGCTCGGGAACGTCGTTCGCCATGTAAACCGTCCGACCCCTCCGGGCAAAAGCGTTGCGAGACGCGAGCCCGGGTGTGAACGTCTCACGGACTCGCGGTCTGGGGCTGAGACGGATTACTGTCAGGCGGCTCCGGTACACCCGCCTCCGTTCGACGACTCTGCCATGAGATTAGACGCCACCCTCCCCCTGTCACTTATACGGATTACTGTCGCGATGTACCGGTGAGACCGCCGTCCAGGTCGCGGTCTCACCGGAACTGATCTACAGTAAACCGTATTACTGGGGCCGAGGCGAACGCCGTTCGAAGACGTCTTCTGCGTACCGCTGGTCGCAGTTCAAACACTGGTAACCGCCGTCGGCGTGTTCGTAGAGACGTTCTCCGCAGTCCTGGCACTTCCCGCGCGGATAGTTCATTCGCTCGAGTCGTCTCACCGATCCGTTATAAGTTCGTCCGTCGATCTGTCCGTTCTTTTTCTACCCGTCGAGCTGTCCGTCCTTTTTCAGTCCGCCGACGATGGATCGTCTTTTTCGGCTCCCACGTCGTACGGTCTGTCGTGGACGACCACACCAGTAACCCGGATACCCCACCTCCGTCGTCTGGGGAGCCGACAGGGTGGCTCGCCGCCGAGGGGCGCTGGACGCACGCGACACTCCGGGAGGCGACGGTCCACGGCGTGCGTCTGTTCAACGCCGGCGACTACCACGAGAGCCACGACTGCTTCGAACTCGAGTGGTACAACTACGGCCGCGGGACGACCGAGAGCGCGTTCCTCCACGGGATGGTCCAGGTCGCCGCCGGCGCGTACAAACGACACGACTTCGACACCGACGACGGCATGCGGTCGCTCTTCCGGACTGCGCTGCAGTACCTCCGTGGGGTTCCCGCGGACTACTACGGCGTCGACGTCCTCGAGGTCCGGACAGTTCTGACGAACGCACTCGACGACCCCGAACGGATCGACGACTGGCGAATCCGGCTCGACGACGACCGACCGACGGCCCGGCCCGTCGAGTACGCCTACGTCGAGGACCTCGAGGACTGATACGGTTTGCTGTACCGATGTCCCGAGATAACCGGAGTCCGAAAGTGGTTGCGCGGGACTGACGAACAGTAGACCCTCTAACCGGTACGAGCCACGACGAGCCGTTCCGCCGACACCTTCGTGTGAAACCATCACACGAGGTGGCTGTCGTACCTGTCCCGTGTGTGATCGGTTTTGCGACGGACCGAACGGCCTTTGAAGACGTAGCCCAACTAGCAGGTAATGAGAGTCGCACAGCTCGGGTCGGGAACGCCGGAAATCGCCGTCGTCGCCGGTATTCACGGCGACGAGCCCTGTGGCGTTCGCGCCGTCGAACGACTCCTCGACGATCCACCCGCCGTCGAGCGACCCGTGAAACTCGTCGTCGCCAACGAAACGGCCCTCGAGCGCCGCGTTCGGTTCGTCGACGAGGACTTGAACCGGACGTTTCCCGGCGACCCGAACGCGAAGACCCACGAGGGACAGCTCGCACACCGACTCGTCGAGGAACTCGAGGGGTGTCTCACCTTCTCGATGCACTCGACACAGAGCCACGCCGAACCGTTTGCGATCGTCAACGGCATAAGCGAGACCGCACACGAGGTCGTTCCACAGCTCCCCGTCGTGGCGATGGTCGAGACCAGCAACTTCTCGGAGGGACGGCTCTTCTCCGAGATCCGAACGATCGAGGTCGAATGCGGCCTCCAGGGCTCGGAGACAGCAGCCGAGAACGCCGACCGGCTGACGCGGTCGTTCCTGACCGCCGTCGACGCGCTGCCGGGGGATACGGTCGGACGGGACCTCCCGTTGTTTCGGCTCACCGACATGATCTGCAAGGACCGAGCCGACACCTACGAGGTGTTCGTCGACAACTTTACCGAAGTCAGCGCTGGCGAGACGTTCGCCGCCGCCGACGGCGACGCGCAGGTCGCAGGAGAGTCGTTTTACCCGATTCTCATGTCGCCGAACGGTTACCGGGACGTCTTCGGCTACGCCGCCGAGAAGATCGACGTACTGACGTCGCCGCCGACGGCCGACTGACGGGCTCGATCCCGACCACTCCCGTCGGAGCGGTCGCTCGTTCGTTTTTCGTCTCCGTCGATTTCCGACCGGAACACCCTCGAGTTACGCGGTGAGCGCCTCGAGGCTGGCTACCGGGTCGAACGTCGGGACGGCGAGACGTCTCGTACGGATTGACGGCAGATCGTCTCACTCCTCGACCCCGCGGTGTTCGGCGAGCGCCTCGTCGATCGTCAACTCGCCGGCAGCGACGCGACGCGCCAACATCTCGTCGATCGCGCGGTTTCGGTCGCTTCGCTCCCGCGAGCGGTCCTTGATGAGCTGAAGCTCGCCTTTCGTCGGCTCGATCTCCCGCGAGTCGACGACCTCGCCCTCGAGACGGGCGATGTTGACGGCGGCGAGAACGTCTTCCATCCCCCGCGCACCGGTGCCAAGGTAGGGCGTCGTCCCGGTTTCGTCGACGAGTTCGACCCGGACGTCCTCGAGGTCGTTGACGAGCGTCGCACCCTGGAGGCGAGAGCCGTCGCCGATCCGAACGACTGGGGTGGCGGCGTCGCGTACCTCGCGTTCGATGACGTCGACGGCGTCCGCGAGCGGGACCTGGAACGCCGCGACGACGACACCGCCGTTGAGGACGGCGATACCCGGTTTTCGTCCTGGATCGACGCCGATGACCGTTCGGCCGTCCTCGCCACGGATCGTGGTCAACGCTTGGTCGACGGCGCGACGCGGATCGTCGGGATCGGCGACGATCGTCGCCACGTCGTCGAACGTCGCAGCGTTGTCGGCATCGGTGACGACGACGGCCGTTCGGTCGGGAACCGTCTCGTCGGGTTCGACGGTCGTGAACGTGACACTGCGGTCGCGTAGCTCGGTAACGACGCCGTGGTACACCTCGAAGTCCGACGTGGCGACGACGATCACGTTCGACCGTTCGGCTCCGGGGAGAATAAACGTGTCCGACCGCGAGGAGTGCTCAGCGTCTCGGATCGGCGGATGGCTCGATTCCCCGCCCGCGTCGCTTCTCGAGTCGGTCTCTGGCCCGGTTCCGGGGGGTTTTTGCGAGGACGGTACCAACTCAACCCGTGAACGACGAGCCGATTTCGACCGGCTGTGGTCCGGTCGACGAGCTACTCGGCGGGGGGTTCGAGCGGGGAACCGTCACGCAGGTGTACGGACCGCCGGCCGCCGGGAAGACGAACCTGGCGCTGTCGGCTGCGGTCGAGGCGGCCATCGACGGCGGCACCGCCGTCTACATCGACACCGAAGGGCTTTCGCTCGACCGCTTCGAGCAACTGCTCTCGGCTCGAGTCGACGACGCCGATCGACCGACCGCCGACGTCGCGAGCGACGACGCGAGCGGGCGCTCCGATCCCGACGGGGGCGACCCGACAGTCGAGACCGTCGCCTCGCGGATCGTCGTCGAGGACGCACTGGATTTCGAAGAGCAGGCCGAAGCCGTCCGCGACGTCGAGGATTTCGCGGATCGTGCCGACCTCGTCGTCCTCGACAGCGCGACGGGCTTTTACCGACTCGAGCGAACCGGCGACGGCGACGAGGGCGAGTCGCTCAGGCGCGTCGCCCGACAGGTGACCCACCTCCTCTCGCTCGCTCGCAAACACGACTTGGCGATCGTCCTCACGAACCAGGTGTTCGCCGATCCCGACTCGGATCGGACGCGGGCCCTCGGCGGGAACACCTTAGAGCACTGGACCGGCGTCATCCTTCGTCTCGAACGCTTCCGCGGTGGCAACCGCCGGGCGACCCTCGAGAAACACCGGTCGAAGCCGGTTGGCGAGTCGGCTCAGTTCCGGATCACGAACGCGGGACTCGAGGGCGGTGACGAGACGACACACCGCCGATAGGTAAGTGGAAGTCCTCGCGAGCGTACCGGAGTGTCACCCGCCAAAGCAATCCGGTCGTCGACTGTACCCCGGCCCGAGCACCGGGGGCCGCCGTTCGATCGTCCCCACGGACGGTAATTCTGGGATGGTTTTATTCCGCTCGTCGCCAACCGATACGACGAGATGGCGCGAACGATTCTCGTCCCACACGATGGCTCGCCACACGCCCAGGATGCTCTCGAGTACGCCCTCGAGACATTCCCGCGGGCTGAGATCGTCCTGTTTCACGCGATCGATCCGTTCGACCTCACCGACCAACCCGAGCGCTCGCCGTTGACCGAACGGTGGCTCGACGATCGACGGGAAGACACGGCGGAGCTGTTCGACGAGGCACTCGCCGACCTCGAGATGGGTGACGCGACGGTCGACACGGAGACTGCGGTCGGATCGCCGGGCCAGACGATCGTCGCGGCCGTCAACGACATCGACGCCGATCAGATCGTCGTCGGGACTCGCGGCCGCGGAAACGTCGCCAAGGCGCGGGTGGGGAGTACGGCGGAACTCGTCGTCAGGCGTGCGGACGTCCCGGTGACGGTCGTCCGGTAGCAGTTTCAGCCCTCGTCAACCGCGTTGAAACAGTGTCGTCACTCCTCGGGATCCCGAACCACGGTAACCGGAACCGGTGCGCGACGGACGACCAGTTCCGCGACGCTTCCGAGGAGCAGTCGGGCCGTCCCAGTCCGGCCGTGACTTCCCATCACGACGTGGTCGACGTCGTTCTCCTCGACGTAGTCGATGATCTCGCGTGCAGGATCGCCGGATCTGTGATCCGTCTCGAGTTCGGCGTCGTAGTCGTCCGCGATCTCGCGGGCCCGGTCGAAGACCCGTTGTTCCTCCGTGTCCGCGCGCTCGTACCACGCGTCGGAGCCGTGTGGTGGCTCCGTCCGCACGTCCACGTCGGTCGCAACGCTGTATCCCGGGTCCCACGGGTCGACGACGTGAAGCGCGACGACGCGGGCGTCGTCGGTCTCGAAGGCGTGTTCTAGAGCGCGCCAGGACATCGGCGAACCGTCGATCGGGACCAGTAGCGTTCTGGACATCGACTGTCTTTACCGTCCACCGGACCAAAATAGTATCCGTCACCCGTCTGGTGAAACGAAAGACCAGTGACACGTCTCCGACGCGTGTCTTCCGTCCAGTTCGGAACGCAGCGCTCGAACGAATGCAGCGAATCGCCACCCCGAGATTTATACCGTTCTTCGAGGTACCCCTCCTACATCGGATCTTCCCACGGTGTGGCCCCGCTGCGATCGGTCGGTGTGACACGGATGGTGTGTGGGATCTGATCCAGTCGAATACTGACACGGTACACGATCGATATGAACTACAAGGAATTCGTCGGTCAGGTTCAGCACAGACTCGAGTACGCGCAGTTCGGGCAGGCGGTCCGGGCAACCCGGGCCGTCCTGACGACGCTCGGTGAACGGTTACAGGAGGGAGAGGCGACGGATCTCGCCAGTCCGCTTCCGATGGAGATCGACCGCTACCTGACGGAAGCCGACCACGGCCAGCGTTTCGACTACCAGGAGTTCCTCGAGCGCGTCGCCGAACGCGAGGGCGTCGATCGGGCGGATGCGAACTACCACGCACAGCAGCTACTCGCCGTCGTCGCGGACGTCGTCCCGCCCGGAAACATCGAGAAAGCACACAACCAGTTGCCCGAGGAGTTCGACGGGCTCTTCGAACTGATCGAATCGCCGGAGGAGTGACCGCGATCCGCCCGTCGGCCGCGACGATAGTGGTACTTACTGATGGCAGCCGCGTCAGTCCGACGCGGGCGCGTCTCGAACGAGCGTAACCGTCCGTGGCGACCGGCGTGCGACGCGTTCGGCGACCGATCCCGTGATCAGTCGGGCCGGAAGCGACCGGCCGTGACTCCCCATGACGATCTGATCGGAGCCGTTCGACGCACGGTCGACGATCGCCCTCGCGGGCGAATCGTTCCCGGTCGCCGTCTCGAGTGTCATCCCGCGGTCGTCGGCGACGGCCCGTGCGGACTCGAAAATCCGTTCGGCTCGGCGTTCGCGATCGTCGAGAAGCGCTTCGAGGTACGTTCCCTCGACGTCCTCTCGTGGCCGATCGAACGGAAGCGAGAGCGCGTGAAACGCCGTAAACGAAGCCGTCGGGTACGCCTCGAGCGCAAACTCGAGGGCCGCCGTGGACTGTTCGGAGCCGTCGAGGGCTACCAGGATCTCCCCCGGAAGCTCCCGTTCGTCGAGTTCGGCCGTCGTCTCGGGAACGATCGTCGTCGAGACCGGCGACCGGCGGACGACGGCCTCGCTTACGCGACCGAGAAACGGACGCGTGATCGGTGACTGTCCGTGACTGCCCACCACGACGTGATCGACATCCGTCGCCGCCACCTCGAGTATCTCCGTGTGTGGTGTCCCGGTCCGAAGCGACGTTCGAAGGTCGACGTCTCGATCTGCCGCCCGGTCGGTCGCACGATCGAGAACTCGTTCGCCGTGGGCCTCTGCTCGCTCGAGGGACGTATCGGTCGAACCCGCGGTCGCCTCGTCGTCGCGCGTCGGATCGATGACGTACAGCGCGGTTATCGTCGCGTCGGGAAACGAGCGAAAGCAATACTCCAGTCCGGCGAACGCGTGGTCCGATCCGTCGATCGGAACGAGGACGTGTCCTGGCATCGAGATCACCTGGCGAGCGTCGACTCGCACGCGAACGGTTACGACGACGTGTGGTATAAATCCGAACCACCGTCTCCTCGGATCACGGTTAGTCGTCCGCCGGGGATGTCTCCAGGGCTGCCGTCGCCCGTCGAGCCGTATCGTCGAGCAGGTCGAGATCGTCCGTGAACACCTCGAGGGCGACGCTGCCGTCGAACCCGGCGAGGTGGTCCGTGACGACGCCGTAGTCGATCTCACCGGCTCCGATCGGGATGTGCGTATCCCCTCGACTTCGAGCGTCGTGGACGTGCAGGTGCGAGACGAGGTCGCCGTACCGCGAGCAGAACCGATCGACGCCGTCGTCGCCGTCTTCCATGTAGGCGTGGCCGACGTCGAAACAGACCGACGTACCGGTTTTACGGGCCAGATCCCCCAGAACCGTCAGCTGGAGGCCACGCGCCTGGTGGCCGACGTTCTCGACGACGAGCTCGACGCCGGCGTCCGCCGCGGCATCGTCGATAGCGGCCAGTTGCTCCGCGAACATCGGGCGGAGATCCGTATCGTGTGGGTTACGAGCCGTCCCGTGGAGCACGGCCTTTTGCGCGCCGGCGGAGCCCGCCCACTCGAGCAACCGCGTCTGGTAGTCGCGGATGGCGTCGTTGATCTCGGGAACTGGCGTCACGACGTCTTGCTTGAACGGGAGATGAACGCACAGATCGGCGTCCGCGTCCGCGAGGATCGACTCGAGTCGCTCGGTATCGACGTCCGTCGGGTCGGTTCCTTCACCGATGGAAAACTCCGCGAAATCGTAGCCGTCGATCGTACGCTCGAGGCGATCGAGCGAGTCGCCGACGGTGAGGCCAACGTCCATACTGATCGAGTGGCGGCCACGCCTATAGATTCCGGGGATCGCGTTCGCTGTCGTCCCCGACCGACCCGTCGAGCCAACAGCAACGACAGACGGCGGGTACCGGGTTTTTTAGCGTCGACGTGGTACGGGCTCGAGATGACAGGATTCCGCTGGGTAACCCTGACCGGCGACGAACGCGACGCGTTCCTGGCTCCCGGTGGAACGGGCGTGCTCTCGTTCGCGACCGACGACGGACCGCCGGCGTCGCTTCCAGTGTCGTACGGCTACTCTCGTGAGGGCGGGACCTTCTACTTTCGGCTCTCGTTTCCACCGGGGAGCAACAAATCCGATGTGATCGAGAACCCGGTTTCGCTGGTGGTATTCGACGAGACGGCGGACGGCTGGCGAAGCGTCGTTGCCACCGGAACGCTCGAGGAACTGGCAGATTTCGATCCCGAGTCGGCGACGGTCCAACAGATGTGGGCGGTTCAGATTCCGACGGTCGACGTGTTCGACCGACCTCGAGACGAAATTGACTTTCAGGACTTCTGTCTCGAGCCGGAGTCCGTGTCGGGTCGAAAGAGCGTCGACGAGTAATACGGATTGCCGTCTCGATCTCTCGGTGCACCCGCCGTCAGGGTCGCGGATGCGCCGGAAATAACTGACAGTAAACAGTATAGTACGGTCTGCGGTGACTGATTGCCGTTCGATCGCTCGTCGGTCTACGATCGGCCGGTACCGACTCACAGGAGTCCGTATGGGCGGATCCGAATACTGTTCGGATCGTTCTGGGGTGGAATAGGGTACGTCTGTCGGGAGCTATCGAAAATATGGAATTACGCCGATTGTTAAGTATCTCCCGCCGAACCCTCGAACAGCGACTTCACTATGGCAACCAAACGACGACCTGCAGAACGAACGCTCGAATCGACGCTACTCGGCCGCTCAGTCTCGTTTAACTACTCCGAAACGTGGGTCGCATACTCGATCTTCGGATTGCGACTCGTGATGGCCTGGGTGTTCCTCCAGGCTGGCCTCGAGAAGTTGGCAGACGGCGGATTTGGAGATCCGCTCGCGTGGTCGTCGGCCGGCTTTCTGAACAACGCGATCGCCGAGGCGAACCCCGTCCACGGGCTGTTTCTCTGGTTCGGGGAGTATACGGCGATCGTCGACCCGCTGGTCGTCTTCGGACAGATTCTCATCGGCCTGGCGCTGTTGTTCGGCGCACTCTTCCGATTCGCCGCGCTGATGGGAGCACTCCAGATGCTGTTCTTCTGGACCGCAGCCTGGCAAGGCGGATTGCTCGAGGGATTCCCGGTCGAAAACGGCTACCTCATCGACAGTTCGTTCGTCTACATGCTGTTGTTGTTCGGGCTCGCCGCCTGGGGTGCCGGTCGACTGGCCGGCGTCGACGGCGTCCTCGAGTCGAGCCAGCCCGTCCGGTCGAACCCGTGGATCCGGTACCTGCTCGGGTAGCGTACGTCGTCCCGTCCGATCGACCGATATCGACTACGCCCGTCGGCGCTTTCCGAGCGCACGGGCTGCGAGCACGACGAGCGTGAATCCAAGAACCCGAACGCCCGTGACGAACTCCTCGTTCCAGTTGACTTCCTCTGGCTGATCGTACGCGAGGGACGCGCCGGCATCGAGATACTGCTTCGGTGCTACGGCCGCCACCAGTCCGGCGACGCCGGCGACGTTCAGTAGCCAGCCGTACGCTCGACCGCCCGCGAGGGTCGCGAGAACGTAGAGGACCCCCTCCGCTCGGACTGCCGGCGCGAGCCACGGTTTCGCCGAACACTCCTCCGGATTCTCGAGTGCGATCGCCTCGTAACTCTCGATGACGCCGTCCGGAAACAGTGCGACGACGACACCGATCAGACCGAACACGATTCGTGACATAGCCAAACGTTCACACGAACGAATAATAATCGTACCGGCGCGGCGGTCGTATCCGGACCACAGTCGATCCCTCGGCGACGTCCGGTGGCTACGGGACGGGAGCCGCCGGCAAACGATGAGGACGCTCACCCAGCGGGAGTTTCGGCGGCGATCGTCGTGTGGCCGCGCCGAAACGAGAGACGGCCAGGACAGACGGGGCCGAGCCCTCGGCTGGCGACGGTCTTCCGATCACTGACTCACGTCGTCCGTCTCGACTGGCGTCTTCACGACTGTCACCGGCCGGGCCGACATGTGGGTAACCCGTTCGGCGACGCTGCCGAGCAGCCGGCGATACTCGCCGGATCGATTCTTCGAGCCGAGGACCGTCAGTCCGACGTCGGCGTCGTCCCCGTACTCGAGGATCTCCTCGTGGGGGACGCCGTGGCGGACGACGGTCTGGGTTTCGACGCCGGCGTCGCCCACTCGTTCGGCGATCGAATCGACGGCGTCGCGTCCGGCGTTCTCGAGTGCGCTCTCGAGGCCCTCGAACTCGTGGACGTACTCGTCGCCGGGGTAGGAACTGTACGCCTCGGCGTCGACGACGTACAGGACGTGCAGTTCGGCATCGTAGCGCTGTGCCGCGTCGATCGCGTGTTCGATCGCGTCGTCGACACCAGCGCTCATGTCCGTCGGCAAGAGGATCGTCTCGTACATTCCGTTCGGGGATACGGGTTCCCCTACGATAGTTTTGGGGCCACTTCCAGCGGACTCGGAACGGGACAGGTCGTGACCGCCCGCCCGAAGCGAGCGAATTCCGTCGAACGACGGCCCGGTCGAGACGTAACGATCGTATCGGTGGAGCCCGTCGTGAACGCGTATGAGCGAACCAGAGGACGATCGCCACGCACAGTTTTCGATCGACACCGACGATCGACTCTCGGTACGCGAGATCACCGACGAGGTCGAACGGACACTCCCTGCGGGCGTGTCCGGGACTGCGACCGTCTTCGTCCAGCACACGACTGCAGGCGTCACGATCAACGAAGCGGAACCGCGCCTGCTCTCGGATTTCGAGGACGCCCTCGAGGACCTCGTTCCGAACACCGGCTGGAACCACGACGAACTCGACGGGAACGCCGACTCACACGTCCGCTCGATGCTCGTCGGTCCGAGTGTGACTATCCCGGTCAGCGACGGATCGCTCGCGCTCGGTACCTGGCAGTCGGTGCTGTTCGTCGAGTGTGACGGTCCCCGAACCAGAACGGTACAGGTGTACTGGTAGCCGCCGAACCACTACTCGACGATCCAGTCCGCGAAACTCCCCTCGAGTAACGTCTCGGACTGTCGCTCGACGTATCGCCGCTGCATCGATTGGATCGCGTCCTCGAGCGTGGCACCGTCGTCGACTGCGGTCCGAACTCGCTCGTGTTTCCACCGACCCGGCGTCACCGCCTGTCGAACGCGTCGACGGAGCGGATAGAGATACTTCGCGGCCTGCTCCTCGGTCAGTCCTCGATTGGTCAGTCCGTCCTCGGCGTGAGCGAGGAGGTCTTCGTACAGTGCGAGCGAGTCCGTCGTCTCTTTGCCGTCGTTTGTGATCCAGGTCAGGTCGGCCTCGAGACCGTCACGCATCGCCGCGTAGAAGTTCTCGCGGGCGATCTCCCAGTCGAGTTCGTTGACCGGATGCTCGAGTCTGGTCAGACTCTCCATCAGGCCGGCGAAGGCCGCGAGAAACGAGACGGAGTCCCGGACCGTCGGTTGTGCCGGGATCGGCCGGAACTCGATGCGTGCATTGGCAGCGGAACGGGTCGGACCGCCGAAGACCGGACGGACCCACCGCCAGTAGGTGCCGTGTTTACGCCGGAAATGGGGGAACCGATCGTCGAACCGTTCGCCGGCTTCGACCGGCATCGGGACCATGGTGTCGTCGGCCGCGACCCGGTCGACTGCCTCCTCGACTGTCGAGAGATCCCTGGGGAACCGAACTTTCCCCTCGCCAGTCGAGGGGTCGTTGAGGACGGTCTCGAAGACGCTGATCCGGTGTTCCATCCAGCAATCGCCGAGGACGTCCGCCGCGGTCGCCGCCTCGTCGTAGAGATCCGGCGGGAAGAACGGCGAGTTGACACCCAGTGCGAGCAACGGCCCGGCGACCCGGAGGGCGTAGTTGAAATACAGCGGAAGGTCGATCGCGTGGGGGACCTGGTAGTGTGGCTGAATCGACGTGATGAGGCTCTCGGGCATGACGGTATCGCCCTGGAGAGAGACGTGTGGCGCTTCGACCCGCATCCCCGCCGCGCTCGCTCGCTCCGTGTTCGCCATCGCGTGATAGCGGGCGGAGTCGCTCATATTCGTGGCGATGCGAAACGATCGCTCGCGCCCGTCACGGGAGGGGACGGTTCGATCGACGCTGTCCGTCAGATAGGTCGCGGCGTCCTCGCCCTCGGGCGGAATCGTCCAGAGAGCGTCGCTGACCAGCCGCATCCGTTCGGAGCTGGTCACATCGAGTGCCGTCTGCAATCGCGCTTTCACCTCGGACTCCTGGGCCGCGAGCCCGTGGGCGTTCAGTGGTTGCGGACTGGTCGTCATCTCCGCGTTGTGCAATCCCAGCTCCTTTTCGAACCCGATCAACTCGAGGAGCCGTCGCGGCACTCGCCGGAGGTCACAGCCGTCGTCTTTGACCGCGTAGAACTCGTACTCGAGGCCGACGATCGCCTGCGGGTTGTCGAAGACGCCGTCCTCGAGGGCCTCTTTGATGACGGCGGTGTCTTCCTCGGCCCGTCCCCGGAAGTCCTCGGCGTCGACCGATAACACGTCGGCGACTCTCGCGGCGAGTTCCTCCTCTGGCATACCTCCGAGTGCGAGCCCGATCCCTTTAAAGCCGGCTCTCTCCGACGAAACACTTCCAGCGATCCCGATTCCGCCCAAAGAAATTTGGTTGTGCTGACACAACATTTTCCCATGGCCCCCATACCAACCCTCCAGTCCCTCGCGACCGCGTGTAAGCGATTCGGCCCCGGACGGCTGCCGCGCGCGGACCAGCGAGAGCTCGGCGCTGGCTACGCGGGTGCGGCGGCCGCCGTTTCGATCGCCGTCGTCTACGCGTTGGCCACGACCGTCGTCTACCACCTCGGTGTCACACACGACTTCATTCATCCGTTCTGGAGCGCGAGTGCGCTCGTCGCGGTCCCGTTCATCGTCCCGGCCGCCTTCCTCGTCGCCGCGGCAGTCTGGCGATACCTCCCCGATCGCACTCCGTTCTTCGGGGCCGTCGCCGGAGCGCTTGCGACCGTGTTGACGTACGCGCTCGCGCTCGTCCTCGTCTTTCTTACCCTCCTCGTCGTTATGGCCGTCGGCGGAACCGGAACGGGAATCGAGACGACGACGGAGCGGCTCGAGGTCGCATCGATGCTGACGGTCGTCATCGGCATCTTCGCCGTGATCCTGACCGGCTGGCTGACGATCCCGATCGGCTGTCTCAGCGGAACGATCTACGAACGCGCTCGAGCCGTCCCGGTTCGGTAATCACACCTCGAGGCGTCGGTCGCTTTTCAACCATCCAGGCCGAGCGGGTCTCAGAACCGTTTTACCCCCGCCGGGGATAGCAACGGCCGATGAAGTTCGCGACGTTCGCCGAGCGAGCCGCGGAGATCGACGCCGAATCCGCCGACCTCGAGATCGTCGAGTGCGTCACGGACCTTCTCGTCGACGCCGGCGACGAGATCGAGGTGATCGCCCGCTTCGTCCAGGGTCGCGTGTTCCCGGCCTGGGACTCGACGACGCTCGACGTCGGCCCGTCGGCGTGTTACGAGGCGATCGCTCGCGCCGCAGGAACGAACGTCGACGCCGACGACGTCGAGGATCGGCTCGCGGAGATCGGCGAGATCGGAGAGGTCACGGCCAGCTACGAGTTCGGCGGCCAGCAGGGGCTCAGTGCGTTCACCGGCGGTAGTGGCGGAGACGACCCCACCGTTCGGGAGGTCCACGAGACGCTCGTCTCGCTCGCGGCCGCGGAGGGCTCCGGAAGCCAGGACCGGAAGATCGACCTCCTGTTCGGCCTGTTCAACCGCTGTTCGAGCGAGGAAGCCCGCTATCTCGCACGACTCGTCCTCTCGGAGATGCGCATCGGCGTCGGCGAGGGGGCCGTCAGAGATGCTATCGCCGACGCGTTCGACGTCCCCGACGACCGGGTCGAACGCGCCTTGCAGGTGTCGAACGATTACGGCAGGATCGCTCGCGTCGCCCGCGAGGAGGGCCTCGAGGGGCTCGACGCCGTCGACCTCGAACTCGGCCGTCCCGTCCAGGCGATGCTCGCACAGGCCGGAACCGTGACCGACGCGCTCGAGGAGTGGGAAGAAGCCGCTGTAGAGTGGAAATACGATGGTGCGAGAATTCAATTGCACCACGATCCCGACGGCCTCGAGCACGATCCCGGTGCCATCGACGCGTCGTCCAGCGCCGGATCCGACGACTCGAGTGCCGCCACGCGCGTCTTCTCGCGAAACATGGAGGACGTCACCGCCGCGTTGCCGGAGGTCGTCGAGTTCGCCGAGGAGACTCTCGAGGAACCCGTCATCCTCGACGGGGAGGTCGTCGCCGCCGACGCCGACGGCGAGCCGCTGCCGTTCCAGGAGGTGCTCAAGCGATTCCGGCGCAAACACGACGTCGAGAAGGCCCGCGAGGACGTCGCCGTCCGGCCCGTCTTCTTCGACTGCTTACACACCGACGGCGAAGATCTCCTCAAGGAACCGGTAGTCGACCGCCACGACAGGCTCGAGAGCGTCCTGCGGGCTCGGGTTGGAGACGACGTCGAACCGACGGACGTCGACGGACTCTCCTTGCTCTGGATCACCGACGACGCCGACGAGATCGAGTCGATCGACGCCGACGCACTCGAGGCGGGCCACGAGGGGATCATGCTCAAAGACCCCAAATCGGCGTACACGCCCGGCCGTCGGGGGAAGAACTGGCGAAAGCGAAAGCCGGACGTGGAGACGCTCGACTGCGTCGTCACCGGTGCGGAGTGGGGCGAAGGCCGGCGTGCGACGTTTCTCGGAACGTTCGAACTCTCCGTTCGCGACGGCGACACGCTCGAGACGGTCGGCAAAGTCGCGACCGGCATCACGGACGAGAAACTCGCCGAGTTGACGGAGTTACTCGAGTCACACATCGCCGCCGAGGACGGCCAGGAGGTAACTCTCGAGCCAGCGGTGGTCTTCGAGGTCGGCTACGAGGAGATCCAGACCTCGCCGACGTACTCTTCGGGCTACGCGCTTCGGTTCCCCCGGTTCGTCGGGGTTCGCCACGACAAGAGCCCCGACGACGCCGAGACGCTCGAGCGCCTCGAGTCGCTTCGGTCGTCGTAGCACCTGCTCTCTCGGTGATCGTGATCGACCATCAGTCGCGTTTCTTTTAGTATCTGGCCCCGAGGTTCGGGTGTGGACGCGAATCAGCGAACTCGAGCGAACCCGTTCAACATGGACGAGGAGTGTCGGAACTGCCCCGCGCTCTGTGAGACGCGAACGCAGGTCGTCCACGGCTACGGCGACGTCGGGGCAGACTTCCTGTTCGTCGGTGAACGGCCCTCTGCCGCCGCAGACGACGTCGGCGTTCCGCTCGTGGCGAGTGCAAGCGACGCCACGGACGGTGACAGTGAGGGAAAATCGGACGGGCTTCGACGCATTCTCGAGCGCCTGGCACTCTGTGACGCCACGTCGCCGGCGGATCGACCGAAACTCGAGAACGTCTACCTGACGAATCTCACGCGATGTCGGGATCCCGAGCGGCCGCCGACCGACGAGGAGATCGACAACTGCGAGCCGTATCTGAACGCCGAGATCAGGATGATCAACCCCGAGGTCCTGATCCCCGTCGGCGAGCGTGCGCTCGCCGAAATCGCGACGGAGTACACGACGACGCCGGCCACGGAACTCGCGTTTCCGGACGCCCACGCGACGACGATCCGCGGTCGCGGGTTCGCACTCGTCCCGATGGTCGAGGCGCGAGCGCAGACCGACGAGCAGACCCAGGCGTGGGTCGAACACTTCGCGGCGCTGATGGCCTCGGACTACCGCCAGACGAAGGGACGTCGGGAACGATAGCGGGCGACCGAAAGCGCCTCGGAGTGTTACACTACCAGTACGGTGTGGCCAGTCGACGGGACCCGCCCGTTCCGAGGCCGACCAGGGCGGCGACGACAACGATCACGACCGCGAGCGTCGCGGCCGACGGTACGAGCAGGTCGCCAGCCGACTCGAGGAGGTACCCCGAGACGAGGCCGTAGACCCCCAGGACGACCGTACAGCCGACGACACTGACGCCGAACGCACCGGCGAGCGTTCGTTCGTTCATACGTTCTTCTCGACGCCGATCGGCATACCGATTGTCGTGTCACAAGCGCCGCGTTCAAGGGTCGCGACGCCGGAGTGACGGGCATGATCGTCGTCGTTCCCGTCGACCCACCGTGGGATGGGCTCGCCCTCCCGTCACTCGTCGAGACGACCCCGTTGACCGAATCCGAGGCGTCCCTGCTGTCCGAGGCCGCGACGGCGGACGTCCTGCGGGCCGCCGCGGCGAGCGGTGGGGACGTCCTCGTCAACTACCGAGACGAGGGGACGCTTCCCGACGACGTCGACGTGGGCGAGGAGCCCGAAGATGCGATTCGCGACCTCGCTGCAGACGCCCTCGAGGGACTCGAGGAGGTCCGGTTCGAACGGCAAGTCGGCTCCACGCGTTCGGCGCGGATCGGCAACACCGTCACCCACCTGCTCGAGCGCGAGGAGGTCGGAACGGTGGGCGTACTCGAGCCGACCGCGTCGCTGGTCGGCCGGTCGGACATAGATGGCGCGGCGATGGGGCTCAGACGCCACGACGTGGTCCTCGGGCCGTCGTCGGGCGGACGCGTCTCTTTTGCGGGCTTTACCGATACGATCGACTTCGCCGAGGCGTACGCGACGCCGGCGCTCTCGACGCTGGCACGCCGGACCCGGGCGGCCGGACTGGACCTCGGGTTCGCGCCCGTGATCCCCTCCGTGGCGACGGAGTCCGGGCTGTGTGCGACCGTCGCGACGCTCGAGGCGCACGAGATCGCCGGCAGACCGGGCGGGGAGGCGACGGCGGCCGCGATCGAGGAACTCGGGCTGGCGGTCGGAGAAGACGGTCGACTCGAGCGGCGGTAGACCGATAACCATTTTTGAACGCGTGGGGAAGGTGTGGGTGAGGTGGGGTGGCAGAGCGGCCCAACGCGCCTGCCTTGAGAGCAGGTGGCTGTCAAGCCTCATGGGTTCAAATCCCATCCCCACCGTTGCTGTCGCGAACAATCACGTGAGCGACAGCGAGGCCGATGGGATTTGAACTAGAGAAGTCGCAGCACGCGAACGAAGTGAGCGTGATCGTCTTCACGTCGTTCAAATCCCATCCCCACCGCTTGCAGGACTGAGTAGGGAGTGTGAACAAACGGTCTGGGTGGATCGTAACGCTCACTCGAGTTCCAGATATTCCTCGAGCCACGGTGGTTCGTCGGTGTAACGCCACTCGGCCCACTCCGCCTTCTCGCCGGCGTAGTAGGCGCGGTAGGCTGCCACGGTGTCGTCGGGGTTCCGGTACTCTTCGGGCATCGCCTGCGGTCGGGGCGTCGGCCCCTCGCTCGGAAACGCGATCTCGTCGGGATCGATCCGGTCGATCACGGTCCAACTGGCGTGGTCCTCGGTCTTCTCGTAGCGTTCGACGAACTCCGCGTTGAGCGCCTCGGCGTGGTCGCACAGTTGGAGCCAGTTCGCGCGTGACTCGGTCGCCCAGCGCGTAACTGGATGGTCGACGTGGGTCGACTGGTAGAGAAAGTCGGCCCCGGAGCCGTTCTCACGGGCGGCAGTACAGAGGACTTGCGCGGCCTCGAGCAACAGTTTGTTCACGTGTTGATCGCAGTGATAATGGGCGGCGAGTCGGGGGTCCTCGTCGAGCCAGAAGACGTTCACGGCGAAAGGAAGGGCCGACGAACCGAGAGTCTATCGCTCGAGGCGGGAGTCGTTCGGTATCGGGCGGTTCGGAGGGTTATCGCTCGGCGGCGGTGCCCCGGTAGCCGGCAGTGAACTCGTACGCGACGACCGCGACCAGCAACGCGGCGACGAGGCCCGCGATGATCAGCCGCTCGGTCGCGTCCGCGCCGGAGAATCCGAGCATCGCGATGACGAGTGCGAGGACGGCGGCGATCCGAACGCGTTTACGTCCGGGAACGTCGTCGTCCGTAGCGGCCAGGTACAGTTGCGGGAGGACGATCCCGATTCCGGCCAGGACGACGAACGCCAGCACCGAACTCTCTGCGCCGATGCCCGTCAGGCCGACGATCGTCACGGCGAGCCAGACCAGGAAGAGCGATCCGAGGAGGACGCGGTTTTCGCGGGAAACCATGGACGATCGGGAGTAGGATCCCGTGTTAGGTAATTGTTACGTCTACGAAACCCGTACGCAGTCGAGACGAGTGCCCGAACTCGAATCGGTCCTCGGCGCACGGAAACGGACTCCCACACGCTTAACGCGACGGCAAGCGAACGGCCGATCATGATAACAGGCGAGCGAATGGCCGCCGTCGACGAGAACGCCGCGGCCCTCGGCGTGGCGAGAAAACAGCTGATGGAGTCGAGCGGACACGCGGTCGCCCGGGCAGTCCGGGACGTCGCGGACACGGGTTCGAGCGTGGCGATCGTCGCCGGGCGCGGAAACAACGGCGGGGACGCGTTCGTCGCCGTCAGGTTTCTCGAGGGGTACGAGACGACGACGCTCTTGCTGGGACGGGCCGAAACGATCGGCACCGAGATCGCCCGTGAAAACTGGGACGCCCTCGAGTGCGCCGACTACGACGTCCGCGAGGTGACCGACTCCCAAGCGTTCGACCTCCCCGATGCCGACGTGATCGTCGACGCGATGCTCGGGACGGGTATCAGCGGCGACCTTCGGGAGCCGGCGGCGACGGCGGCGCGGGCGATCAACGACGCCGACGCGACCGTCGTCGCGGTCGACGTTCCCTCCGGGTTCGACGCCGACGGTGGGGACCACGCCGACAACAGGGTCGAAGCCGACCACGTCGTCACTTTTCACGACGTGAAACCCGGACTCGAGGCACTCGATGCCGAGATCACCGTCGCGGACATCGGTATCCCGGACGCCGCCGAACGGTTCGTCGGCCCCGGCGACGTCGACCTCGCCCGCCCGACCGACCGCGAGGGACGACCGTACGTCATCGGAGGCGGCCCCTACACCGGCGCGCCAGCACTCGCCGCCCAGTCCGCGTTACGCGCGGGTGCAGAACTGTCGTTCGTCGCCGCCCCCGACTCTGTCACGGGCGAGATCCAGGGCTACAGCGAGGACCTCATCGTCCAGCCGTACGAGGGCGACGTGCTCACGCCCGATCAGGTCGACGGGCTGGTCGAGACCGCAGAGCGCTACGAGAACGTCGTCGTGCTCGGCCCCGGCCTCGGCACCGCCGACGAAACCCTCGAGGCCGTTTGCCAGTTCCTCGAGTCCTACACCGGCCGCGCGGTCGTCGACGCCGACGCCCTGGCGGTCGTGCCCGACGTCGACACCGACGCGACGCTCGTCTGTACGCCCAACCGGGGCGAACTCGAGCGTATGGGTGGTCCCGACGCCGACTCGCTCGCCGACATCGCTGACGAGATCGAATCCTTTGCGGCCGATCTGGGCCACGTCGTCCTCGTGAAGGGGGCCGACGACGTCATCACGGACGGCAGCCGAACGCGGATCAGTCGCTCCGGAACGCCGGGGATGAAAGTCGGTGGAACCGGCGATACGTTGGCGGGGATCGTCGCCGCGTTGATGGAGCACGCGGAACCGCTCGATGCCGCTGGGGCGGGCGCACACGTCAACGGACTCGCCGGCGAACGGCTCGCAGAAGACGGAGGGTACGGCTATCTCGCCACCGACCTGCTCGAGGAGATTCCCGCCGTGTTGTGGGGTGAGACCGATGTCTGAGGAGCCGTCCTCCGCCGAGGGGTCGAACCCGGACCCGAGAACCGACGCCGCCGAGGGACTTACGCACACGACCGACGAGGGTGACGTCCAGATGGTCGACGTCGGCGACAAGCCGGACAGCGAACGCCGGGCAGTCGCTGTCGGCGAGATTCGACTCCAGCCCGCGACGATCGAGGCGATCCGAGCGGACGAAGTCGGCAAGGGCGACGTGCTCGCAACCGCCCGGATCGGCGCGATTCAGGCTGTCAAACACACCTGGGAGACGATCCCGATGTGCCACCAGATCCCGATCACCAACGTCGACACCGACTTCGACCTCGGCGAGGATCGGATCGAACTCACAGTCGCCGTCGAGACCACCGGAAAGACGGGCTGTGAGATGGAGGCGCTCGAGGGCGTTACCACCGGACTCAACGTGGTCTGGGATATGGTCAAAGCGGTCGAGAAAGACGACGACGGCCAGTATCCCGACACCGGGATCGAGAACGTCCGGGTACGAAGGAAGGAAAAACACCGGAGCTCGGACTGACGGGACGGGATGGAATCACCGGAAGTGATATACCGATGATGCGAACCGACGTGTCGTGAAATGACGATTCACACGGCACTCTGTGAAACCGTCGGTATCGAGCACCCGATCGTCCAGGCACCGATCGGGAGCGCGACGACTCCCGAACTCGCCGCGGCCGTCTCGAACGCCGGGGGACTCGGTCATCTGGCCGTCACGTGGCGCGACATAGCGGAGACGAGTCGACTGATCCGAGAGACTCGCGAGCGGACAGACGAACCGTTCGCGGTGAACCTCGCACTCGACGACCGGACCACGATCGTGGACACCGACGATCACCTCGAGGCGATCCTCGATGCCAGCCCGGACGTCGTTACCTTCTCCTTCGGCGACGCCGCACCCTACGTGGACTGGGTTCACGATGCGGGCGCGCTCGCGTTCCAGACGGTCGGCAGCGCCGCGGCCGCCCGCAAAGCGGTCGACGCCGGCATCGACGTCGTCGTCACGCAGGGACTCGAGGCCGGAGGACACGTCCAGAGCGAGGTGGCGACGACCGCACTCGTCCCTCCCGTCGCGGACGCGGTCGGCGACGACGTGCCGATCGTCGCCGCGGGCGGGATCGCCGATGGACGGGGGATTGCGGCCGCACTCGCGCTCGGCGCGGACGGCGCATGGCTCGGAACCCGGTTCGTCGCGACGACGCAAGCGTCCGTCCACGAGACGTATCGGGAGCGAGTCATCGAAAGCGACGAGACGGACACACGATACACGACGCTGTACGACAAGGGCTGGCCCGGCATGCCTCACCGGATGCTCGAGAACGGAACGCTCGAGCGCTGGGACGCGGCCGGGCAGCCGGAACCCGGCGAGCGCCCCGGCGAGGACGACGTCGTCGCGACGACCGAGTCGGGGAAACCGATCGAACGCTACGACGAGGCGCTGGCCACGCCGGACGTCGACGGAGCCATCGAGGAGATGGCACTGTACGCTGGCCAAAGCGGTGGGGTAGTGGAGGAAACACTCCCAGCCGAGGAGGTACTCGAGGTGCTCGTCACCGAACTCCGTGAGACAGTTTCGGATCTCGAGAGCCGAGTCGTGTCGGACCCGGATGCGTAACGGGCAGGGACGGCGGAGTCATCGACGGGTTACAGGTCCATCCCGCCGTTGACGTCGATCACTTCGCCCGTCACGTATGACGACTCCTCGCTGGCGAGAAATCGGACGACTGCGGCGATATCTTCGACTTCGGCGAGTCGCTCGAGCGGGATGCCGGCGACGATCCGATCGAGGACTTTCTCCGGGACGTTCTCGACCATGTCGGTGCGGGTGAACCCTGGCGCGACGCAGTTCGCGGTCGAACCGCCCTGAGCGAACTCGAGGGCGATGGTTCGCGTGAAGCCGAACATCCCGCTTTTCGCGGCAGCGTAGTTTGCCTGGCCGAAGTTGCCCTGTTTACCGACGACACTCGAGATGTTGATCAGTCGACCTTCGTCTGCGTTCCAGATGTCGTCGTAGAACTCCTGCGTGCAGTTGAACATCCCGCCCAGGTTAACGTCCATCACCCGATCCCACTCCTCGCGAGTCATCTCGGTAAACTGGTCGTCGGCCGTGATCCCGGCGTTGTTCACCAGAACGTCAGCGGAACCGAACGCCTCGTGGCAGATCTCCCGCATGTGCTCGACCTCCTCGCGGACCGCCACGTCAGCCTGTGCGGTGACCGCGTTCCCACCTGCCGTCTCGATCGCGTCGGCGGCCTCGAGTGCGGCCTCCTCCGAGGATCGGTAGTTGACGACGACGTTCGCTCCCTTCGCACCGAGATGCTCGGCGATACCTCGTCCGATACCGCGTGCCGACCCGGTGATGACGCACGTTCGTCCCTCCATAGACATGGATGTGTGAACGTTCACTCTCCGATCGTAAATAACGACCTGTGGAACGAATTACCATTCAGTCAGTCTCGTCGACGGCGACGAGATTCGTGCGTTCGCGGCGAGCAAAAACCGCTCGAGTCTGCCGGGGTAGTTACCGCTCACCAGCCTGATCGATCCAGTCTTCGATACGGCTCGGCGAGATTCCCGTCTCGGTTGCGAGTTCTGCGGGATCGGCGTCGGCGAGCTGGTCGAACGTCTCGATGCCGGCGCTGTGGAGATCCTCCGCGTACGCCTGTCCGACGCCGGTTAGTTCGGTCATGTCGTCGGTTTCGGCCTCGATCGCCGAATCGGATTCGGCGTCGTCGTCGGCCAGTTCCTCGACGACGTCCTCGTCGACGGCCATCTCTCCGGGCTCGGCGGGTTCTTTCTGAACCTCTCCTTCGCCGCGGGCGGCGATCTCCTCGTCCGATCGATCCTCGCCGTGGAGGTCGCTCGTCTCCGCGTCGAGATCGCCGCTCGACTCGAGGGTCGAAGCGTCGTTCTCGAGTTCGTTGGGACCGGTTTCGTCACCGGCGACGTCCGCGTCTTCCGGCTCCGCCGCCCGACTTCCCGAGGCAGGTTGCCCCTCGTTTTCTCCGTTCGAACGCTCCTCGAACCACTCACAGACGTCGGGCCACAGTTCCGCGTGGCTCCGCGAGGAGACCGACATTCCGATGTGGCCCGTCGCGAACTCCATGATCTCGGTGTCCGCCGACGGAATGCTGTCGTTGAACGGCTTCGAAGCCCCCGGCGGAATGAGGTGGTCGTACTCGGCGACGATCTGGAGAACGGGCATCTCGATGTTCGAGATGTCGACGTGCTCGCCGTTCAGGTGGAGTTCGTTCTCGTAGAGTTTGTTCTCCTGATAAATATCGTTGATGAACTGCTCGTATGCCCGTCCCGCGACGTCGATACCCTCGTCGAGCCACCGCTCCATGCGCGCGAAGTTCTCGACGAACTCCTCGTCCTCGACGTTGTCGTAGAAGCGGACGTACTTCGTCACGTTGTTCGCGACGGGGTCCATCAGCGCGAAGCCGACGTCCAGAAACTCGGCCGGGACGTTGTCGAACGTCTCGCTGACCGTCTCGGGGTCGTAGTACTCCTCGGCACCCCACAACTCGAGGACGCCGCCGTCGCCGGCAAAGCAGAGTCCAGCGGCCATCAGCGCGAGATTTTTGACCTTCTCGGGGAACAACGCGGCGTACATCGCGGACATCGTCCCGCCCATGCAGTAGCCGAGGACGTTGATCGCGTCCTGACTGGAGCGCTCGCGGACGACGTCGGCACAGTTGTCGATGTAGCGGGTGACGTAGTCTTCGAGGCCGAGGCTACGGTCGAGTTTCGAGGGCTCGCCCCAGTCGATCAGGTAGACGTCGAACCCCGCCTCGAGTAAGGTCTGGACGACCGACCGATCGGGCTGGAGATCGAGGATGTACGGCTTGTTGATCAGCGCGTAGACGACGAGGATCGGCACGTCGTGTTGCTGTTCGGTCTTCGGCTCGTAGTGGAGCAATCGGAGTTTGTTCTCCTCGTAGACGACCTCACTTGGGGTCGTACCGACCTCGACGTTCTCGATCGTTTCGGTTCGGTCGGGGGCGATTCGGGTCTTCTCGGCCAGGTCGGCCGTCTCCTCCCAGGCCTGCCGTTGGATGTCCAGAACGGTTGCGTAGGGGTTTTTCATTCTTCTAGGTGTTCGAGGACGCGGTCGAGTTTTCGCTCGACGGCGTGCTGGCGTCGCTCGAGTTCGACGAGTCGGTCGCCGACTTCGAGAACGCCGGATTCGGTCGCGAAGCCGAGCATTCGGAGGGTCTCTTCGGAGGCTTCGTCGGCCTGTTGTTGCAGTTCGAGGACGTCACCGACCGTCTCGCCGGTCATTCGGGCGAAGGCCGTCGTCGACATGACGTCCTTGAACGCCTCGTTGGCCGTGTTGAGCCAGACGTCGCGAAACTCCTCGAGTTCGACGTCCTCGCCCTCGAGCTGGTCGTTCATCCGGTCGACCATCTGTTTCGAGGCGCCCATCCACGTCTCGTAGGCTTTGGCGTAGCCCTCGACGCCGTCGGAGATTTCCTCCTCGTCGGACATCTCGCCGACGGTCTCCGACCAGCTCTCGACGAACTGCGCCTGTGCTTCCATGTTGTCCTCGAGTGCATCGAGGAACTGTTCGTTCCACTGTTCGACGAACGCGTTCCAGTTCTGGGCCTGGGGCTGCTCTGAGTCTGACATTGAATACCTGTAGGGGTGTGGGAGTGAAAAAGCTGGGCTGTCTCGACGGTCTACGCGGAGACGTCGAACTCGTCGGCGGCGTCCTCGACGTTCTCGGCGACGGCCGTCACGTTCGCTTCGGCCTGCTCGTGGGCCTCGAGAAAGGTGTCGAAGGAGGTGTCGACGACGTCGGCGTAGGTGGCTGCGAACTCGTCGTAGGCGACTTCGGACTCCTCGAGCGTGTCGATGGCAGCTTCGATCGACTGGGTCTGGGCCTCGGTCGTGGAGTCGACGCTTTCGTCGACGAACTCACGAAGGTCGTCGAAGTCGGCGGCCTCCTCGGGGAACGTCGACTCGAGGGCGTCGAAGTAGGCGTGGGCGGCCCCTTTGGCGAGTTCGGCGTTGGACTCGACGAGCGATCCCGACGTCTCGAGGGCGTCGGCGAACGCGTCGAACGAGGTCCGCTGTGCCTCGAGGGCGTCGTGGGTGAGCGTCTGGGACTGTTCGACGGCGCTGCGCTGTGCGTTGAAGACTGTGGTGAGTGGGTTCTGAGTCATGATTACTCCTCTCGGTTGCGTTTGACGGGAACGACGATCGTCTGAACGATATCGCCCTCTTCGATGTCGAGGGCCTCCCGTTCGGGACCGGGAATACTGATCCGACCGCCGCTCTGGACGCGAGCTTTGAACGTCGCCGTTCCCATGTTCATCGGGCCGAACGCGGAGACGTCGTCGAACGGGTTCGACGATCCGGCCTGCATCAACTGTTTCATCATCTCCGTCTGGGATTCGGCGACCTGCTCGCCCGTCTCCTGCATCTGCTCGGTGAACATCGCCGGCGGAAACCAGAGCGATCGGTCGGAATCGTCCGTCATCGAGTAGATCCACGCCCCCTATCGTAATAAGCCTTTCCACAAAATACCATCTAATACCATCTAATGCCATGTCGTGTCCCAGGAGGACGAGGTAACGGAACCGAATCCGCCAGGTTACCCGGTAAAATCCGCTTACGGCGGAACGATTCCGCCACTGTCGGATGGGAATGCTGGGAGATAGACCGGCCAAAGAGTGATATGTCTCGCTCCCGAAACACCGGGAGATGTCACACCAGGACACTGGGGGGAACAACTTTGCCGCCATGACGAACGCGTGGACGACGATGACCCAGAATTTTCTTCAGGGTGCAACCGCCGCCAACCGGGCAGCGGTCTCCGCGATGTTTCCCGTCGACTCCCGTACCGCGTCGAACGGCGATTCAGTCCCCGCCTCGATTCCGTCAATCGACCACTCGGAGCTCGAGTGGTCGTTCGATCGGACCGTCGACGACCCGGCCGACATCGACGTCGGCGACACCGTCACGTTCGAGAAGAGGCTCTCGGAAGAGGACGTTCGAGCGTTCGCCCGGATCAGCGGCGACACGAACCGTCTCCATCTAGACGACGAGTTCGCCAGTCAGACTCGGTTCGGCGAGCGCATCGCTCACGGCACGCTCGTTTCCGGGCTCATCAGCGCCGCCCTCGCCCGGCTTCCCGGCCTCACGATCTACCTCTCACAGGACCTCGAGTTCAGCGCCCCCGTCGGTATCGACGACCGCGTCTCCGCACGCGTCGAGATCGTCGAGTCCCTCGGGAACGCACAGTACCGTCTCGAGACCACGGTTCGAAACGAAGACGACGACGAACAGGTGATCGACGGCGAAGCCGTCGTCCTGATCGACGACCACCCGGAGTGACCGGGTCACGTCGAGCGTTTTTCCGTCCGGGTAGGGATCCAATGGATCGGCTGGAAACAACGAGAGGCCGGTCTGACCGCCGAACCGAGCTATCTCCGGCGACTCGAGCCGACAGTATCTAAACACCTCCTCTCGAAACGGGTCTACATGACGCTGTTCGGGACCGCAGGAATCCGTGGGCCGGTCGAGCAGATCACTCCGTCGCTCGCACTCGCCGTCGGACGGGCCGCCGGCGAACCCGGCGAAACATTTGTCCTCGGGCGCGACGGTCGCGAAACCGGTCCCGCGCTCGCCGCCGCAATGGAGGCTGGACTCGAGAGCGCTGGCGCGGACGTCGTCCGTCTCGGTCAACTTCCGACGCCCGCGCTGGCGTTTGCCTCCCGCGGCCGGCGCGGCGCGATGATCACCGCGAGTCACAACCCGCCGACGGACAACGGGATCAAACTGTTCGTCGACGGCGAGGAGTACGACCGCGAGGCCGAACGGGCGATCGAAACGGCAGTCGACGCGGACGACCTGGCGGCGTGGGACGAGTGGGGTCGTTCGACGGAGCTCGCGGTGCTCGGGAAGTATCGTGATGCAGTCGCCGCCTTCGTCCGCGATCAGTTCGACGCCGCGGAGAGGTCTGGACCGTTGCTCGCGGGTCTCTCCGTCGCCGTCGACTGCGGCAACGGGGTCGGCGCGCTCGCGACGCCACAGGTCCTCGAACGGCTGGGAGCCGACGTCGTCGCGGTGAACGCGACCGTCGACGGCCACTTCCCCGCCCGAGAGAGCAAACCCACGCCGGAGACGCTCGCGGAGTTCTCGACGTTCCTCGAGGCCGGATCGTTCGACCTCGGCCTCGCCCACGACGGCGACGCAGACCGGCTCGTCGTGCTCGGCCCCGATGGCGAGGTGATTCACGAAGACACCGTACTCGCCGTCGTCGCCGCCCACTACACGGGCGAACACGACGCGGTGGATCCCGTCGTCGTCACGACTCCGAACGCCTCCGCACGGATCGACGAACGGGTCCGCGTCGAGGGCGGGCGGGTCGAACGGGTCCGACTCGGCGCACTTCACGAGGGAATCGCACGCGAACGGGCCGCCAGCGGGGAAGAGACGGCGGTCGTCTTCGCCGCCGAGCCGTGGAAGCACGTCCACACGGCCTTCGGCGGCTGGATCGACGGCGTCGCGAGTGCCGCGACCGTCGCCGCGCTCGTCGTCGACGCCGGCAGCACCGACGCGCTCAGAGAACCGGTCACCGAGCGCCCCTACCGGAAGGTGAGCGTCGACTGCCCGGACGACCGCAAATCCGAGACGATGGACGTCCTCGAGACCGACCTTCCGGAGGCGTTCCCCGACGCGAGCGTCGACACGGAGTACGGCGTCCGCCTCGAGTTTTCGGACGCGTCGTGGATCCTCGTTCGACCGAGCGGCACGGAGCCGTACGTCCGTATGTACGCGGAAAGCGACGACGTCGACCGACTGATCGACGACGCGAGCGCGGTTGTCGAGTCGGCCGTCGACGCCGCCGATCCGTAACCCCCACTCGAGTCGCCGTCGTTTGCCGAATTTGAGTCGGCGTCCGGTCCCACTGGGCGGTGCTTTCTTGCACTTCCCCGTCGCATCAGAGATCATGACCGACCCGAACGACGATCTGCTCGAGGCCGCCCGCGAGATCCAGTCGGCCGCACACGTCCCCTACTCCGAGTACCGCGTGGGTGCCGCCATAGAGACCGAAAGCGGCGAGGTCTTCGTCGGCTGTAACATAGAGAACGCCAACTTCAGCAACAGCCTCCACGCCGAGGAGGTCGCGATCGCCGAGGCGGTCAAAAACGGCCACCGCGAGTTCGTCCGGATCGCCGTCAGCTCGGGCAGACGCGACGGCGTCACCCCCTGTGGCATGTGCCGCCAGACGCTCTCGGAGTTCTGCAAACCCGATCTCGAGGTGATCTGTGACGAAGGCGAAAGCGAGGAACCAAGCGTCTACACCCTCGGCGAACTGCTCCCCGATACGATTTCCCAGGAGACACTCGAGTAGACGGATACCCTCTCGCCTACGGGTGTCACAGAAGCCTTCCACCCGTATCGATCACACCGACTTCTCCGGTGAATCTCCCGACGAGCAGGTCTGTGTAGTGGTCGATATACTCGCAGGTGTTGATGAGACGAAGATGTGTTTCCTCGCAGGTGTTGATGAGACGAAGATGTGTTTCCTCGCAGGTGTTGATGAGACGAAGATGTGTTTCCTCGCAGGCGTTGATGAGACGAAGATGTGTTCTGCGATTGTGGCGACGGGGAGTGGCCACGTCCTCCCCAGCCGATTCACTCCCTCCGGTCGCTCATCCCTCGCGCAGTATCGTCGAGCGGTCTCGTCGTTACTCGACCGCTCGACAGCGCGCGCCACCGCAAGCCAGAGCGGTACAGTGGACTGGTGCTCTCTTCGCTGTACTGACCGTTCGTCGGCTAGTCGCGGAGAGGATGCGAGAATCGTTCTACGACGCCCTTTTTCGCCTCGCTACTGCCGAAATGGCGCGCTGGGGCGGGGTGAGCGGACAGCGAACCGCGCCGTAACTCGCGAGGGATGAGCGAGCGATCGTCGATCGCGAGCGAATCGGCTGGGGAGGACGTGGCTACTCAGCGTTGCCGGTTTCAAGGGGAAGAACCGTTCAACTTGCAGGGATTTCTCGCTGCGGCAGTTCAACTCGCACGGACTGCTGTCTATCGGTTCCGGACCAACCAGAAACACGCGTGCCGTCGCTCGGCGGCCGGTCCATGAGTACACCGGACGACATCCACGTCAGTCCCGAAAACGCCCCTCGAGCACTTCCCGAAGAATCGTCCGGTGACAGCGTTTCTTCTCCGTGTTCTCGTAGCAGACGAGCGCGATCGACTCGCCGTCTTCGAGTCGCTTCTGGATATCCGCAAGTGCCGCCTCGGCCTCACTCGAGCCCTCGAGGTGTACCCGATACGCTTCGCCGAACCCGACCTGGTCCCAGGCGGCGTTGTGTGCTTCCTCCTCGCAGATGCCGCGCATCTTCAACTCGTCTTCGGCCTCGCGAACCGACTCGAGGAGATCGGCGGGCGGGCCGAGTTCGGGCCGGTTCTCGTCGACGGCGGCGTGAAACCACGACGTCGGCTTCCGGACGACGCCCACGAGCGTCGCGTCCGGCGGAACGTCGGCCAGGTCGTACTGGAGGGCGGCAACGTACGTGTCGGTGAGGTCCCCCCGGTCGGCATCCGGTCCCCGGCCGGTCCGGTCCGAATCCGGACCCCCATCCTCCCGGTTCATACCCAACCCACAACCGCCCCGCATTTATATACGGCGTCGCTGCGAATCCCGTCTACCACATGCCAGCCGACAGTGAAGATCCCCACACGGACGTACAGTACCACCTCGAGGTCGGACCCGACGACGTCGCCGAGACCGTCCTCTTGCCCGGCAATCCGGAACGTCTCGAGAAGATCGTCCCCCACTGGGACGACCACGAGGTCGTCGCCCACCACCGCGAGTACCGCACGGCGACGGGTACGGTCGAGGGAACGCCCATCTCGGTCACCTCGACGGGGATCGGCAGCCCCTCCGCGGCGATCGCAGTGGAGGAACTCGCACGCGTGGGCTGTGAGACGTTCATCCGCGTCGGTTCCTGTGGGGCGCTCCAGCCCGAGATGTCGATCGGCGACCTCGTGATCACGACCGGCGCAGTGCGCCAGGAGGGGACGAGCGACGAGTACGTCCGCGAGGACTACCCCGCGGTCGCGGATTACGAGGTCGTCTCGGCGCTGGTCGCCGCCGCCGAACGCCTCGGCTACGACTACCACACCGGCATCACGATGAGCGCCGACTCCTTCTACGCCGGTCAGGGACGAGAGGGGTACGACGGCTACCGGGCCGCCGGCTCCGAGGATCTCGTCGACCAACTCGTCGAGGCCAACGTCAAAAACATCGAGATGGAAGCAAGCGCGATCTGTACGCTCGCGAACCTCTACGGCCTCCGGGCCGGAGCCGTCTGTACGGTCTACGCCGACCGCGACGGTGGCGAGTTCGCGACGAAAGGCGAGTCCCGCGCCGCCGAAACTGCCTCGCTCGCGACACACCTGCTCGCACGAATGGACAAGATCAAACGCGAGGCCGGCATCGACCGCTGGCACGCCGGACTCTCGCTCGAGGAGTGACTCGAATCCGACAGTTCTGTACCCTTGTCAGTCCCGAACCCGAACGATCTTGTCGTCGAGCACCCGCCGATTGAGCACGATGTACTCCTCGGAGTCGTCCTCGAATTTCGTCACGAACAGGTCGATCTCCTGGACGATCCCGGATCGGTCGTCGACCTCGATCCGATCGCCGATCCCGTAGGGCTGGTTGAGCAGGAGGTAGATCCCCGCCGCCCCCGAGATGAGAAAGTCCTTGAACGTGATCGCACCGACGACGACGATCCCCGCGACGTAGACGACGAGCAAGATCAGCAGCGGGAAGACGTAGACGCCGATCTGACCCAACGCGACGAGAAACGCCACGTACAGGACCGAGTACTTGACGAGCTTCGGAATCATCGACACCTCCGGAATCTTCACGCCCCGGAGGTACTCGCTGACCATCAACTCGGATTTGTCGGCGACGATGAAGCCGAGGATGAGCACGAGAATCGCGATGAACGCCTGCGGGATGAACCCGATGACCTGGTTCCAGAACGCGTCGGTATCGAGCAACTGGGCGATGTGGATCGCCGTCAACACCGCGATCCCGTAGATGAACCACGAACTCAACCGGGCGACGATCTCGACCGTCGACGTCCCGATCGACTGGGCAGTCCGCTCGAACGGCGTTCCCTCGACGGTTTCGGGAACCCCCGAGGCCGTCAACAGCTCCTTGTTGAGCCGCCCGACGAGGTAGCCGACGACGAGTCCAAGCGCCAGTACCGCCGCTGCGATCACCGCCGGTTCCTCGATCAGCGTCTGCCAGTCCATCTCAGTACGCCTCCGGATCGACCTCGAGGATGAGTTCGCCGGCTTTGAACGCCCGGACGAGCCCATCGCTCTCCGAGAGGACGACCGCGATGGAGTTCGTATCCCGCGTGATCGCGCCGCCGGCCATGTGACGCGCGCCGAGGCCTTTCGGGATGTCGACGCCCTCCGCGGATGGCTCGAGGTAGCGATAGGCCGAGACGAGTTTGCCCGCATCGGAGATGACGAACGCCCCATCGAGACGCGAGAACTCCTTTAACATCACGTTAACGATCGGATCGCCGACGTGAACGTGGGACTTTTCGAAGGGGTTGTACGACAGCGGCCGTGACTTGTTCATCACCTTCCCCGCGTCGCCGACGATAAACAGCGCGCCGACCGGTTTCCCCTTCTGTCCTTTCTTTCCGAGTTCGATCGCGAGTTCGACGACCGCCTTGATCACCTCCGGCTCCGCGCGGGATTTGGCGAACAGGTCGTAGATACCCGTCCGGTCGTCGGCACTCGCGCGGACGCGGGAGACGGTATCGATCTCGTCGTCGAAGACGCTCGTTGCACAGACGAGTTCGTCCCCGCCCTCGATGACGCCCTGCTCGAGGCCGCCCTCGACCCCGAAGCTGATCCGCTCACCGACTTCGTCGAACTCGAGCGGTAACTCGACGAAGACATCCGCGCCGAGGTCGTTTTCGGTTCCGACGACGATCACGTCGACGTCGTCGATCGTCGCGAACCGCTCGTAGTACGAGCCACTCGGCCCGAAGAGCATGACGGCATCGACATTCGAGAAGATATCCCCGAACACGTCGTCTAACCCGGCCATTGCTCATACAAGCCGTGCCCGCGCGAATAAGCGTTTTGGACCGTCAGACGTTCGTCTGCCGATTTACTCGCGCGCCGCGACAAATCAATTATCCAAGTGTTTGCGTCAGGACCCACCTGCGACCGTCTGGCCATAACACCCGGTTTCGCACGCCGTTGGTACCAAGCGGCCGGCACTCCACGAAAAGTGGAAAATGACGTGTACTCCCGGTCTGTTCAAAACCGAGCGAACGCCAACCCGGCCGAACCGTCGATCGTCTCCGTCCCAACGCACTCGCCACTTATTTGTTTCGCCCGCTTGGCCGGCGAACAACTCTCGAGCCGATTCTATGTCGATGGCACACCCCGTTTTGCGTGCCGATGTCGACGAACACATCCCCGGTTGACGCGAGATCCAACGCGGTTGACGCGAGATCAGACGCGAGCGGAGTGTACCGTTTCACGCCGGGAAACGATAGCGAACGAGCCGGCGGCATCTCGCGACGACAGTTCGCCGCGGGTGCCGCGGGGACGACCGCTGGCACGGCCCTCCTGCCCGGCGTCTCGACCTCGAGCCGTTCGTCTCGTACCACGGCGGGGGCGGCGTCGGTGCGTACCGGGCGCTCCAGGCGTTCGTCGACGCCTTTCTCGATCGCTTCGGTCCGGTCGAGGGGCCGGATCTGCCGGCAACCGGGGTCGCCGACCCCGATCACGCCGGCACGTATCTCACCCCAATTCTGCTCGAGACCGACCGGTACAACGCCATCCTCGGACTGGGGGATTCGCCACCGGAACGGCACGACGCGCTCGCGTTCCCCACGCTGGCGAACGAGACGATCGGCCGAACAGTTCGGAATAGTTATCTTTCCATAGCGGGCAGAACAGTCGATGCCCGACGCGAACGACTGGATCGAACGGCTCGGTCTCGAGGCACACCCCGAAGGTGGGTACTACGCCCGAACGTACGCCGCCGACGCGGTGATCGACGGGGCCCACCTGCCCGACCGGTACGACGACGACAGGCCGACCGCGACGGCGATCTACTACCTGCTCGAGGCCGATGACTTCTCCGCGTTCCACCGGCTCAGGTCCGACGAAATCTGGCACTTCTACCGCGGCGATCCGCTCACTCTGTACGTCCTCGACGACGGACTCGAGACGATCGAACTCGGTCGCGACCGCTTCCAGGCGGTCGTCCACCGCGACACCTGGTTCGCCGCCGAACTCACACGGGACGGCAGCGACCACGGCTACGCGCTCGTCGGCTGTACCGTCACGCCCGGATTTCACTACGACGACTTCGAACTCGCCGGTCCCGAGCTGGCCGACGAGTACCCACACTACGGCGACCTGATCGTGCGATTGACGCGGCGAGCGAACGCGGTCTCGGACGACTGACGTCCATCGGATCCGACCTCCATTTATCGGCGGTTTTCGATGTATTCAGGCGGTGCCGTATCACGTACCGTCGCCACGCTACTCGCTCGAGCCATGGCACTCGAGACGACCCGACAGCGAGCCGCCGGTCGACGAGACGGCTCCAGTACGACGTAGGCCGTCGCGATCCGTCCCCGGTCGGTACGGCATCGTCGCCTCCGGGCCGACCAGTCGCAAGCCCGCTTGACTGGCTTCGGCTCTGATCTGCAGGAGGTGTCGGCGGACAGTTCGTCGGTCGGTCTCGTCGACTCGAGGCGATCGAGTCGGGTGCTCGAGATCCGCGAGCAACGTTCTGGTGAGGACGTCCAGGTGCTCGAGGCGGGTCTCGATCGAAGGACGCGCGTTCGTCGTCGATTCGTTCCGTCGGTCGGGAGGTTTAGTATCCCGTGAATCGTCGGTGGTCATGCTTCCGTCGGCTGGTTACGGGAGCTATTGCGGGTCGGTGTCACTACCACCGATTCGCCGTTTTCGATTCTGGAGAGTCGCATCTCCGTCTGGCTCCCCTGTCGAGTACTGTGTGAAACACATATTTAGATTTTAGTATATATGATCCATATTTGAGACATATGTCTCAAGAAACATTCGATCCGGTGAAGTTAATCACTGAACCGACGATGGCCGGGGTATGCGGGCCCGTGTCTCGTGGATGAACGAGGCTGACGACGCAGTCCTCGAGTACCTACAGGAACTCGAAACCGAGGCGGGCCACCGAATCGCACTTCCACCGACTACCGTCTGGTTCAACCTCGTCGAAGAACTCGGGGTCCTCGATCGTAGTCAGAATACGATCTCTCGTCGAATGAACGTCCTTTCCGAGGCGGATTTACTCGAAAAGACCGACGAAAAGCGAGGATACTATCGGATCACTGATCGCGGAATTGCGTATCTCGCTGGCGAACTCGAGGCTAAGGAACTCGGCAACCCTGACGAATAGAATTCTGCTATGATCGTGGAAAACGGTCGATAGCTCGTAACCCTGCACACAGTATACCGCTGGTTAGTTTGTCGCGTAGTTGGCACCAGAACTGAGGGCACCTACAACAGGCAGTCCAACGACTGCACCCACTACGAAACCAAGAACTGGGTCAAATGGACCGGCCACAGAAACCAGAACACCAATAAGGAATACCCAGATCATCCCGCTGTTGATTCCCGCTCTAATCATATTGCCCGTGTTACCGGCCAACGATCCGATCACGTAGTTGGTAGTTGCTATGAGTTTTGGCATTACTGTAACAGTTGATTGAAAAGACTGTAAGTTTTCGGGTGCTATATCGATTCAATTCACAGGTGAGACGGACAAGTGCCTTGAGACGGCTTAACGGAATACCGGAGCGTCTACCTTTGGGCTCAAATGTGGTCCTGGACATCGCTCGAAAATGCCTGGGTACGCGGGACCGGATTCGAACCGCGAGGACTTCGCTACGCTCGTCCTCTGGGTCGCGAATCCTCATCGCGATGCTTCTCCTCGCGTAATTGCTCGCGACAGCAGTGCGCGGGACCGGATTCGAACCGAAGGAAGACGGTCACTCTCGCTTCGCTCGAGTGCTGCGACTTCCAGGGTTCGAATCCGCTCCTGCTCCTTCACTGCAACTGCTCGCTTCGCTCGCAGTTTTGTTCAGTGCGCGGGACCGGATTCGAACCGGCGGACCCCTACGGGACAGCGTCCTAAGCGCTGCGCCGTTGGCCTAGCTTGGCTACCCGCGCTCACCCCGAGGTTTTGCCGATTCGAGTAAGAACCTGTCGATCCGTTTTACTCGTGTTTGACCGGCTCCTCGGGCGACCAGTCCGGCGGAACGATAAACGTCACGTGCTCCGGATCCCGAAGCTGATGTAGCTCTGCCGCCTGTTCGGCCAGCGATCGATCTCGATACGGCATCTCGAGACCGCAACCGGTACAGACGAGTTTGCAGGTCGGCTCTTTCATGACGGGTGATCTCCCGACGAGCGCGGGTGGCGGGCGTCGACACCATCTTGGCTGGATCCGTGCTTAAGTAGTTATCTCCTAGTGAAATCCGGACAGAACGGCCATTCTCCCTAGCTATTCGTAGCCAGACGTTGGCTCGAGTAGCACGCTGTTGCCGTTTCCGACGGTAATCGATCTTGGAGGGGCGACGGACGACCGACACCGACGGGAGATTTATCACCGACGAAGGAAAACGATGACCCATGCACAGCGCACGTGACCGCGTCGAGTACGCGGCCTGGCTCGAAGAACTCGAGAGTGTGGCCGACCGACTACAACTCTCGGGGGAGGCGCGATCGTGTGCGATGGATCTCTTTCTCGTCGACGTTCCCGACGAAGACCGGTCCAAGCGGGCGGTTCTCGCCGCGAGCGTCTACGCGGGATCGTTGATCGCCGGCGACGGTCGAACGCAGGGCGAGGTTGCCGAGGCGGCCGACGTCTCTCGGCTCTCGATTCAATCCCGATGGAAAACGCTCCTCGAGGAAGCGGGACTCGAAGCGCCTCGCTGGTAACGTTACACCGTTTCGCGGATACAGCGGCCGGCTTATCCGACCGAACGGTCCAGTATGGGGAACGAAATACCGGTTAGGTGTCGCCGGTTCCGCCGTCGAGAACTCTCCCGTGTTCGTCGATTTCGCCACGGACGATCCTGGTACTCGAAATGATGTCACCGTCATCGGCACGGAGATGAGGGACGACGACGACCTCGAGCGGGTCGTGTCCCCGCTCGCGGCGGATCTCGTTGATCCGCTCGCCGCCGTCGCGGGTTTCGGGGGAGACGACGAGGTAGTCGAACTGGGGTTCGATTGCGATCCCCGTCGGTTCCTCGAGCGGTCTGATCTCGAACTCGCAGTCGTACTCGGCGGCGATCGGTTCGAGCGCCTTCTCGAGGGCGTTTGCGCGCTCGTCGTAGGAGTTGACGTGTCGTTCGACGTGTCGCGTTTTCGGGGCGAGTTCGTCGCTGGTCAACCCGATCGTCACGTCCCCGAGTTCGAACGCCCGTTCGAACAGCCGACGGTGGCCGTCGTGAACGGGGTCGAACGTCCCACCAAGCGCGACGTCCATACGCCACTCCACTAGGGCGGCCCGTATAAAACGGTCGAATGCAACCCTCCTGGGGTTCGACGATCGTCGATTTTCACCTTCGCATCGTTTTAGTGGTCCCCCGACGTGTCCCCCGTATGGGACTAGACGAGGACGCACTCGAGTATCACCGGATGGAACCGTCCGGCAAGATCGAAATTTCGACCACGAAACCGACGAACACGCAACGCGATCTCTCGCTTGCGTACTCGCCGGGTGTCGCAGCGCCGTGTACCGAGATCGCCGAGAGCGAGGCCGATGCATACACGTACACGGCGAAGGGGAATCTCGTCGGGGTCGTCTCGAACGGCTCCGCCGTGTTGGGACTCGGCGATATCGGCGCACAGGCCTCAAAACCCGTCATGGAAGGGAAAGGCGTGTTGTTCAAGCGCTTCGCTGATATCGACGTCTTCGACATCGAACTCGACGAAGCCGATCCCGACAAGGTCGTCGAGGCCATCAAAATGATGGAACCGACGTTCGGCGGGATCAACTTAGAGGACATCAAAGCGCCCGGCTGTTTCACTATCGAGGAACGTCTGCGAGAAGAGATCGACATCCCGGTCTTCCACGACGACCAACACGGCACGGCGATCATCTCCGGTGCCGCGCTTCTCAACGCCGCAGATATCGCCGGCAAGAGCCTAGAGGAACTCGAGATCGTCTTCTCCGGGGCGGGCGCGAGTGCGATCGCGACGGCTCGGTTCTACGTCTCGCTTGGCTGTCGGAAAGAGAATATCACGATGTGTGATTCCTCGGGGATCATCACGGAGGCCCGCGCCGAAGACGGCGGCGTCAACGAGTACAAGCGACAGTTCGCCCGCGACGTGCCGGAGGGTGGCCTCGCCGACGCGATGGAGGGTGCCGACGTCTTCGTTGGTCTCTCGATTGGTGGTATCGTCTCCCAGGAGATGATCGAGTCGATGAACGAGAACCCGATCGTGTTCGCGATGGCGAACCCGGATCCCGAAATCTCTTACGAGGATGCGAAGGAAGCCCGCAACGACACGGTGATCATGGCGACGGGCCGGTCGGATTACCCCAACCAGGTGAACAACGTCCTCGGTTTCCCCTTCATCTTCCGCGGCGCACTCGACGTCCGCGCGACCGAGATCAACGAGGCAATGAAAGTCGCCTGTGCGGAGGCGCTCGCCGATCTCGCACGCCAAGACGTTCCCGACGCCGTCGTCAAAGCCTACGGCGACGATCCGATCCAGTACGGGCCCGAGTACATCATCCCGAAGCCGGTCGACCCACGCGTACTGTTCCGCGTTGCGCCCGCGATCGCCGAGGCTGCGATGGAATCCGGCGCCGCACGAGCCGAGATCGACCTCGAGGAATACGAGGAAGAACTCGAGGCCCGACTCGGTAAGTCCCGCGAGCTGATGCGGGTGGTGCTCAACAAGGCGAAAAGCGACCCGAAGACCGTTGGGCTGGCCGAGGGTGAAAACGAGAAGATGATCCGGGCGGCCTACCAGATCCAGGAACAGGGGATCGCGGCGCCGATCTTGATCGGCGACGAGAGCGAGATCCGGCGAACGGCGGCGAATCTCGGTCTCGACTTCCAGCCCCAGGTCGCCGATCCGACCGTCGGCGACTACGAGGCCTACGCCGATCGACTACACGAACTTCGCCAGCGCAAGGGGATCACCCGGACGGAGGCGGGCGAACTCATCGAGCGCGACTCGAACTACTTCGGCAGTGTGATGGTCGAACAGGGCGACGCTGACGCCTTGCTGACCGGACTCTCCCATCACTACCCCTCCGCGCTGCGTCCGCCGCTGCAGGTTATCGGTACCGCCGACGACGTCGACTACGCCGCCGGCGTCTACATGCTCGCGTTCAAAAATCGCGTGGTCTTCGTCGCCGACGCCACGGTCAACCAGGATCCCGACGAAGACGTCCTCGCGGAGGTCACGAAACAGACCGGCAAACTCGCCCGGCGGTTCAACATCGAACCCCGCGCCGCGTTGTTGTCGTACTCGAACTTCGGCAGCGTCGACAACGAGGGCACCCGAAAGCCCCGCCGCGCCGCGAAGATGCTCCAGGACGACCCCGCGGTCGACTTCCCCGTCGACGGCGAGATGCAAGCCGACACCGCCGTCGTCGAGGACATCCTCGAGGGAACCTACGGCTTCTCCGACCTCGAGGAGCCGGCGAACGTGCTCGTCTTCCCCAACCTCGAGTCGGGCAACATCGGCTACAAGCTGCTCCAGCGACTGGGCGGCGCGGACGCCACCGGCCCGATGCTCGTCGGGATGGACGAACCGGTCCACGTCCTCCAGCGAGGCGACGAGGTCAAAGACATCGTGAACCTGGCGGGCGTCGCCGTCGTCGACGCACAACAGGAGTAGAGTCGTGAGCGAGCAGTCGTCCGATCGACCGAAGACGGCGGGGCCCGAGACGGCAACGGGAATGCCGACCAGACGGAAGCTCCTGGCGACGGTCGCGACCGCCGGGCTGGCCTCGATCTCGGGCTGTACGACGGCCTACGGGCGGATGAGGCCGAGCTGTTCGCAGGCAACGGCGGACGCCGGTCCGGCGACGACGCCACGTCCCGTCGACGACGTGTCGATGTTTCGCCGCGGACTGCGCCGGTGGGGGTACTACCCCGACGCGACCGTTCCCTCGGAGGTGCGAGTCGACTGGTCGTTTCCGGTCAACGGAATCGGCCACACGGCGGCGAAGTCGACGCCGCGGCCGACGCCGGACGGCGAGACGACCCTCGTCGCGAGCGACACCGGCGAGATCCACGCCGTCACGCCCGAGGGCGAGAACCGCTGGACCCTCGAGACGGGAGCCGGGGTCGGGCCGGGGAGTCTCGGATTTCACGGAACGCCGGCGGTCGTCGGCGACACCGCCTACGTCGGGGGTTACGACGGTGCGCTGTACGCCGTCGACGTCGAGGCGGGCGAGTTGACCTGGCGAACCGGTGCCCGCGAGTTCGGCGGCTCTATCGCGATCGGCTCGAGTCCTGCCTACATCGACGGGGTACTCTACATCCTTGCGGAGTACAGCAATCCCGCGAGCGGAGCGCTGTGGGAGATCGACGCCCGGACCGGGCGGCCGACCTGGAGCGACGACGACATCTGGGGGATGCCCCACCCCTCGCCGGCGATCGACTGCGACGCCGGCCGACTCGTCACCGGCTCGAACGACGGCGTCGTCTACTGCTGGGAGTTTCCATCACTCGAGCGCGCCTGGACGTTTCAGGCCGGCGGCGAGGACGGACCCGATGGTGAGGTGATGGCTGGCGGGCGATTTCATCTCGGCGCGGAGATCAAGGGAACGACCCCCGTCTACGACGGCGCGGCGTTCGTCGGCTCGTGGGACGGCCGGTTCTACCGGCTCGACCTCGAGGACGGCAGCGAGGAGTGGTCGTTCGACACCGGCCGCGTGATCATGTCGAACCCGGCGCTCGATCCGGAGGACGGCGTCGTCTACGTCGGGAGCGACGACAACCACGTCTACGCGCTCGATACCGATACCGGGGAGCAGCTGTGGTCTGCGAACGTCGGTGGTACCGTCATCGGCTCGCTGACAGCCACCGCGGAGACGATCCTCGTCGGCTCTTACGACACCCATCTCTACGCACTGGACCGCGAGACCGGCGAGCGTCGGTGGCGCGTCGAGAACCGTGGTCACGTCACCGGCGGCGCGATCCCGCGAGACGGGCGGATCTACTACAGCGAACGCGGCGTCTTCTCGAACTACTGGGACGACGACGAAGAGACCGTTCTCGAGGAGCGGGGCCACGCCTACTGCCTCGTGGCGGACGACTGACACGGATTGCTGTAACTATTTACCGGCACACCCGCCCCACGGGTCGCGGGTTCGCCGGGAGATCGGGACGGCATCCGTCTCAGATACTGCCAGTCGACGCCGTCGGCCCCGTGACTCGGCGTCACTCACACAAACATATATATCAAACATCGGCTATTGGTTGGGCATGCGTTCGAAACTGACTCCTCAACGGATTCTCCGCCACCCCGACGTGTTCGTCGCCTCGGTCAAACATCACAGCTACCGGGTACTGACTCGTCCAATTCACACGGGTGTCTCGATCGTCGTGACGTACGCTTTCGTACTCTTGCTCGTCGCGTTCGCGACAAATCCCGACGGCGTACGGGCGCTCTCCGAGTCGGGCGTGTCGATCGGTACGGTCGTTCCGTTGCTCCCACCGGTGACTGTGTTGGTCGTCCTCGCCGGTGCCACGATAGTTGGCGTTCCAGTCGGAACCGTCTCTCGCGGCGTCCGGCGTGATCTCAGCTCGAGTCGACGGCGGCGACAGCGCCGGCGTGAGTGATCGGGCTCGATACCGTTCGATCCGGGAACGGACGAAGAAGGTGTGGGTTCGTCCGAACCGCTGTTCGACTCGAGTCGGGCCATCGACGCCGACGGCTTCGACACGAAAGCGTGCATTCAAGTAGACGCCGGATCTTTTCTCGCGTATGCAAAATCAGGGACGCTCCACGCGAAAGCGTACCGGTGGCCGACTGAAAAACGTTCGAAAGCGCCGAAAGGACGAACTCGGCCGACTCCCGACGGAGACGCAGGTCGGTGAGCCACGATTCCGGACCGTCGACGTCCGCGGCAACGGCCAGAAAACCCGCGCACTCGCGACGAACGTCGCAAGCGTCAACGACGGCGGCGAAACGCTCTCGGCGGAAATCGAAGACGTCGTCGAGAACGACGCCAACCCCAACTACGTCCGCCGAAACATCGTCACGAAAGGCGCAGTTATCGCGACCTCCGAGGGCGAGGCTCGCGTCACGTCCCGACCCGGCCAGACCGGTCAGGTCAACGCCGTTCTCCTCGAATAACTCTCGTAGTCGGTGAAACGATTTTCCAGCGCCCACTCACGCACGTAGCCACGAGTCCGTTGTAAACACCCGTTTCGGACCGAGCGTTTCAGACACCCGTTTCGAGCCGGTCTCACGCGAATATCGACCCTCGAACAGCCGATCGAACCGGAACAGTGAACGGCCGTCGGCGATCGGTATGAACACGAACCGAGATGGCCGAAGCCAGACCGATTCGGGCGGACGAACTGGACGACCTTCTGGTGCTGTATCGGATGCTCAACCCGGACGATCCGGAACTCGAGCCAGCCCACGTATCCGATCGTCGTCGTCGAGCACGACGATCGTCTCGTCTCCTCGTGCGTTCTCTCGATCACGCCGAACCTGACGAGAGGTGCCAGACCGTTCGCGGTGATCGAGAACGTGGTGACTCATGAGGCGTACAGGGGAAGCGGGTTCGGAACGCAGTGTGTGCGAAACGCGACCACGGTCGCGGAGCGTCGCGACTGCTACAAGGTCATGCTCCTGACGGGGTCCGACGAGCAGTGGAAACACGAGTTCTACGAGAACTGTGGGTTCGATCGGGAAGCGAAGACCGGGTTCGTCCTCGACCTGCGCTAGCTGGATTTCGAGTCAGCGACGACAGCGTTAGAACCGGAGCTATGGTCGCGGGGCCGCCTTCTGTAACGCCGTCTCGGCGATGTTTCCGCCATAATCGGCGCTTCGGGAAAGCGAGTCGACGATCAGCCCGAGCGACTGGGCCTGGACCGGCTCGAGTTTCCGGAGCATATCGTCGATCGTTCGGGTGTGTTCGTCGATCTCGAGCACTGCTTCGTGGGCCGCGTGTCCCAGCTGGCTCGCCTCGTCGCTCTCGTCGGCGAACAGCGCGTCCATCGATTTCTCGAGGACGTCGGTAGCGTCGGCTTGCAGTTCGGAGAGTGCGGCGGCGACGTCCTCCGGAATCTCGTCGAGTTTGAGCGCCAGATTGCTGATCTTGGCGGCGTGGTCGGCGACCCGCTCGAGTTGGCGGGCGCTCGAGTGGAAGTCGAAACAGTCCTCACGGGGGACGCCGAGTTCCTCGGCGGCGCGAGGGGACCGAAGCGTCGCACGAAAGATCCGGGAGACGACCAGCCAGAGGCGGTCGACGTCGTCGTCGCGCTCGATGACGTCGCGGGCGATGTCGTCGTCGTTTTCGACGAGTGCGATGACGGCGTCTTCGAGCATCGAGGTGGCGATCAGACGCATCCGGGAGACAGCGTTGACGATCGACAGCTCCGAGGAGTCGAGTAAGTCCTGGATAACGACGCTGTCGGTCGTCTCCTCGAGAACTTCGACGCCGACGAGGCTCTGGGTCGCGTCCCTGATCGCCCGTCGCTGATCCGTCGTGATGCGGCCGGCCTCGAGGCGGATGATGTCGAATCCGCTGACGTACATCGTCATTACGGCACGAGTGAGTCGCTCGCCCTCGAGGTCTGAGACATCGAGGGTCCCCTCCTGGCGCTCGACATCGCTCTGTGGCGTCAACAACAGCGCGTCGTCTTCGGGATAGAACTCGACGGTCGTCCCGGCGCTGACACCGTTTTCCGTCGCCCACCCCTTCGGGAGCGAGACGGTGTACGTCGACCCTCCCGTCACCTGCACTTTTCGGGTCTCCATGTGGCGAGGTTGTGGCGGTAGGAATATAAATCTGGCCAGGTCTCCGTACTTCTAGTGAGGCCGTTATTCCAGGCCAATAATGGTTGATATGCGGATTATCGCTCGGCTATCCTCGTCACCGATCTCGGTACCCGTTGTCTAACATAGAAATATATAGCAAACATAGTAGGGTATTTAGAGACGATATCACCACTAACTGAGTGATGGCAAACGAGCCGATTACCGGTCGGGCCGACGCGGTTTCGCGTCGGCACGTTCTACTCGGCGCTGCCGGAACGGCACTTTCTGGGCTCGCGGGGTGTCTCGCACGGGGAGAGGATAGCGGGCTCGACGGCGAAATCCGAATGGACGGCAGTAACACGGTCCTTCCACACGGCGCCGTCGTCTCCGAGGAGTTCCAGTGGCGCAACAACCGGGTCGTGATCCCCGTTCGGGGATCCGGAACGGGTGCAGGGTTCCAGCGCTTTTGTGCCGGTGAAACCCACGTCCAGAACGCGAGCCGCCCGATCCTCGAGGACGAACGGGATCTCTGTGGCCAACACGGGATCGAGTATCTCGAACTCGAGACCGCACTCGACGGGCTGGCCGTCATCGCGAACCCCGACAACGACTGGTGTGAGTCACTCACCGTCGAGGAGCTCGCGGCAATCTGGGAGTCCGGATCGGACGTCGAGACCTGGAGTGACGTCCGTCCGGACGACCCGGACTTTCCGGACGAAGAGATCGAACTCTACGGTCGCGATCCCGCTTCCGGCACGTTCGATTACTTCACGGAGGAGATCACCGGCGAGATCGGAAACATTCGCTCGGATTACTCCGCGAGCGCGGATACGAACGTGATCGTCCGCGGCGTTCGCGGGAGCGAATACGCACTCGGGTTCGGCGGTGCGGGCTACTACTACGAGAACGAAGATGAACTCAAACTGCTCGGCGTCGACGACGGCGACGGCGTCGTGAAACCGAAACGAGAGACGATCGAAAGCGGCGAGTACCAGCCGTTGACGCGGCCACTGTACACCTACTTCCGAACCGACGCCTTCGAGCGCGAGGAGGTTCGTGCGTTCGCCCGATTTTACTTCGAGGCGATCGACGGGGAGGCGACCGACGCCGAGATCGTCGAACCCGGGGAGGAACTGACGTGGACGCAGTGGGCCGCCCGACGCGTCGGCTACTACGCGATTCCGGACGAACAGGTTCGGGCCAGCGCGGAGAAACTCGAGGATGCGATCGCGGAGGAGCGAGAATGAGCCAGGCCGAACGAACGACGGATATCACGACCGGTGGCTCGAGCGGGATCGACGACCGGAAGAACGCGACGATTCGGTACGTCTTCTTCTCGTGTGCACTCGTCACCGTTCTCACGACGCTCGGAATTATTCTGGTCCTGGTTCAGGGATCGATCGAATTCTTCCAGCAGGTCTCGATCGTCGAGTACTTCACCGGGACCGAGTGGTCGCCGGTGATCCGGCCGCGAAGCTACGGCGTCTTGCCACTGATCTGGGGGACGCTTCTGATTACGGCCGGTTCGGCGCTCATCGCGATCCCCGTCGGAACGGCGACGGCGATCTATCTCTCGGAGTACGCCGACCCGCAGGTCCGTAAGGTGATCAAGCCGACGCTCGAGATCCTCGCCGGGATTCCGACGATCGTCTACGGCTTCTTCGCGCTCTCGTTTATCACACCGATCATCCAGCACGTATTCCCCGATACCGGAACGTTCAACGCGGCCGCGGGTGCGATCGTCGTCGGCATCATGATCATCCCGATGGTCTCGAGTCTGAGCGAGGACGCGATGTCCGCGGTGCCCGACGACCTGCGCAACGCGGCCTACGGCCTCGGCGCGACGAAGTTCGAGGTGTCGACCCGTGTCGTCTTCCCCGCGTCGCTGTCGGGAGTCATCGCCTCCTACATTCTCGCGCTCTCGCGGGCGATCGGCGAGACGATGGCCGTCACGCTCGCGGCGGGGATGCACCCCCAGATCACGATGGATCCGCTCGAGCCGATCCAGACGATGACCGCCTACATGGTCCAGATCGGGATCAGCGACGTCTCGGTCGGTTCGATCGGGTATCAAAGCCTGTTCGCGGTCGGACTGACGCTGTTTGCCATGACGCTCTTGATGAATCTGTTCAGCCTGTGGATCAAATCGCGCTACAGGGAGGAGTACCAATGAGCACGAGCAATCCGTTCGCCGAAGGCACCGAGGACATCGCCCGCAAGCGATTGCTCGGCCGCGTATTCGTCGCGATCTGTTTCGCGTCGACGCTCGTCGGCATCGTCGCACTCGTCGCGCTGATCGCGGACGTCCTCTACGAGTCGTGGGGGTGGGTCACCTGGGAGTTTCTGACGTACCCGCCCTCGCAGGTGATCGAGAACTTCCTGCCGGGGGGGCGGGGTGCGGGTATCTATCCCGCGATCGTGGGATCGATCTTCCTCATCGCGTTAACCGCCATCTTCACCGTCTTCCTCGGGGTCGGCGCGGCGGTCTATCTGGAAGAGTACGCCGGCGACAACTGGTTGACGTCGTTCATCGAAGCGAACATCGCCAATCTCGCGGGCGTCCCGTCGATCGTCTACGGGCTGCTCGGACTGGCCATCTTCGTCCGTGGGATGCAACTGGGCTCGAGTCTCATCGCCGGTGCGTTGACGCTGACGCTTCTGATCTTGCCGATCGTCATCGTCTCGACACAGGAAGCGCTCCGTGCGGTGCCGGACTCACAACGCCAGGCGGCCTACGGTGTCGGTGCGACGCAGTGGCAGGTAATCCGTGACGTCGTCTTGCCGCGAGCGCTTCCCGGGATCATGACCGGGACGATCCTTTCGCTGTCGCGGGCGATCGGCGAGACGGCACCGATCCTGATGGTCGGTGCAGCGACGTCGCTGTTCGTCGCGCCCGACGGCCTCACGAGTCCGTTCAGTGCGATGCCGATGATGATCTTCGAGTGGGCAACCCTTCCCGAACCCGAGTTCCAGCACGTCGCCGCCGCCGGAATCGTCGTCTTGCTCACGATTCTGTTGTTGATGAACGCAATCGCGATCTTCATCAGGAACAGGTACGATCCGCGGAGCTAACCGGAAATCGATCCGCGGTGTCGGGGTTGCGTCGACAGCGATGCGACGATTGGAAATGTCCTTTAGCAAACAGTAACGACTATTCCGCCTTCGTTTCGCCTCGCCAATGGCTGAACGTGACACGAGATAGCCACAATTATAATAATCCCTTGATATGTAATGGCAATGGTCGCCGGCGAATGAGGCTAACGTATCGGTTCTGTGTCGCGTTCGTCATCGTCGTGATCGTCTCGGGGGGCGTCCTCGTGGTCACGTTCGATACACACCGAACCGATGTGCTCAACAGTGCCGAGGACTCGGTTGCCGAACGGGCCGAGCTCTCGGCGACCATGCTCGACGATCGGATACGCGAACAGCAACGAACACTGGCCATCGCAGCGAACAACCCGGACGTCAGAGCACACGGAACCGAACGACAGGGGGACACACTCGAGCAGCTCGTCGACGTTTCCGCGTTCGGCGGCGTCACCGTAGTCGACGAAACTGGAGCGGTGCGGGCGATCGAAACCAGACAGGCAAGCACCTCGGTGACGATCGTCGGAACGGATCTCAGCGACCGACGATACGTCGACCGATCGCTTCGTGGGGAAGAGTACGTCAGTGATCCGCTCGAAGCCGAAACCGGTAACGACGTCATCGTCGTCAGCACACCGATCCGCGAGGACGGCGAGATTGTCGGCTCGCTCAACGGTGCCTACCACATCGATGACGAACGGTTGTTCGAGCCCATAGCCGAGGACGACCAGGGTGCGATAACCGTCGAAGCCGACGGGGAGACGGTGTTTACGAACGCCGATCACCTCGACGAGACGATCGAGGACGAGGCGATGGTCGGAACCGTCGGCTGGACGGTTACCGCCCACCGGGAACGGGGAGAGGTTACCGGATCGATCGACCGGTTGGTGCTCTTTCAGACGGCCTCGGCCGTCGCGTTGCTCGGTTCGGTCACCGGGTTCGCCGTGTGGATCTATCGGTCGAAGGTTCGACGGATCGGGCGGATCCTCGAGCGGCTTCGAGCACTCGAGCGACGTGAGTACGGTGACGAACCAGCGATCGGCGGTGCCGCCGAGTGGCGACGGATCGACCGCGCACTCGATGGGTTGGCGGGATCGCTCGCCCGGCGCGAACAGATGCTCCTCGTCCTCAACCGAATTCTACGACACAACCTTCGGAACACGCTGAATCTCGTCGTCGGTCACGCCGACGATCTCGAATCCAGACTCGACGGGGAAAATCGGGAGTCGGCCGCCGAGATCGCAGCGGCGACGCGTGAACTGCTCGAACTGGCCGACCGTGCCCGAACGACGGAGTCGTTGCTCGATCCGATCGACGACGAGACGCTTCGAACTGACGTCGCGACGATCACTCGCGAACGCGTCGACGCGTTCGACGCGGCGAGCCGTTCGCGCGATCTCGAGACCGTCATCGTCGACGGACCTGAGCAGGCAATCGCGGCCTGTGGAGAGGGAATCGGCATCGCGATCGACGAACTGCTGGCGAATGCGGCCGATCACGCCGGGCCGAACCCATCCGTGACGATCGAGATCGAACCGACGCCGGAGTGGATTCGTCTGGCCGTCGAGGACGACGGTCCCGGCATTCCGCCGGAAGACATCTCGGTGATTACGGGCGAGCAGGAACTTTCCCAGGTCAATCACGCCGGCGGTATCGGCCTCTGGCTCGTCGACTGGATCGTCAGCCGGTACGGCGGCCGGCTCTCGATTTCGTCGTCCGAATCGGCCACAGCCGGGGACGTAACCGAGAGAGACGACGCCGGGAGTACGGTCGTCCTCGAACTCCCCCGACCGGCCGAGCCGACGCCACCAACCGAGAACGAAGCCGGGACCGAAGACGCTCGCTCCGATCGAATCCCCACTCAATAGAGATATATAGTCAACGGTCCCGGACCGGAGAGATCATAGTATCCTATTTAGGTAGGCGTTCTCTCGTTGTATGTACGTAGAACGAACCCGGACGGGTCGGTCGTCTCGATCGATACGTCCGGCGAACGATCCGGACGAGGAGCGTTTCGGACCAGGCAACCGCCTACTCTCGAAGAATGAACTATCGTCCATGACTGCAAACGCCGGTGGACCACGAACGGTATCGAAAGCCGAGACCGACGATCACCGGTCCGAACCGATCGAAGACGACGCACCGCTTGGCTCACCTCGAGTCGCCGACCCCGTCATCAAATCCCGGGATCTCGACGTCTACTACGGCGACGAGCAGGCACTACACGGTATCCAGATGGAGATTCCCGAACGGAAGGTGACCGCGCTGATCGGCCCCTCCGGCTGTGGGAAGTCGACGTTCCTCCGGTCGATCAACCGAATGAACGACCTCATCGACATCGCTCGCGTCGAGGGCGACCTTCGGTTCCACGGAAAGAACGTCTACGACGAGGACGTCGATCCGGTCGCGCTTCGCCGGAAGATCGGCATGGTGTTCCAGAAACCGAACCCGTTTCCGAAGTCGATCTACGACAACGTCGCCTACGGCCTGCGCGTCCAGGGCAAAGACGACGACGTCGACGAACAGGTCCACACGGCACTCGAGCGGGCGGCGCTTCTAGACGAGGTCGAGGACCAACTCGACTCCTCCGGGCTCGATCTGTCGGGCGGACAACAACAGCGACTGTGTATCGCTCGAGCGATCGCCCCCGATCCGGAGGTCATTCTGATGGACGAACCTGCATCCGCGCTGGACCCGGTCGCCACCTCGAAAATCGAGGATTTGGTCGAGGAGTTAGCCGAAGAGTACACGGTCGTGATCGTCACACACAACATGCAACAGGCGGCGCGTATCTCCGATAAAACCGCGGTCTTTCTCACCGGCGGCCATCTCGTCGAGTTCGACGACACCAACAAGATCTTCGAGAACCCCGAAAGCGAGCGCGTCGAGGATTACATCACCGGCAAATTCGGCTGATCCTGTCGATCGATTTCGATCCGTAACCGACAGTTTGATGCTTTTGTTCGATCATGCTCAGGGAAGAATGTATATCACGATCAAGCAAAAGTTCGTGGCGATCGTCACTGGGTCCTTGCTCTGGGTCGTCTTCCTCCTGTTTTCCCCCTGGTGGCTCGCCTTCATCGCACTGTTCGCGATGGTGCCGTTCTTTTGGAAGATACTCCGGTCGTGAGACGGGGGATTCGGGGGTAAGCGGGTTCTCTAATCCGACTATCGGTCCGCAGAGGTGCTGTCGTTCCGATTTTCCGATGGCATTCCAGATTGGTCGTAGCAACATCGAAAACGATTCACAACGGCCCAATTGTGGACAGCGATCGACAAGCGAACCAGAACGACGACAGTGGTATCGTCTCGCGCATCAAGAGCGTGTTCAGCCGACGCTGAACTGGTCGATAGCGGCCGTTCGACTCCGTCTTTCGCGGTTTTCGTTGTGGCACTGCGTCTCGAGTGAACGCTGTCCCAGCCGAATCGTTCTCACAGCGAGTCGTGATCGACTCGAGCGAGAACGACCCGGACCGCGCCGAACGCGACCGCGGCGAGCAGACAGTACAGTGCAAGCGAAAGCCACGTGACCGTCGTTGCGCTCCCGATGGCGAACTTCGCGACGGTGTTCGCCGGATGTTCGGGCAACACCGTCGAGACGACGAGTGCACCGACGATACCGGTCGAGTACAGCAGTTGCGCCTGGCGCCGATCCGGAGCCGTGAGTGCAACGGCGCCACCGACGCCGACGACGAGCACGGCGAGCGCCGAGACGAGCACGAGTAGCGCGAACGGGTTCGCGATACCCGTTCCGTTGAACGCGAGCAACGCGAGCCAGGCGATCGCCTGTATCGGCGCGAGCGCGGCGGTCGCGGCCAGCTTCGCGTCGACGACGTCGACGAACGAGACGGGGGCCACCCGAAGCAACTCGAGGGTGCCACGCTGGCGCTCCTCGACGAGCGAGTCGACGACGATCGAGCCGCTGATGAACGCCGGCAGGAACAACAACAGCGGGAGCAACACGGTGTAGGTGAACTCGGCGTACGGGCTGGCGTCCGTCTCCCCGGGGACCGCCAGCGGCGGCTCCTCGAAGCTGTCTTCGTTCTCGATCCGCTCGACGTGCTCGATCGTCTCGAGGGTCTCGCGAATCTGAACGACGAGCAGCGTCGTCTCGAGTCCGCCGTCGGGTGCCGTTACGCTGACGACGAGTCTGCCGTCGTCGTCTCGGTTCGCGTCGAGGACGGCGTCGACCCATCCTTCGTCGAACGCGTGGTGGGCCGCCGCCCGGTCGTCGTAGAACCGTGGATCGATTCCGCCCTGCTGGTCGGCGACGGCGATCAGTTCGTCGGTGTCGCTTCCCGTGACGGCGACGTCGGCCTCGTATCCGTCCACGGAGTCGGGTTCGTACATCGAGACGAGGCCGACGACGAGAAACGAGGAGAACGCCGCGATGAACAGCTGGATCGCGATCGCGAGCAGGATCGTCTTCTCCGAGCGAAGCGAGCGAAGCTGTCGGCGGACGATCGCCCGGCGTGCCCGCCAGAGGCCGCTCGAGCGTCGGTCGTCGCCGTCGTCTCTCGAGGGTGGATTCGGCCCGCGGGGTACCGAGGCGTCGTCGTCGGATCGCCACTCGTCACGATCAGCTGACAAGGATGATCACCCCGAGATTGTAGAGGGCGTGGACGAGGGTCGCGACGACGAACGCCACGGCGTACGTCCCTCGGCCGTGTCTCGCACCCGTGGCGGAGATGATCGCCGTCACCACGTGGAGGGCGAGCGGAGCGAGAAAGAGAGCGAGCAAAACGACGAGCGGCAGGTCGGCACCGAGTTCCGGGCCAAACGCGGCGACGCTGATCGGAAGATCCGACAGTCCCACGAACTGACCGACGTGGGTGATCTTTTCGCCGACGAAAAAGCCCAGTCCGGAGAGTGCACCGAGGATCGCGGCCACTCGGATCGTCGGTTCGAATCGTGAGCGGGCGAATCCCGCGTAGACGTGGATGCTCTTCGCGAACTCCTCGATCGCCGCGGCGAGGACGAACATGACGATCAGTGCGATCGACTCGGGGACGACGAACAACAGCGCAACGGCGAGCAGTTGGGCCGCGAAGACGAACGGCATGAACACGACCGACAGCACGAACGGGCTCCAGTAACTGGAGACGCGCCTCGAGACGGCGTCGATCTGGCTCGTGATCGCGTCGACGATCTTCGCGGGGACCGGCTTCTGGGCGAACATGTCTTCCTCGCGGTAGATGCCGATCCCGAGCAAGAAGAGAACGGCTGCGCTGAGGTAAAACGGGGCGGTCGAGAAGAGGTACTCGACGAGACGGACCGACTCGCCCTGAAGATCCATTACGACGAGGGTCAGCGGCGAGATCAACGCGATCGGCGTCACTTCGGTGAAGATCGCCGGCACGAACGTGTACGTCGTCAGGAGGACGCTGATGGTGACGGTGACGAATGTCATCTCCTTGAACGAACGGGCGAGCATCGCGCCGGCGAACGTCGACGCGAGAAACACCAGCGCGATCGGAATCGCTGCGGCGACCGAGAGCGTCCGCCCGCCGATCACCGCGGCGGTCGCGACGACGATACCGACGAGGCCGAGCAGATACGGGAGCGTCTTTCCGGCGACGATCTCGTAGCGCGAGGACGGCGACACCAGGAGCAACTCGCCGCGGCGCTTGATCCGTTCGTCCATGATCGTACTCCCGTAGGTCTGGATAACGAAGTTCATCGGCACGATAAACAGAAAGGCGAGCACGAGCGACTGAAACGGAAACGGCGGCGACAGCGTATCGGGCGTCGCGGGACTCGTATCTTCTGTGGCCGTGGCACCGATGTCGGGAACCTGAAACTCTCCGTCCGCCGTCGGACTCGTGACGTCGGTCGTCGTCTCCGGTGACCCGCCGGCGTCGTCTGATCCCGACCCGTCGGAACCGATCACGTCCTCGGTAGTGTCGGTCGTATCGTCGTCAGAAGCGCCCCTATCTCCGCCGGAATCGGCCGGGTCGCCGTCTAACCTGGTCGTATCGCTGTCAGCAGTGACTGAGTCGCTGTCCGTACCGACTATCTCGGTGTCATCGTCGGCTGCGCTCTCGTCGACATCAGTCGTCTCTTCGTCGGCATCGGCACCGTCTGTCCCGATCACGTCCCCGCCTGTGTCGGATCCACGGTCACCACTCTGGGCTGTCATACCGGTCTCACGCTCCTGATACTCGACGGTCACGAGTACCGGATAGGCGGCGACGTCGTCGTCCTCGGCGGCCATTCGATCGGCGTTTTCCGCTTCGATCGCTTCGCGGAACGCGTGGAACGCCTGTTCGCCGTTGTCACCGACGTACCCCAACTCACCGTCACGGGTCACGACGACGTCGACGTTCGAGCCCCCTCCGTCGTCGATCCGGACGTCCTCGAGCGCGATCGTCCGGAACCGATCGCTCTCAGTGGCGACATCGGCGTAGGGATCGTCCGAATCGACGCCGACGACGTACAGTTCGTCCTCGAGGCCGATGCCGTCGTCGGCGACCGAGAGTCCGACACCGCCGACGACGACGAGTATCGCGGCCACCGCGACGATCGTCCGCCGATCGACGGTTCCGGCGCTTCGGGAGATTTCCCAGCGGGCGATCCGTGCAGTCCGTCGGAACGAACCGACCGCCCCACGTCGGAGCGAGGTAAGGTGCCGTCGGATCGACTCGGACGGTGACCGGTCGTCGCTCACGCCTCGAGTTCCTCCTCGGGATCAGTCGTGTCGGCGTCCGCGTCCGTTTCGGTATCCGAACGGGCTGTTCCCTCGGCGTCAGAGCCGCTGGCGATCTCGAGAAAGATTTCCTCTAAGCTCGGCGTCGTCGTCTGGATGTCGGTGATGCGTCCGCCTTCCGCGTCGACGGCTTCGCGGATCGACTCGACGTCGTCCATCCCACCGACGACGTGTCGAACCTGGTCGTTCTCGCGGCTGGTCGATATCTCGCCGAGTGCGTGGCTCGCGTCAACGGTCGCGTACACGTAGTACTCGGTACCGCCGTGGGTCTCGCGGATCTCGTCGACGGTTCCGCGAGCGACGATCCGACCGTTGTTCATCACTGCGACCCGATCGCAGATACTCTCGACGTGAAAGAGATTGTGTGCGCTGAAGATGATCGTCTTTCCCGCCTCGCTGAGTTCGCGGGTGAACTCGATGATGTAGTTCGTCGTCAGCGGGTCGAGTCCCGACGCCGGCTCGTCGAAGATGAGCACCTCGGGATCGTTCACGAGCGCCCGGGCGATGGCGACTTTCCGTTTCATCCCCTTCGACATGTTGCCGATTCGCCGGGTCCGGTGTTCGAGATCGAGCCGATCGAGCGTCCGGTCGATCCGCTCGCGGGCGACGTCCGAGGGGACGTCGTAGAGGTCCGCGAAGAAGATGAGATACTCGAGAGCGGTCATCTCCTCGTACAGCGGCGACTCCTCGGGGAGGAAGCCGAGTCGGCGTTGCATCGCCGGCTCGCCGGGGGTGTGGCCGGCCACCGTCGCCGTCCCGTCGGTCGGCTCGATCAGACCGGCGATCATCTTCAACGTGGTCGTCTTCCCGGCCCCGTTCGGGCCGACGATGCCGAACACCTCGCCACGTTCGATCGAGAACGTACTCCCTTCGACGGCGGCGAACCCCCCGTACTCCTTGCGGAGGTTTTCGACTTCGACTATCGCCATCACTCGATTCGAGGCAGGGAGTCCCGCAAGTAAAGTCTAGCGGCTACGGACAGTTCGGGTTGCGAACTCGAGCGACCGAAACGCCATATTCGCGGCGGACGTACGTTCGTATACGAATGACTCGCGTCCAGCGACGGCGGACACCCGACGGCGACAGAGTCGAGATCTCTCAGGTCCTCGCAGTGGCCCCGGAACGAGCCTGGGAACTGCTGGCCGATACGATGCGGTGGCCCGACTGGTCGCCGGTCGTCCGCGAGGTGGAGTCGACCGATCGTCGCGTTCGGGAGGGGACCACCGGTCGAATCCGGGTACCCGGTGTCTGGCTCCCGTTTACCGTCACCTCGCGGACGGACCGCCGCTGGACGTGGCGTGTGCCGTGCGTACCGTCGGCTGGCCACCGCGTCGACGACCTGGGTGATCGGCGCTGTCGCGTCGTTTTCGAGGTTCCGTTCCACGCCGCGGGATCGGTTCCGATCTGTCTCGAGGCGCTCGAGAATATCGAATCCACCCTCGCGGAGGACCGAACGGCAGCCGGAGAACCCGAGGCGGACCAGTGACCTGCAACGCCAGTAGATAACACTGTGTTATCTCGTTCGATTCCGAACTGCTATGGGGCTCCCGACCGAACGTCGACGGGAGACCTGATGTCATCGCAACGACCGCAATCGAACGACCAGCATCCGGAGGCCTGCCCCGTCATCGAATCGCTCGAACAGATCGGGTCGCAGTGGCGTCTGGCCGTCTTACACGAACTCCTCGCCGGCGAGCAACGGTTCAACGAACTCAAGCGTTCGACCGGTGCGAACGCGCGGACGCTCTCGCGGGTGCTGGACGATCTGGGAGAGACGGGGTTCGTCGAACGCCGCATCGAAGAAGACGCGCCGATCGCGACCTACTACAGCCTCACGGACAAGGGTCGGTCGCTCGAGCCGGTGTTCGACGAAATCGAGTGTTGGGCCGGAAGTTGGCTCGAGGCAGCCGACGAATCGAACCGAAACTGAGGCGGCCGAATCAACCATCGGGCTCGAGTTCGACTAGCTGAAGACCTCTGTCGAGGTGACAGACGTCGTGGGGTGGATCGCCCACGATCTCGCTGATTCTGTACTCCTCGTCGAACGCGAGGCCGTCGGGGTCACAGTACTCGTGGCTCGGACACTCGACGTACGGACACGGGCCTGGAAGACTCGATTTGCTTCCGGCGAACGCACCTTTCGAAACGATGTTCGCTCGCACCGAGACGGGTTCGACTTCGACCGCGCGGACGCCGCCGTCGTGCATCGCACACTCGAGTGTCTGTGCGTTTTCCCGAACGGAGGTGATTCGATAGCGGGTATCAGTCGAGAGGTTGAGACACTGGCTTCGGTACGGACAGCCGGCACAGGCATCCGCTTCGCCGTGATAGACGAATTCGGTCCCCGGTTCTGCCAGGCGAGAACCGACGAGGGTGACGGTGGACATACAGTCCACTACTCGCCACCGCCGGTTAAGCCTCACTCTCGAGTGTGTCGGTTCGTCGGCCGACGTATCGGTTCCCACTCGACCCCGTGAGTTCACCCCGTCAGTTCGTCCAATCGATCGAAGTACCGCTCTCGAGGCACCTGATACAGGCCTCGGTAATCGATCTCGCCGTCGTCGAAGCGGTGTGCGAGTTCGACGACGGACTCGAGGGCGTCGGCTCGCGTCGAGAATCGTTCGCCGCCCTCGAGCGAGACGTCCGGCTCGAGATAGAGCGTGACGAACCAGTCGTCGTCGCCGGTCGAATCGGTTGGATTCTGACCCGGACGTCTCGACCGACGACCGTGTGTCAGATACAGGGTCGGGAGACAGGCCGCGGGAAACTCGTCACCGTCGAAGACGTCCGGCCGGTAGGCGAGGACGAGGCGTCCGTCCTCGCCGTCGGACCAGATCTCCCAGGCCGGCGGGAGGGTCGCCAGATCGGTCATGGTCTCGCCTACGGTCGCCCGTCCTAAATCGTCGTCGTCACGGGTACGCGGTCACCGGTTTGTGTCCCCCAGCCGCTGTCGATGTCGGCTGGTCCCGATCGCGTCTCTGGTCTCGCTCCGTTCTCATCGCGTGCAATCCGACGGGAGATATAGGGACGATACCGTGCTATCACCACCCACACCGCGCGCGACCGAACCGCGGCAATGCAGGCGAGTGACTTATGATGAGAGATCCCCGACGGCCGGTGTGGTATCTATTGGCATACAAACATACCTGCATATATTGCCTGGAATTTATTCTTGGTAAATACCTTTTGGGGCCAAGGTTAAGTAGCTGGATTACTCACTCATTAAATACTATCGATATCCGTACGGCGGGTCGATCCACGTCGCGCCCGTCCCCGGCGCACGTCGTTCGAGACCGACACACCGTCTCGAGCGCCGACACGTGGCACGCGAGTACCCATGAAACAACGGACCGCCCGAAGGGGGTCGCACCCTCCGCGCGAGCTCGTCTCGACAGCGAACGCACGAGGAGTTCTGGGTCGACGACGTCGCGCGGATGCAGCCTCTCAGCCGGCGAGAAGCGACAACTGGCAATGATACCATGAACGGAGACATCGAGACGCTCGAGAAGCTAAGTTCGGACTACAAGGAATCGATGCCCGCAGACCTGCGGGAGACGAAATCGTTCGACTGGTACTTAGCGGAGACCTACGAGGACCCGAAGATCACCCGCAACGCCCACCAGCGCGTCGCAGATATGTTCGATTACTACGGCACGACCTACGACGAGACCGAGGGTGTCGTCGAGTACCAGCTCGCGAGCGAGGATCCGTTACACGACGGTGAGAACACCTTCTACGGCAAGGTGATCCACCAGTCGATCCACGAGTTCGTCAACAAGGTGAAATCGGGTGCTCGACGGCTCGGACCCGAACGACGGATCAAGCTCCTGCTCGGCCCGGTCGGATCGGGGAAGTCTCACTTCGACAAGCAGGTCCGCCAGTACTTCGAGGATTACACGCTCCGCGAGGAGGGTCGGATGTACACGTTCCGCTGGACGAACCTCTGTGACGTCATCAACGACCAGGACCCCGCCGACGACACGGTCCGGTCGCCGATGAACCAGGATCCGCTCGTGCTCCTCCCACGCGAGCAACGCCAGCGAGTGATCGACGACCTAAACGAGCGCCTCGAGGCACCGTACACCATCCAGAACGAGCAGGCACTCGATCCAGAAAGCGAGTTCTACATGGACAAACTGCTGGCGTACTACGACGACGACCTCCAGCAGGTACTCGAGAACCACATCGAGATCATCCGCTTCATCGCCGACGAGAACAAACGCCAGGGCTTAGAGACGTTCGAGCCCAAGGACAAGAAAAACCAGGACGAGACCGAGTTGACGGGCGACGTCAACTACTCGAAGATCGCCATCTACGGCGAGAGCGACCCGCGTGCGTTCGACTACTCGGGGGCGTTCTGTAACGCCAACCGGGGGATTTTCTCCGGCGAAGAGTTGCTCAAACTCCAGCGGGAGTTCCTCTATGACTTCCTGCACGCGACCCAAGAGCAGACGATCAAGCCCAAAAACAACCCCCGGATCGACATCGACCAGGTGATCGTCGGCCGGACGAACATGCCCGAGTACAAGGACAAGAAAGGCGACGAGAAGATGGAGGCCTTCAACGACCGCACCAAGCGGATCGACTTCCCGTACGTCCTCTCTTATGAGGACGAGGCCAGCATCTACCAGAAGATGTTGAACAACGCCGACGTCCCCGACATCAACGTCGAGCCCCACACCCTCGAGATGGCGGGACTGTTCGGCGTGCTCACGCGGATCGAAGACCCCGACACGGAGACCGTCGGACTGCTGACAAAGGCCAAAGCGTACAACGGCGAGATCGACGAGGGTGACGACATCGACGTCAAGAAGCTTCGCGAGGAGGCCGCAGCGAAAGCCGAGATCGGCGAGGGAATGGTCGGCATCTCGCCGCGCTTTATCGGCGACGAGATCGCCGAGGCGATCATGGACTCGAAACACCGCCAGCGCGGCTTCCTCTCGCCACTGACGGTGTTTAACTTCTTCGAGGAGAACTTAGAGCACCACGGCTCGGTCCCCGAGGAGAACTTCGAGACCTACTACCGCTATCTCGAGACGGTTCGCGAGGAGTACCGCGAGCGCGCGATCGAGGATGTCCGTCACGCGCTGGCCTACGACCTGGATGAGATCCAGCGCCAGGGCGAGAAGTACATGGACCACGTGATGGCCTACATCGACGACGACACGATCGAAGACGAGTTGACCGGGCGAGAGCAGGAGCCCGACGAAACCTTCCTGCGCTCGGTCGAGGAGAAACTCGACATTCCCGAAGATCGCAAGGAGGACTTCCGTCAGGAAGTGAGCAACTGGGTCTCTCGGCGCGCTCGAGAGGGCGAGGCGTTCAACCCACAGGACAACGAGCGCCTGCGCCGCGCACTCGAGCGCAAACTCTGGGAGGACAAGAAACACAACATCAACTTCTCCGCGCTCGTGTCGGCCAACGAGTTCGACGACGACGAGCGGTCCTCGTGGATCGACGCCCTGATCGAACAGGGCTACTCCGAGGAAGGGGCAAAAGAGGTACTCGAGTTCGCCGGCGCGGAGGTCGCCAAAGCAGAGATCGAAGACTAACATGACCGGCACCGACTACGTTACCGAGGCTGACCGCGCGCTGGAGGAGACCTACGAGGAGCCGATGAGCCTTCCAGCGTACGTCGATCGGATCTTCGAGAATCCGACGATCGCCTCCCACGCCTCGAAGTACCTCCTCGAGGCGACCGAAGCCGCCGGAACGCGAACGGTCGTCGAGGAAGGCGAAGAGAAAGAGCGCTACCGATTCTTCGACGACCCGTACAACGACGGCGAACACGCCATTCTCGGCAACACCGAGGTGCTAAACGGCTTCGTCGACGACCTCAGATCGATCGCGGCGGGCCGGGCGAAAGACGAGAAGATCGTCTGGTTCGAGGGACCGACGGCGACCGGGAAATCAGAGCTCAAACGCTGTCTGGTCAACGGCCTTCGGGAGTACTCGAAGACGCCGGAGGGGCGTCGGTACACGGTCGAGTGGAACGTCACGACGGCCGACGCCGAGGAGCGGGGCTTGAGCTACGGCGGGGACCCCACCGCCTCGGACGACCAACACTGGTACGAGAGTCCGGTTCAGGCACATCCGCTCTCGGTGTTCCCCAAGGATGTCCGCGATCGGATTTTGGCCGATCTCAACGGCGAACTCGAGGACCACGTCCCCGTTCGGGTCGACACTGCGCTCGATCCGTTCTCCAGGGAAGCGTACGAGTTCTTAGAGGAGCGGTACCGCCGAGCGGGCAAGGACGAGTTGTTCTCGGCGATCACCGACGAGACCCACCTGCGGGTGAAAAACTACGTCGTCGACGTCGGCCAGGGCGTCGGCGTGCTCCACAGCGAGGACGACGGTCGACCCAAGGAGCGACTCGTCGGCTCCTGGATGCACGGCATGCTCCAGGAACTCGACTCGCGAGGACGCAAGAACCCGCAGGCCTTTTCCTACGACGGTGTCCTCTCGCAGGGCAACGGCGTCCTCACGATCGTCGAGGACGCCGCCCAGCACGCAGACCTGCTTCAGAAGCTGTTGAACGTCCCCGACGAGCAGTCCGTGAAACTGGACAAGGCGATCGGGATGGACGTCGACACCCAGATGCTGATCATCTCGAACCCCGATCTCGAGGCCCAGCTCAACCAGCACGCCGACCGAAACGGCATGGATCCGCTGAAGGCACTCAAACGACGCCTCGACAAGCACCGCTTTGGCTACCTGACGAATCTGAGCCTCGAGTGTGAACTCATCAGGCGGGAGCTGACGAACGAAAAGAGCGTCTGGGAGGCCGATGGCTACGACGAGTTGGCCGATCGGATCCGCGAGCCGGTGACGGTGACGGTCAAAGGTAGCGACGGCGAGACACGGACGGAGGAGTTCGCGCCCCACGCCATCGAGGCGGCCGCGCTGTACGCGGTCGTCACCCGGCTTGACGAGGAAGACCTTCCGAACGGACTCGATCTGGTCGACAAAGCGTTGATCTACGATAAGGGGTACCTACAGGAGGGAGATACGCGACGCGAGAAAGACGAGTTCGATTTCGCCGACGGCGCCCACGACGGCGAACACGGGATCCCGGTGACCTACACTCGCGACACGCTCGCCGAGTTGCTCCAGACCGACCGGGAGCGCCACCACGCAGAGTTGCCGGTCGAGGACGTCGTGATGCCCCGTGACGTGTTAAACGGGATGGCCGAACAGATGGCTGACGCGCCGGTGTTCTCGACGGGCGAGCGCTCCGAGTTCGAGAACCGCGTTGTTCCGGTGAAAAACTACATCTTCGACCAACAGGAGTCGGACGTCATCGAGGCCATTATGCACGAGAAACGCGTCGACGAGGAGACCGTCGCCGAGTACGTCGAACACGTCTATGCGTGGGAGACCGACGAGCCGCTGTACAACGACCGCGGCGAACGCGTCGAACCCGATCCGCTCAAGATGAAACTCTTCGAGGTCGAACACCTCGGACGGTTCTCCGAGGAGGAGTACCAGGGCAACCTTCCCAGAGAGAGCGTCCAGAACTTCCGCCGTGAGAAGGTCATCACGTCGCTGAATCGCCACGCCTGGGAACACCGCGACGAGGACTTCGCCGTCCAGAACGTCGACCTCACCGCGATTCCGGTTATCAAGTCGGTCCTCGAGAGCCACGACTGGGAGGACGTCAGGCGGACGTTCGAGGACTTCGATCCGCGCCAGTGGGACGACCCGCCGAGCGGGACGGAGACGGAGACCGTCAAGGAGGATACGATCGAAACTTTGGTCACCGAGTTCGACTACTCCGAGGCGTCGGCCGAACTGACCAGCAGACACGTCATGGGACAGGTGAGCTACCGATGGGACTGAGAGACGACCTGGAGCGATTTCGCGAGGTCGGCGAACAGCGCCGCGAGGATCTGGCCGACTTCATCCAGTACGGCGACCTCGGCCAGAGCCGACCGGGTGAGATCAAGATCCCCGTCAAGATCGTTTCGCTTCCGGAGTTCGAGTACGACCAGCGTGACAAAGGCGGCGTCGGCCAGGGCGACGGCGGAACGCCCGACGTCGGCCAGCCGGTCGGCCAGCCCCAGCCACAGCCGGGTGACGAGGACGGTGACGAGGGCGAACCCGGCGAGGAAGGCGGCGAGCACGAGTATTACGAGATGGACCCCGAGGAGTTCGCCCAGGAACTCGACGAGGAACTCGGCCTCGACCTGGAGCCGAAAGGGAAGAAGGTAATCGAGGAGAAAGAGGGGCCGTTTACGGATCTCACGCGGACGGGGCCCGACAGCACGCTCGACTTCGAGCGGATGTTCAAGGAGGGACTCAAACGAAAGCTCGCGATGGACTTCGACGAGGACTTCGTGCGGGAAGTCTGTAAGGTCGAGGAGATCACGCCTCGCGAGGTCTTCGAGTGGGCCCGCGGCGAGAACCTCCCGGTCTCGATGGCCTGGATCGAGGAAGCTTACGCCGACATTCCCGAAGAGGAACGGGGGACGTGGTCCTCGATCGAGGCGGTCGAGGAGAACGTCGACCGCCAGTCGGTCCACCAGCAGATCCGCCGCGAAGGGATCAAACACGTCCCCTTCCGGCGCGAGGACGAACGCTACCGCTACCCGGAGATCATCGAGGAAAAAGAGAAGAACGTCGTCGTCGTCAACATCCGTGACGTCTCCGGATCGATGCGCGAGAAAAAGCGCGAACTCGTCGAGCGGACGTTCACGCCGCTGGACTGGTATCTGACCGGGAAGTACGACAACGCCGAGTTCGTCTACATCGCACACGACGCCGACGCCTGGCAGGTCGAACGCGAGGACTTCTTCGGCATCCGCTCCGGCGGCGGGACGAAGATTTCGAGCGCGTACGAACTCGCCGCCGAGTTGTTAGAGGAGTACCCCTGGAGCGACTGGAACCGGTACGTCTTCGCGGCCGGCGACTCCGAAAACTCTTCCAATGACACCGAAGAGCGCGTCATCCCGCTGATGGAGGAGATCGACGCCAACCTCCACGCCTACGTCGAGACCCAGCCAAGCGGCAACGCGATCAACGCGACCCACGCCGAGGAACTCGAGCGCCACTTCGGCACCGATTCCGACGATGTCGCGGTCGCGTACGTCAACGGTGAGAGCGACGTAACCGACGCGATCTACCGCATTCTCAGCACGGAAGATGACGACGATGAGTAACGAAGCAAACGTCGTTCGCTTCGAACTCACGAAAATCGGTGATTTCCATGAGTAACTCAAACTCCAACGCGGAACGGTTCCGCAAACAGGCGATCGCAAGCGAACTCGAGGAACCGGTGCGGGAAGCCCGGAATCTCGCGGAGAAACTCGGCCTCGAACCGTATCCGGTCAACTACTGGATCATCGACTACGACGAGATGAACGAACTCATCGCCTACGGCGGATTCCAGTCGCGGTATCCCCACTGGCGGTGGGGAATGCAGTACGACCGCCAGCAGAAACAGGGCCAGTACACCGGCGGGAAGGCCTTCGAGATCGTCAACAACGACAACCCGGCCCACGCCTTCTTACAGGAGTCGAACACGCTGGCCGACCAGAAGGCCGTCATCACCCACGTCGAGGCCCACTCCGATTTCTTCGCGAACAACGAGTGGTTCGGCATGTTCACGAGCGGCCGCTCGGAGGACGATCAGGTCAACGCTGCCGCGATGTTAGAGCGCCACGCTCGAGCGATCGACGAGTACATGTCCGATCCTGAGATCGACCGCGCCGAGGTCGAGAAGTGGGTCGACCACTGCCTCTCCCTCGAGGACAACATCGATCAACACCGGGTGTTCGAGCGCCGACTCGACGTCGACGGCCCGGCCGCAGAGATCGACGAGGATCTCGCCGAAAAGCTCGACGAACTCGAGCTCTCCGAGGAGATCAAAGGCGAAGTGTTCGACGAGGAGTGGCTCGAGAAACTCGAGGCCGAGGACGGTCAGGTGACGTTCCCAGAAGAGACCCAGAAGGACCTGCTCGCGTTCGTCCGCGAACACGGCAAGCAGTACGACGGAGAGTCCGAACGCGCCGTCGAGATGGAGGGGTGGCAACGTGACGTCCTCGATATGATGCGTGCGGAGGCGTACTACTTCGCCGCCCAGAAGATGACGAAGGTGATGAATGAGGGCTGGGCGGCCTACTGGGAGTCGACGATGATGACCGACGAGGTCTTCGCTGGCGACGACGAGTTCCTGAACTACGCCGATCACATGGCGAAGGTGCTGGCCTCGGGCGGGCTGAATCCCTACAGTCTCGGCATGGAGCTATGGGAGTACGTCGAAAACACCACCAACCGTCGCGAGGTCTTAGAGCGGCTCCTTCGCGTCGAGGGCATATCTTGGCGAAACCTCACCGACGTCGTCGACGTCGACGACGTCCTCGAGACGCTCGAGCCACCCGAATCGATCGACACCATCACCCGGGAGACGCTCGACCAGCTCGAGGACGCGCCCGACGAGTGGGTCGACCGCGAAGCACTCGAGCGGGCGCGCGAGGGAGAGATCGACATCGCGAAGTACCCCTGGAAAGTGCTCACCGACGAGGGGCTGGCACGCCGCCACTACTCCCTGGTCAAACGACAGAACCGCGGGTTCCTCTCGCGGGTCACTCAGAACGAACTCGAGCGGATCGGCCGCTACCTGTTCGACGACGCCCGCTACTCGTCGCTCGAGGAGGCGCTCGCGGAGGTCGACTTCACTGCAGGGTGGGATCGGATGTTCGACGTCCGGGAGAGCCACAACGACGTGACCTTCCTGGACGAGTTTCTCACCCAGGAGTTCATCACGGAAAACGACTACTTCACCTACGAACACTCCCAGGCGACCGGGCAGTTTCACGTGGCAAGCGACGCCGCGGAGGACGTCAAAAAGAAGCTCCTGTTGCAGTTCACCAACTTCGGCAAACCGACGATCGCGGTCTACGACGGCAACTACAACAACGCCAACGAGCTCCTGTTGGGCCACCAGTACAACGGCGTCATGCTCGACATCGGCCAGGCTCGAGAGACGCTCAAACGGATCTTCGAGCTGTGGGGCCGACCTGTGAATCTGCTGACGATCGTCAAGGAAGTCGACGAACACGACATCGAAGTGGCGAAGCGTCGGAATCGCGAACCGGAAGCCGAGGAACGCGGCAAGCTGATTCGCTACGACGGCAAGCAGGTCACGATGGAGGATGTGCCGTGGAACGACGTCGAACACCTCGCGGCCGACGACGTCGATTACGACACGAAGCCCGACGAGTGGCTCGCGTGACTCTCCTTTCTTCCTAGACGTTTCGAATTAAACTGCCGGAAGGCTTTTACCTTCTATCAATCATGCTCCCACCGGGATCATGGATAGGGATGGGGGAGAGTCCGTCGAGCAGCGACCGAACTCCTGTTCGTTCGATCTGCCGTCGGTTCTCGTACAGCTCGATGACCGGACGGCAACTGCACAGCGAGAGGCCGTCCGGACGATCCGGGAGAACGTCGAGGAACAGCCGAGAGTGTGCCTTCCAGCCGTTCCGAAGCTTCGGGCGCTTCTCGCACAGCCGTCTCTGGAGTGTCACGATACGGTCGCCTACTGTCTCGCCGAACTGGCAGCAGAGTCGCCGGTCGACGTGGCACCCTCGGCCGACGAAATCGTCACGTTCGTCGACGACGACCCGCCAGCGGCGGTGACCGCGGATCTGCTCCGGTGTCTCGAGTCGATCGCCACCGCTCGACCGGCAGCCCTCGTCGACCACACCGAGGTGATCGCCACGAACCTCGAGAGCGACGATCCGGGCGTACGCGGCGTTGCCGCGACGACACTCGGCCGTGTTGGCCTCGAGACCGACGCGACGCTCGAGGGCGTCTACGAACGACTCGCGGAACTCGCGGCGGACGACCCAAACCGGGAGGTCCGTGTCCGTGCACGACGGGCATGTGAACTGATCTCGCGGTGACAGGCCGAGACAGTACTCGAAACCACGGCTCCATCCGGTGGTCCGTTACCGCCTACTGCTTTGGCACGCCAGCACTGCAGGGTCGAATTCGGTGGTGTGGTTCGAGTCGACCCTGCAGTCGACGCTTGTCGGAGTACTATAGTAGCCACTGCAAGTCATTGCACACCTGATCGCCAGACGGATCGGCGATCAGTGTGTACATCGTTGCAGTTGTTACTATAACCCTGAACCAGAAAACGCACGTTTCATACGGTCTGCTGTACGCCATTGCCGGTGCGATTGCAGACGTGTCACAGTTACACCGGTAAATCGGTACAGCAATCCGTATGACGGCTCGACGGAAAGTACCATAACGATCGAATCCGTTCGTACTGATATGAGTTCTCCCGATAGGGTTACCGTCGAAGACGTGATGTCGACACCGCTCGAGACGATTTCGCCGGACGCTACGGTGATGGAAGCTACCCAGCAGATGCGCGGGAAGGATATCAACGCACTGGTCGTACAGACGACGCCTCGAGCGATAATCAGCAGTACGGACGTTCTCGACGCCGTTGCCGACGGACGAAACGTCTCGGAGCTCGAGGTCGCCGACGTGATGACGACCGACGTGGAGACCGCCACGCCGGATCTCTACATGGAGGAAGTCGCTGCGATGATGACCACCTACGGAATCAAACACCTGCCGGTCGTCGACGACGACTACGTTGGGATGGTCTCCTCGACCGACGTCACCACACACCTCTCTTAACGGTCGGAAGCGATACTGATCACCCTCGATTCGCTACTTGCCAGTTCACCGTTGCCGGACTCGAGAAGCCGACACCGATGCAGTTCGGCCGACATCGACGCGGTCCGTCCGATATCGACTTGGCTTCTCCGAGGCCGAAGCGAGGGCGCTACTCGAAGGCGGCCGTATCCCCGCGACGGTAGCGATCGAGCCGTCGGTAGCCGTGGACTGTGACGTCGTCGTCGAGTTCGACCTCGTACCGGCCGATGATGTCCTGGGTGTCGGGAACCGCTCGTCGCTCGACGACCTCGACGATCGCGAGCCAGCCGTCGTCGGTCGGTACGATCTCGCTGACCCCGTCGAACTCGCGGCCGATGAGATCGCCGGCGCTCGACTGGACGGTCTGTCGAACGGCGAGGACGCCTTCGATCGTCTCGTCGGCGTCGACGTCCTCGGCGTCGATCGAGTCGGGATCGGTTTTCTCCTCGGCGATCATATCGGGGCCGAGTTCCCTGCTTCGGCTCTCGCGTTCGGTCTCTGCGTCTTGTTGTTTCTGTTCGCCTTCGTCGGCTGTTTGACTGTCACTCACGGTTGGATCACTCTCGTCGTGTTGGTAGCAAAAGCCGTCCTCGGCGGCCGGTCGCGAACAGCGCTCACCGTCGGCTGTGAGCGCCTTACACTGGTCGGTCGATCCCTGGGTGTCGGCTTCGGCCATAGCTGAACGTCAGATTGTCTCACCGATGCTCGCTCGTAGCTCCTCGATACTGCCGTTCTCGCCGGCGATCTTCGGTGCGAGGACGTCCGTGAAGAGCTCCGTCAGCAACCCCTCGTCGATCACCTCCTCGTCGCCGTCGAACACCGTCATCCCCGTGGCTGCGGTGATCGCCGCCCGCGTTCCGACGACGACGTCGAGTTCGTCGCGAAGCGCTCGTGTCGCTCGGACGATCGTCTCGACGTCCTCCTCCGGGAGGTCGACGTGCGAGCTGACGATATCCCGTTCGGTCTCCTCGTCGTAGTAGTCGACGTGGACGCCGACGAACCGGTCGAGCAACGCGTCTTGCTGATCGTGGACGCCCGCGTACTCGACGTCGTTCGAGGTGACGATCGCCCGGAACTCGGGGTGGACGTCGATCGTTCGATCCTCGCCGCGCTTTCCCGGACGCTCGAGGACGCCCTCCTCGAACACCGAGAGCAAGACGTTGTGGGCCGACGGATCGCTTCGCGAGAACTCGTTGTAGACGAGCGTCGCGCCCTCCCGAACTGCCACGGAGAGGGGGTTGTCGATCCAGCGCTCGCGGACGATTTCGGTCTGTTTGCTGACGCCGCCGACGAAGCGGTCGTCTTCTTTGTACCGTTCCCCGCCCGCGTGTGCGCCGACGAGCGCCGCGGTGTCGACGGCCTCGTCGCCGTTGAGCCAGACGACCGGCCGTCCACGGTCGGCGGCCGCCGACAGCGCGAGTGCCGTCTTGCCACAGCCGGTGGGGCCGATCAGGTGTACCGGTTGATCGGCCTCGAGCCAGCCCGTGATTCGGTCGCGAAGCGAGGCAACAGCGTCGGTCTCGACGAACGGTTCGGGGACGACTTCGTCGGGTTCGGACAACGGGCTGTCGCCGTCGCGCTCTCGGGCGTTCGCCGCCGCCGTCCGCGCGAGTTCTTTCTTCGCCCGGCGCCCCTCTTTGCTCGAGCGGTCGCTCCTGATCTTCCGGCCGCGGACTTTGCGCGTTCGCGAGGAGTCGTCCGCCATCGGGGTTACTCTGAGGCTGACTGGGGTGACGATTCGGGTCGACGCTCGACCTCGAGTTCTTCCAGTTCCTCGAGTTCGCCCTCGGCGGTGGCTTGCTCAATTTTTGCGATCTCCTCCGCGTAGTGTAAGAAGGTGTCGACGCTGGCGACGACGACGCGGGCTTCGACCGTCAGGAGTTCGATCCCGACGACCGATACCCGCGCCCAGATGTCGATGACGACGCCTTTGTCGAGGATTCGGTCGAGGACTTCCGCGAGACTCGAGGAATCCGGTCTGCGCTGTGGTTGTGCCATGAGACGTCCGATCGTTCACGACCTGCTCGTAACACGGTGTGCACTGCGACTGCAAGCCGGTTCGACTGCTGTCTCGTCCCCGGGTTTCGTCGACTGCTGGTTCGACGTCGGGTTCCGCTGACTGCTGGTCGACTTCGGGTTCCAGACACAGGCACACCGGAACGGGACTCGACCGAAAT